>CALCVT010000092.1 GCA_937906495.1 uncultured Prevotella sp.
AAAGTTCTGAACAATGAAGATTTAATGAAATATGGGGTAGATGGGATGGATACGATAAGTTCTATTACTAGAGAGTCTGCTCTGAATGAATTTTCTGTGAATAAGGGAATATGAGCAATCGTTTTATAGCGATGCGGGCTGACTTGTGTACAAGTCAGCCCGATTTTTGTCTTTCTTTTGGCAAGAGTTAGTCTGTTTGTAGATTTATAAAAGTATACTTTGCAGGTTGCTATTTGTTTTAAAAATTGAGATCGAGTACCAGTGGTAAATGGTCACTATAGCCCCCTTGGTAGAAGTTACCTAAAAAGCTACGGCGCGGACGTACACCTTCGCCATTCCGTTCGTGTTGCAGCAGAAATTTAAAGTCGGCAATACGGCACGCTTTTTTCTGAATATGTAGTGCCCTAGAGTGGCTGGGAGGCTGAAGCAACGCTCCGTTAACGATAAAGTGATCAAGCTGATTCCATTCGCCACGAAACTTGTATGTGCCACGTATATTGTGTGTAGCCTGAAGTTGATGACTTAGAATGTAGAGTGTATGGGGTTGTATGTTGTTTGTTTCAAGTAGTTGTACTCCAAAGTGTAGCTTGAGGCAGTCTTCGGGATACCATGTATTAAAATCGCCAGTTAGGATAATTGCAGGATTTTGCCGTTTGGTCATCAAGCTATCAGTATAACGTCGGACATTTTGAGCAACTTGATTGCGGTAGCGCTCTGAAAGTTTTCCGTTCCGTCGACTTGGAAAGTGACAAATAAGGAGGTCGAGCGTGTCGCCAGTTGTAAGTTCGCCTGCTACATGCAGTACGTCGCGAGTAAAGGCCAGTTTATGCGAAGTTGGTGGTATGCGCAGTGTATGGGTTATAATGGGACGGAATCGGTGAGGCAGGTAAAGTAATGCTACATTTAGTCCGCGTGTATCGGCCGATTGCGTGCAGATGTATTGGTAACCCAAGCGCCAAAGTTTTGTGCGGTTAATTAAGTGGTTGACCACAGTGTCGTTTTCTACTTCGATAAGTGCTACAAGGTCGGGTGGGGTAAGCCCTCCTACTGCGGCAATAACTTTGGAGAGTTTGACTTGTTTGCTCCAGTAGCGCGGTGTGTTCCATCTTCGTTCGCTTTGAGGGGTAAATTCGTAGTCGGCTTTTCCTTCAGCGTGTAGTGTGTCGAAAAGATTTTCTACATTATATTCCATAATGCGCAGACGCTGATTTTGTGCATCTGCATAGCTGTACATGCTGATAACCAGCAGTAAAATAATATGTAGTTTGATTCTTTTGTAAGTTTGTTTGCTTGTTATAGCCGGCCTTCGTCTAAAGAAAAAATACCATTTATTCATGATGGTAGGGTTCGCCTCGTAGAATAGTCATGGCACGATAGAGCTGTTCGGTAAAAAACAGACGAATCATTTGGTGCGAGAATGTCATTTTCGAAAGCGATACTTTCTCTCGCGCTAATGTATAGATTGCAGGCGAAAAACCATAGGGACCACCGATAACAAAAACCAGTCTGCGGGCTGCTTGTCTTTGTTTTTTTTCAAGGTAGTCTGCAAAGTCAATGGAGCGGAATTCAGTACCCCCTTCATCAAGAAGTACTAGCCAGTCGCCCTCTTTAAGTGATTTGAGTAGTAAATCGCCTTCGCGTTCCTTTTGTTGGGCGGGAGTGAGTGCCTTGGTGTTTTTGAGTTCAGGAATAACTTCGAGTTCAAAAGGTAGATAGTGCTTGATGCGTTCAGCATAGTCGTTAATCAGGGCGGTAAGATGCTTGTCGGTGGTACGTCCGATAACAATGAGTTGAATTTTCATAAAGTTGTTGAGAGTAAAAGCTAAAGCCGGAAAGACAGGCCTATGTTGTCTTCCCGGCTTTAGTGTGATGCATGCTTTTAAAATCGACTTTTGGATGCTGTGCGACCGGTAGCCTATGCTTCGTCTTGCTGTTTGAGTGCTTCGGCAATTTTTTGCTCAATTTCTTCGGTCAACTCAGGGTTGTCTTTGATGACTTTTTTAACGGCATCGCGTCCTTGTCCAAGGCGGGTTTCGCCATAGCTGAACCATGAACCGCTCTTTTTAATAATGCCGAGTTCTACGCCTAGGTCAACAACTTCGCCTGTGTGCGAGATGCCTTCGCCAAAGGTGATTTCAAATTCAGCCTTTCGGAAAGGAGGTGCTACTTTATTTTTTACAATCTTTACGCGTACTTGATTACCAATGGGGGTATCACCATCTTTAAGAGTAGTGACACGGCGTATGTCTAGGCGTACTGAAGCGTAAAACTTAAGTGCATTGCCACCGGTAGTTGTTTCGGGGTTGCCAAACATAACGCCAATCTTCTCGCGTAACTGGTTGATAAAGATGCAAGTGGTGTTTGTTTTACTGATGTTCGAGGTAAGTTTGCGAAGGGCCTGACTCATAAGGCGGGCTTGAAGGCCTACTTTATTGTCTCCCATGTCGCCTTCTATTTCAGCTTTGGGGGTGAGTGCAGCTACTGAGTCAATAACTATGATGTCGATGGCTGATGAGCGGATAAGTTGGTCAGCAATTTCGAGTGCTTGCTCTCCATTGTCGGGTTGCGAAATGAGTAGTTCGTCGACATTGACACCTAGTTTGGCCGCATAAAAGCGGTCGAAGGCATGTTCGGCATCAATAAAGGCTGCAATGCCGCCTGCCTTTTGGGCTTCGGCAATGGCGTGAATGGCAAGGGTTGTTTTACCTGAAGATTCAGGGCCGTAAATTTCGATAATGCGGCCTTTGGGATATCCGCCAACGCCCAATGCAGCATTCAGTGCAAGGCTGCCGGTTGGTATTACTTCAACATCTTCGGTTTGTTGATCGCCCATCTTCATGATGGATCCTTTACCAAAGTCCTTTTCTATTTTTGCCATGGCAGCCTGCAAGGCTTTGAGCTTTTCGTTGGCTGCAGGGATGGTTTCTTCTGGATTTTTGGCCATAATTGCTTAGCTGTTAGATAATTGCAAAATTTGGATTGCGTGGGTTTTTGTCTTGATTGCTTTGGGGAGGAATATCTGTTCAATGCGTCCCTCTGCATCAATGATAAATGTAGTACGGAAGGTACCCATATAGGTGCGGCCGTACATTTTCTTTTCTCCCCAAACGCCGAAAGTTTCTACCAATTTTTTTTCGGTATCGGCAATAAGGTGAAAGGGTAGTTCTTGTTTGGCAATAAAGTTTTGATGCGACTTGGCTGAATCGATGCTGACACCAATTATTTCGTATCCGGCATCGCACAACTGGGCATAGTGGTCGCGAAAACTGCATGCCTCAGCGGTACAGCCTGAGGTGTTGTCCTTGGGGTAAAAGTAGAGTATGATTTTACGTCCCAGGTATTGGCTGAGTCGAATTTCGTTACCTGCTTCGTCAAGGCCCAGCAGGTCGGGAGCCATATCTCCAATGTTCATAGTGTAGTATGCTTAATTATGCAGAAAGGGCGTGGATATAGTACATGGTGCAGCTAGGATGTGGGTGGGCTCAGAGTATTTTGCCGTTTGTTGCTGAGCATGTTTAAATTTGCTGCAAGCGTCTATAGGAACAAACAGATATATAAATGGGTTAGTTCGCTGGCATGGTGCGGTATTGCTGCATTGTCTCCAATCTTATGCAAAGATAATGCAAAGCCTATGGCGGGCAAACCACCAGGCGTTTTTTCTACATAAAACCTTGTAGCTTGAGGGTTTTGAGCAGAATTTCCGACATTGCTTGGCAGTCGGCCGCAGTGTACCTGATATCGGTAAATATTTGTGCCAGTGTTTCAGTTTGGTTGATGCGTACGAATTCTTGATTTTCCGGGAGTGATTCTTTCAAACTATAGTCACGGTTAATGCTTTCGGGAGTGGCTTCTTGATAGGTTTCATCGTGGCGGATGGCTGATAGAGGCAGTCGGTCGGAAGGGGCTGGGTTTTCAGCCGGCCATCCCAAAGTTATAGTGGCTACTGGCATGACTAAACGAGGGAGTTGTAAAATCCGTATGATTTCGTGTGGTTGGTAGACTGTTGTTCCTAAGAAACAGATACCCAGTCCTTGAGCTTCAGCGAGATCGCAGAAACGTTGGCAAAAGAGTAGAGCATCGGTTGCTGCATTCTGATAAGAGAGCAGGTTGTCATATCCAGGATGTCCTTTACGTTGCTTGGCCCACTCTGTGGTGCGGTGGTAGTCTGCGCAAAAGGTTAATACGACAGGCGCCTGAGTAACCATAGGTTGATTAAAGTGGGCGGGAGCGAGTTGCCTTTTCATATCGTCGCTTCGGGTAACTACTACGCTGTAAAGTTGAAGGTTACCCATAGTTTGGGTATGTTCGGCTTGGGTAAGCAGTTCGTTGAGAAGTAAGTCATCAACGTTTTTTGCTGTGTATTTGCGTATGGTTCTTCGCATGTTGAATAAAGTGTTGGGTTAAGGAGTAGTTTGTCTTATTATATTAGGTTCTGCGGGATTTAGTGTGAATTAACATGCCGAATCCCGCAATTAACGGC
>CALCVT010000093.1 GCA_937906495.1 uncultured Prevotella sp.
GGATCAGGTTAAGGCTATTGCAGAAGATAAGATGCCCGACTTGAACTGCTTCACGCTTGAAAGTGCAATGCGTTTGGTAGCTGGTACTGCCCGCAGCATGGGTATCACAGTAAAGGGTGACTTCCCTGTTGAATAATTAAACTTCAATTGAAACAATGAGTAAACTGACAAAAAATCAGAAGTTAGTCGCTGACAAGATTGAAGCAGGGAAGGCATATTCGTTGAAGGAAGCTTCGTCTTTGGTAAAGGAAATTACCACTACCAAGTTTGATGCATCCGTAGACATTGACGTACGTTTGGGTGTAGACCCTCGTAAGGCAAACCAGATGGTTCGTGGCGTTGTATCGCTGCCCAACGGAACTGGTAAGCAGGTGCGAGTACTCTGCCTCTGTACGCCCGATGCTGAAGCTGCTGCAAAAGAAGCAGGTGCTGACTATGTAGGTCTCGATGAGTATATCGAGAAAATTAAAGGTGGTTGGACAGATATTGATGTTATCATCACTATGCCTGCCATCATGGGTAAGATTGGTGCCCTCGGTCGTGTGCTCGGTCCTCGTGGATTGATGCCTAACCCCAAGAGTGGTACTGTAACTATGGATGTTGCCAAAGCTATCCGTGAGGTTAAGCAGGGTAAGATTGACTTTAAGGTTGATAAGACTGGTATTGTTCATACATCAATCGGTAAGGTAAGCTTCACTCCTGAACAGATTTATGGTAATGCAAAGGAATTCATTGCAACTATCATAAAGCTAAAGCCGACGGCCGCTAAGGGTACATATATCAAGAGTATTTATCTTTCATCTACCATGAGCAAAGGTATCAAGGTTGATCCTAAGTCTGTAGAAGAAATCTAAACTGAATTGAATCATGAAGAAGGAAGATAAAGCAATTATCATCGAGCAACTCGGTGAAAAACTCAAAGAGTATGCACACTTCTATCTTGTAGACGTAACCGGTATGAACGCGCAAGCTACTTCAGATTTGCGTCGTAAGTGTTTCGGTAGCGAAGTCAAGATGGTTGTTGTTAAAAACACACTTTTGCACAAAGCCTTCGAGGCATCTGAGATTGATTACTCTCCCCTCTATGATTGCCTGAAGGGTACAACGGCAGTGTTCTTCTGTCAGACTGCAAACGTTCCTGCTAAACTCATTAAGGAAGTTAGCAAGGATGGTATTCCTGGACTCAAAGCAGCTTATGCTGAGGAAGGATTTTATGTAGGTGCTGATCAGCTCGATACATTGTGTGCAATCAAGAGCAAGAACGAGGTTATTGCCGAAGTTGTCGCTCTTCTCCAGTCTCCTGCCAAGAATGTTATTTCTGGTCTCCAGAATGCAGGACAGACTATTCACGGTGTGCTTAAGACCCTGGGCGAGCGCCCCGAATAAACAACGGTTTTATAACCGAACCCCACAATTAACTTAGAACAAAAACAAAAAATACAATTACAAAAATGGCAGATATCAAAGCTATCGCTGAAGAATTGGTAAATTTGACAGTGAAAGAAGTTAACGAGTTGGCAACTATCCTCAAGGAAGAATACGGAATCGAACCCGCTGCTGCAGCTGTTGCTGTTGCTGCTGGTCCCGTTGCAGCTGCTGCTGCAGCTGAGGAGAAGACCTCTTTCGACGTAGTCCTCAAGAGCGCAGGTGCTGCAAAACTCCAGGTTGTTAAGGCTGTTAAGGAGCACTGTGGTCTCGGTCTGAAGGAAGCTAAGGACCTCGTAGATGGCGCGCCCAGCAAGGTTAAGGAAGGCGTTGCTAAGGAAGAGGCTGAAGCACTCAAGAAGGCTCTCGAAGAGGCTGGTGCTGAGGTAGAACTCGCCTAATATACACCCTTAAATAGGGAAGTGGTTATGGATCCTCTGGTAGAGGGTTCATAACCTTTTTGCGTCTATATATTTTGTAAAGGTTGCTTTTGCGCAAAATTATCTTCTTATTATATAGATTTAGCGCCGTTTACTTAGTTTAGTAACCTTTTTGCTTGCAATTCTGTCCTGATTATTCTCAGACATGTAATTGTTTGTAGTATTTTTAGACCATTCTGTTTAAGAGTTTATTCGTTCTTTAAGTTTCTAGTATTTTACTTGATGCGTTTAGACTTTTAAACCAATCATTTATCCCCAACAAAAGCAAGAATGTCTTCTAGAGTAATAAACCAACGTGTCAACTTTGCGTCCGTCAAGAACCCGATGCCCTATCCTGATTTCTTGGACGTGCAGTTAAAGTCTTTTAGAGATTTCCTCCAGCTCGACACCCCCAGTGAATTGCGTAAGAATGATGGTCTGTATAAAGTTTTTGCAGAGAACTTTCCTATTGCTGATACTCGCAACAACTTTGTATTGGAATTTATTGACTATTATATCGATGAACCTCGTTACAGCATTCAGGAGTGTCTAGAGCGCGGCCTTACTTATAGTGTGCCTTTGAAGGCTAAGCTAAAACTCTATTGTACCGATCCCGAACATGAGGATTTTGATACTGTTGTACAGGACGTATTTCTCGGATCTATACCATACATGTCGAGCAATGGTACTTTTATCATCAATGGCGCAGAACGTGTTGTAGTATCACAGCTTCATCGTTCACCTGGTGTTTTCTTTGGCTCAAGCATTCATGCAAATGGTACCCAACTTTATTCGGCACGAATCATTCCTTTCAAAGGCTCGTGGATTGAGTTTGCTACTGACATTAACAATGTTATGTATGCATACATTGACCGTAAAAAGAAGTTGCCCGTAACAACCTTGCTTCGTGCAATTGGTTATGAGAATGATAGAGACATCCTTCAGATTTTTAATCTTGCAGAAGAAGTCAAGGTAAATAAGACAAATCTTAAGAAGGTTGTAGGCCGAAAGTTGGCGGCACGCGTTCTTAAGAGTTGGGTAGAAGATTTCGTAGATGAAGATACTGGCGAAGTTGTATCTATTGAGCGTAACAATGTTGTTCTTGATCGTGAAACAGTTCTTGAGCCTGAGCACATTGAAACTATCATCGATTCAGGTGTGCAGAGCATTCTTCTTCACCATGAAGAAGGAGCTTCTTCTGATTATTCGATTATCTTCAATACATTCCAGAAGGACCCTTGTAACTCTGAGAAAGAGGCAGTGCTGTTTATCTATCGCCAGTTGCGTAATGCAGACCCTGCAGATGATGCTTCAGCTCGTGAAGTTATCAATAACCTTTTCTTCTCTGAGAAGCGCTATGACCTTGGTGAGGTAGGACGTTACCGTATCAATAAGAAACTAAACCTCTCGACCGATATGGATGTTCGCGTGCTTACTCGCGAAGATATCATCGAGATTATTAAGTATCTTATTGAGTTGATTAACTCAAAGGCAACGGTCGACGATATTGACCACTTGAGTAACCGTCGTGTACGTACTGTGGGTGAGCAGTTATCGAACCAGTTTGCCATCGGTCTTGCACGTATGAGCCGCACCATTCGTGAGCGTATGAATGTACGCGATAATGAAGTGTTTACTCCTACAGACCTTATCAATGCCAAGACTATCTCGAGCGTAATTAACTCTTTCTTTGGTACTAATGCGTTGTCGCAGTTTATGGACCAAACTAACCCCTTGGCCGAGGTTACTCATAAGCGCCGTCTTTCGGCCCTTGGTCCTGGTGGTTTGTCGCGTGAGCGCGCAGGTTTCGAGGTACGTGACGTTCACTATACGCACTATGGCCGTCTTTGCCCGATTGAGTCGCCTGAAGGTCCTAACATCGGTCTGATTTCTTCGCTCTGTGTATATGCAAAAATTGACGAACTTGGATTTATCGAGACTCCCTATCGAAAGGTAGAAAATTCGGTAGTTAATCTTGATAATAATGAAGTCGTATATCTTTCTGCAGAAGAAGAAGAAGGTAAGATTATCGGCCAGGGTAATGCTCCATTGAATGATGATGGTACCTTTATTCGCGACAAAGTAAAGTGTCGTCAGGATGCAGATTATCCGGTAGTACCTCCTTCAGAGGTAGAATTGATGGACGTTGCTCCTCAGCAGATTGCTTCGATTGCAGCATCGCTCATTCCCTTCCTTGAGCATGACGATGCCCACCGTGCGTTGATGGGTTCTAACATGATGCGCCAGGCAGTACCCCTAATCCGAAGCGAAGCACCTATTGTAGGTACAGGTATCGAAAAGCAAGTTTGCGAAGATTCGCGTACCATGATTACGGCTGAAGGCGAAGGTGTTATTGAGTTTGTAGATGCTACTACAATCCGCATAGCCTACGATCGTTCCGAAGACGAAGAGTTTGTAAGCTTTGATTCGAATGTCAAAGAATACAATATACCTAAGTTCCGTCGTACCAACCAGAACATGACCATTGACCTTCGTCCTATCTGCGAAAAGGGTCAACGTGTTAAGAAAGGTGACATACTTACCGAGGGCTATGCCACAGAAGATGGCGAGCTTGCACTTGGACGCAACCTCTTAGTAGCTTACATGCCTTGGAAGGGATATAACTATGAGGATGCTATTGTGCTGAACGAGCGCATGGTTCGTGAGGATATTCTCACTTCGGTACATGTGGATGAGTTTTCGCTTGAAGTGCGCGAAACCAAGCGCGGTATGGAAGAGTTTACCAATGACATTCCCAATGTCAGTGAAGATGCTACCAAGGACCTCGACGACACCGGTATTGTACGTATAGGTGCCCGCATCGCTCCGGGCGATATTCTTATAGGTAAGATTACGCCGAAGGGCGAAAGCGATCCCACTCCCGAGGAAAAACTCCTCCGTGCCATCTTTGGTGATAAGGCCGGTGATGTAAAGGATGCTTCACTCAAGGCTAATCCTTCGCTTGCAGGTGTAGTTATCAACAAGCGCCTTTTTGCTCGTGTTCAGAAGACGCGTAGCTCTAAGGCAGCAGATAAGATAACCTTGCAGAAACTCGACGACGACTTTGCAAAAGATGCAGCTTCGTTAAAGGGTATTCTGCTCGACAAACTCTTGGCTCTTGTAGGTGATAAAGTATCACAGGGAGTCAAGGACAATATCGGTTCTGAAATCATAGCAAAGGGAGCCAAGTTCTCCAAGTCTGTACTCAGCAGCCTCGACTTCACAGCTGTCGAACTGCACGACTGGACCGATGACGAGCGAATCAACACTTTGGTTCGTCAATTGGTAATCAACTACCTCAAAAAGCATAATCAGCTTGATGCTGTGCTCAAGCGCAAAAAGTTCGCTCTCACCATCGGCGATGACCTCCCCTCTGGTATTATCCAGCAGGCCAAGGTTTATGTAGCTAAGAAGCGTAAGATTGGAGTAGGTGATAAGATGGCCGGTCGTCACGGTAATAAGGGTATTGTTTCGAAGATTGTTCGTCAGGAAGATATGCCCTTCCTTGAGGATGGAACTCCTGTCGACATTGTGCTCAACCCGTTGGGTGTGCCTTCGCGTATGAACCTCGGTCAGATATTCGAAGCTGTGCTTGGAGCTGCTGGCCGCAAATTGGGAGTGAAGTTTGCAACCCCCATTTTCGATGGTGCCAAACTCGAAGATCTTTGCGAGTGGACAGACAAAGCAGGTTTGCCCCGTTATTGTTCTACTCAGCTTTATGATGGTGGAACTGGTGAGGCATTCGACCAGAAGGCAACTGTAGGTATCACATACATGCTGAAACTCGGCCACATGGTAGAGGACAAGATGCACGCCCGTTCCATTGGTCCGTACTCACTTATCACGCAGCAACCTCTTGGCGGTAAGGCCCAGTTTGGTGGTCAGCGTTTTGGTGAGATGGAGGTTTGGGCAATCGAGGCCTTTGGTGCTTCGCACGTGCTTCAAGAAATCCTCACTATCAAGTCCGACGACGTTACAGGCCGTGCCAAGGCCTACGAAGCCATTGTTAAGGGCGACACGATGCCCACCCCGGGTATTCCCGAATCGCTCAACGTGCTGCTTCATGAACTTCGCGGCTTGGGCTTGAGCATCACGCTCGACTAATTAAAGTCACCGACCTTTGCAACGGCAGTATCACCTTGTTGGTGTTTGCCGTTGGCAAAGTGTTGCGACTTTCATTCACTCCCAACATCTTTCATTCCTTAGAACATGGCATTTAAAAGAGATAATAAGATAAAGAGTAACTTTACGAAGATCACCATTGGTTTGGCTTCACCCGAAGAAATCATGGCGAATTCGTATGGTGAGGTGCTGAAGCCCGAAACCATCAACTACCGCACCTATAAGCCCGAGCGTGACGGTCTTTTCTGCGAACGCATTTTCGGTCCGACCAAAGACTACGAATGTCATTGCGGAAAGTACAAACGTATTCGTTATAAAGGCATTGTCTGCGATCGTTGTGGTGTAGAGGTTACCGAAAAGAAAGTACGTCGTGAGCGTGCAGGTCACATACAGTTAGTAGTGCCCGTAGCCCACATCTGGTACTTTCGTTCACTGCCCAACAAAATGGGTTATCTGCTCGGTATCCCCACTAAGAAACTCGACTCCATCATCTATTATGAGCGCTACGTAGTTATCCAGCCCGGTGTGCTTGCAGATGATGTTGCCAAACTCGACCTGCTCACAGAGGATGAGTATTTCGATTTGCTCAAGAAACTCCCTAAAGACAACCAATATCTTGAGGATACCGATCCCAACAAGTTTATTGCCAAGATGGGTGCAGAGGCCATTTACGACCTCCTCAAGAATCTTGACCTTGACAGCCTCTCATACGAGTTACGCGACCGCGCAAACTCCGACTCTTCCATGCAGCGCAAGAACGAGGCACTCAAGCGTCTTCAGGTTGTAGAATCGTTCCGTTCAAGCCGCGAGCGCAACAAGCCTGAGTGGATGATTATGAAGGTTATTCCTGTCACCCCTCCCGATTTGCGTCCGCTTGTACCCCTTGATGGTGGTCGTTTCGCAACCTCCGACCTCAACGACCTTTATCGTCGAGTGCTCATCCGCAACAACCGTCTCAAGCGTTTGCTCGAAATCAAGGCCCCCGAAGTCATCTTGCGTAATGAAAAGCGTATGCTTCAGGAATCTGTCGACAGTCTCTTCGACAATTCACGCAAGAGTTCAGCTGTAAAGAGCGACAGTAACCGTCCTCTCAAATCGCTTTCCGACTCTCTCAAGGGTAAGCAAGGACGTTTCCGTCAGAACCTCCTTGGTAAGCGTGTAGACTACTCTGCACGTTCTGTAATCGTTGTAGGTCCTGAACTTAAAATGGGCGAGTGCGGTTTGCCCAAACTCATGGCAGCCGAACTTTACAAACCGTTTATCATCCGCAAGCTTATTGAACGTGGTATTGTAAAGACAGTTAAGAGTGCCAAGAAGATTGTAGATCGTCGTGAGCCTATTATTTGGGATATCCTTGAGCACGTAATGTGCGGTCACCCTGTACTCTTGAACCGTGCCCCGACGCTTCACCGTCTCGGTATTCAGGCTTTCCAGCCTAAAATGATTGAAGGTAAAGCTATCCAGCTGCACCCCCTTGCATGTACTGCGTTCAACGCCGACTTCGACGGTGACCAGATGGCTGTTCACCTCCCTTTGAGCAACGAAGCCATACTCGAGGCTCAAATGCTCATGCTCCAGAGCCACAACATCCTCAACCCTGCTAATGGTGCACCTATCACCGTTCCTTCTCAGGATATGGTGCTCGGACTTTACTACATTACTAAGTTGCGTTCCGGTGCCAAGGGTACAGGTCTTACCTTCTATGGCCCTGAAGAAGCACTCATAGCCTTCAACGAGAAGCGTGTAGATGTGCATGCCCCCGTTAAGGTACTGGTAGACGATGTAGACGAGTCTGGCAATAAGATTAAGCACATTGTCGAAACCTCAGTAGGTCGTGTTATCGTTAATGAAATCATTCCCTACGAGTGTGGTTATATCAATAAGGTCATCTCCAAAAAATCGCTGCGCGATGTTATTACCCTGGTTATCAAGACTGTTGGTATGGCTCGTGCCTGCGAGTTCCTTGATGGTATCAAGAACCTTGGTTACCGCAAGGCTTACGAAGGCGGCCTCTCCTTCAACCTTGATGATATTATCATCCCGAAGGAGAAAGTAGACATGGTTAAGCGTGGTAACGAGGAAATCGACCAGATTACCATGAACTACAACATGGGTTTCATTACCGACAACGAGCGTTACAACCAGGTTATCGATACTTGGACGCACGTCAACACCAACCTCAAGAAGACACTCATGAAGCAGATGACCGAGGCCGATCAAGGCTTCAACGCCGTGTTCATGATGCTCGACTCTGGTGCCCGTGGTTCGGCCGACCAGATTGCACAGCTTGCAGGTATGCGTGGTTTGATGGCCAAGCCTCAAAAGGCAGGTGCCGAAGGCGCACAAATTATCGAGAACCCGATTCTTTCGAACTTTAAGGAGGGTATGTCCGTGCTCGAGTACTTTATCTCTACCCACGGTGCCCGTAAGGGTCTTGCAGATACCGCTTTGAAGACGGCCGACGCCGGTTATCTGACGCGTCGTTTGGTTGACGTTTCGCACGATGTAATCATTACCGAAGAAGACTGTGGTACCCTCCGTGGTTTGGTATGTACCGCTCTCAAAGACGGTGACGAAATCATTTCGTCGTTGAGCGAGCGCATCCTTGGCCGTGTATCAGTACACGATATCATTCACCCCACAACCGGCAAACTCATAGTTGCTGCCGGTGAGGAGATTACTGAGCCCATTGCTGCCGAAATAGAGGCATCGCCCATCGAGAGCGTCGAAATTCGTTCGGTTCTCACTTGCGAGAGCAAGCATGGTGTCTGCATGAAGTGTTACGGACGTAACCTGGCTACCAGCCGTATGGTTCAGAAGGGTGAGGCTGTAGGTGTTATTGCAGCTCAGTCTATCGGTGAGCCCGGTACGCAGCTTACACTCCGTACGTTCCACGCCGGTGGTATTGCATCGAATGCCGCTGCCAATGCTACGATTCTGGCCAAGAGCGATTGTCGCGTAGAGTTTGAAGAACTTAAGACTGTTGATATTACCACCGACCAGGGTCAGCCTGCCAAGGTAGTAGTAGGCCGTTTGGCCGAGGTACGCTTTGTCGACGAGAATACCGGCATCGTGCTTTCTAACCAAAACGTGCCTTACGGTTCAATCCTTTATGTTGACGACCGTACTTCGGTCGAGAAGGGAACCATTATTGCTAAGTGGGACCCCTTCAACGCCGTTATCGTTACCGAGAGCGCTGGTACCATTCAGTTCGAAAATGTTACCGAAGGTGTCAGTTTCCGTGTCGAAGAGGATGAGGCTACTGGTCTGCGCGAGCGTATTGTTATTGAGTCGAAGGATAAGAGCCACGTACCTACTGCCCACATTTTGGGCGACAATGGTGAGGTACTCCGCACTTACAGTTTCCCCATCAACGGACACATTGTGGTTGAGGACGGACAGAAACTCAATGCTGGTGATGTGCTTATCAAGATTCCGCGTGTAGTAGGTAAGGCCGGCGATATTACCGGTGGTCTGCCCCGTGTAACCGAACTCTTCGAGGCCCGCAACCCGAGCAATCCTGCTGTGGTAAGCGAAATCGATGGCGAAGTACGCATGGGCAACATCAAGCGTGGCCACCGCGAAATTATCGTTACCTCTAAGCTTGGCGAGGAGCGCAAGTACCTTGTACCCCTCTCAAAGCAAATCCTTGTACAGGAGAACGACTACGTGCGTGCAGGTACACCTCTGTCCGACGGTTCAATTACTCCGGGCGATATTCTTGCCATCAAGGGCCCCACGGCTGTACAAGAGTACATTGTTAATGAGGTTCAAGACGTATACCGCCTGCAGGGTGTGAAGATTAACGACAAGCACTTTGAGGTAATTGTGCGTCAGATGATGCGTAAGGTACAAATCAACGAACCGGGCGATACCCGCTTCCTTGAGCAGCAGATTGTTGACAAACTCGACTTTGTTGAGGAGAACGATCGCATCTGGGGTAAGAAGGTGGTTGTTGATGCTGGCGATAGTGAGAACATGAAGAAGGGTATGATTGTAACCGCCCGCAAGCTCCGCGACGAGAATTCGCAGCTCAAGCGCCGCGACCTCAAACTCGTTAAGGTGCGCGATGCAGTGGCTGCAACTTCAACCCAGATTCTGCAGGGTATTACCCGTGCTGCGTTGCAGACCAAGAGTTTCATGTCGGCTGCATCCTTCCAGGAGACCACCAAGGTGCTCAACGAGGCTGCAATCAGCGGTAAGATTGACTACTTGGAGGGTATGAAGGAAAATGTGATCTGTGGTCACTTGATTCCTGCAGGTACCGGTCTCCGCGAGTTCAGCCGTATCATTGTGGCCGACCGCGAGGAGTACGAAAAGGCGCAGGCTGCAAAGGCTGCTGATGAGGCATAACCCGTGCTGAATAACATATGATAAAGAGAGCAATCCCGTGAAGCAAATACTGACTTCGCGGGATTGCTTTTTATGGTACTGAAGTTAAAAATTAGCCGTACTTTTGCGCCAAGAGTTTCGTTGAATGTATAATACAATTTATTGGTGTCCGGTAAAACTTTTATGTCCCAATTGATATTTTAATTTTCTCGGACAGCCGATAAATCGAATGTGTAGGAGCTTCATTGGCACATACAAAACCATTAGAGTTGATTAATTTGGGCAAATGCAGCATCCTCATCCATATATACCCTATAAAAGGAGAACAATATTTTATCGGACAGCCGAAATGATTATTCAAGTAGGGGGCTTGTCAATGTATAAAATCACTCAGAATAGCCAGTTATACATGTTTACCGGACAGCAATAAATACAATTGCTTCGCACCAAGTACCTGCGGCAGTTGGGCAACCTATTTTTGAAACTACACCGCATCTTTTATATGAATAACTATTGCATTGAACTATGATGAATTTACGCAATTATTTTGTACTTCTTTGTTTAGGCCTAAGTGTTTGTATTACTTCATGCAACTCCGGGCCCACCCCTCCGTCTGAAAACACGAAGCAGACTTCCAATCATCAACCTGAGCAGTTGCCCACCATCCGTTTGTATACCTTGGGCAAAGTGCCTGTTAAGCTGCGTCAGGCTATGCTCGACTCGTTGAGTATTCATTATCCTCGTTGTACCTATGCAGGCAATTTGCCTTTGCCCTCAGATGCCCTCACCGCCAGGCGCCACGATCATTCGCGCTATCGTGCCGACTTGCTCAACAAATATCTGACCGGTTATAAAAAGGGCAATGTAATGGTCGTAGGCCTGACTACGGCCGACATCGGGCTCGATAATTTTCGGAATCGTCCGCATAGCGGCATCATGGGCATGGCCTCGGGCATTGGTACCGGCGTAGCCGTATTTTCGTCCTATCGTCCGCGAGGAAACGGGCAGTTATTCAGCCTTATGTTGCATGAGTTAGGACATGCGCAAGGCTTGCGCCATTGTCCCGATGAGCGTTGCATGATGCAAAATGCTAAAGGGGGAAATCCCTTTAGCCGCACGCATACCTTCTGCTCCAAGTGCCGGGCTTTTATGACGGATCGCGGGTGGAAGTTATAGCATCGTGCCGTTTGCGTGCCGATTAAATCTACTTGTTTTATTATTTCTTTGAGGGCTGCCGGTGTGCATCTTGTCACATCGGCAGCCCTTGTGCGTTTGTGCTGTTTGGGAGATGGTGAGTAAATCAGTTTACACCCGATGTAAAAGTTTCAACATGGTTTATTGCAATCCAGCTAATAATAGTTTCGTGTAGCAAGTTTCATAGCAGGGGAAATGAAGTAGTAGTTAATGTTTTCGAAGTGAATATGTCTATCAGTAGTTAGCCTTAAAGTGGATAGCATAGGTAGGTGCAGCTAAATGAGTGGGCATGGTTGGCGAAAATGAGTAGCATGTTGAACTTCCGGAGCGAGTGGTGAGTACATTTGCATGACCTTGTTGGTACCCTACTGCGCAACCTATGTGCGCAGTAGGGTAAAAATGCACTTTTTTTTCTTGTTTTTCAGTAGATTATCTTCTACTACGCAAAAACTTTGCGTATAACCATCGGACCTTTGCAGCATCAAACATCGCTTGCACGAAGTGCTAAGAAATCCGCTTTTTCCGTCGTTCCTATCCCTGCAAGCGGCAATTAATCAATATAATAAATGCGTGTATGCAAGTAAGAATCATCAACAACCGCGTGGTCAAGCTCTGGACCGACGAAATCGAGGAATCGGCCCTTGAGCAGGTGAATAACCTGACCAAACTTCCCTTCCTCTTTCACCACCTGGCCGTTATGCCCGACGTGCATACAGGTAAGGGAATGCCCATAGGTGGGGTACTGCCCTGTACCGATGCTGTGATACCCAATGCTGTAGGCGTTGACATTGGTTGTGGCATGTGTGCTGTTAAAACCAATTGGAAAGTAAGCGAACTGCCCCCCGAAGTACTGCGTAAGCAAATAATGAGCGGCATTCGTGCCCGTATTCCTTTGGGTATGGACCATCATGAGTCAAAACAACCTGCGCACTATTTGCCCGAAGGACACGATGTTGACAGCATGGTTGTAGTTAAAAGACGCCAGGAGTCGGCTGCCTACGAAATTGGAACTTTGGGTGGTGGCAACCACTTTATAGAGTTGCAAAAGGATGAGGCTGACAACCTGTGGATTATGCTTCATTCTGGTTCGCGCAATCTTGGAAATCGCGTAGGGGCTTACTACAACGATCTTGCCATCCACCTTAATGCCCAGTGGTGTTCGGTGGTTCCTCCTAAATATGGGTTGGCTTTTCTGTCGCGTTCGTCTGAAGCGTTCAAGCAGTATTGGCGCGAAATGCAATATTGCATTGATTTTGCCCTGTGTAACCGTCGCTTAATGATGGAACGCATCGAAGAAGTACTGGCCGATGCACTACCAGGCATTACGTTCGACCCTCTTATCAACATTGCCCATAACTATGCCGCCATTGAACGTCATTTTGGCAAAGACGTGGTTGTACATCGCAAAGGAGCTACTTTGGCACGTAAGGGTGTAACTGGCATCATACCCGGTTCGCAGGGCACAGCCTCCTACATCGTCGAGGGATTGGGAAACCCCGAATCCTTTAATTCGTGTTCACACGGGGCAGGTCGTGTCTTGTCGCGTGGCGCAGCCATCCGCACCCTCAACCTGGCCGACGAAGTGCATCGTTTGGAGTTAAAAGGAATTATACATGCCATCCGTTCGCAAAACGATATGCAGGAAGCCTCGGGTGCCTATAAAGACATAGACCGCGTGATAGCCAATCAACTAGACCTTATCAAGGTAAAAGTAAAATTGTTGCCTATAGCTGTTATTAAGGGATAGCTTTAGCAGCAAACAAAGCCTTGCAGCGGAAACCTTGGTCATGGCCTTGTAAAGAAAGGCATCCTCTGTGGTTACAGCCCTTTAGGTTTGACCGGTTCTGTTCCGGTACCGTTGTTTGGTTTCCGGTCCGGTAGCTCAGTTGGTAGAGCATATGGCAGTGCTTGCATTTTCAACGTTCAGCGGATTAATAAGCACTTACATCCATCATGGTGTCGGCGGTTCGATTCCGCCCCGGACCTCATACCCATTCAGGGAGGTCTAAGTGTAACTTACTTCCTTACATTCAAGAATGTGCTATTTAATGAGTTGCACCATTACCTCCCAATTATATTCAAACAAGGTCAAGACCTACATACTTCAAAGCCGCAAGGCACTTTTGGAAAAACATGAGCATTGTAGGTCAATTACCTTTTAATTTATTCAACGAGATGAATCGCACCATTTTAACCCGGGTTGCCTTGCGCTATCAAGCCATCTATCTACCCACAGACCGCTCTGCAGTACCTGTAGATGCCGTTGCTACCCCCATTGTGCTTGCCTTTCTAGCCCGTTTTAGGGATAACGGATTTTGTTTAAGCGAGGAAGCACTCCGGGCATTGAGCACAATAAGTGCAGGCGAGTTGGCCGACTTGACCATCTTGATTAACCGAGTAATGCAGGTAGACCTTAACTGGGCTCCGTTGGTTAAAGGTTGGAACGTGCCTACCGGCGAAACATGCCTCGACCATCTTGTAACCTTTTTTGCTAATATTTGGGGTAGGGAAGTTGCTCTGAAGGGAACAACCCTGCCGTGTGGCCACTTGATTCCCAACGGAACTTTTCCGCTTGAGCGCTACAATGGATGCCCCTTCTGCGGAAAGCCTTTCCAAACCGCCCCAAGCAATTACCGTGGGCAGGGGTGTAAACTGCGCATGCTCCGCCTGTTCACCCCGGCCGACATGTATAACGTCTTCCTTTCTCTCCTTACTTCGGCCACTCCTCTCGATGCCACCCAGCAGGACTCGCTTGCGCAATTGTTGCAGGTGTACGATTTACCCGAAAGCATAAACATCCCCATGAAGGAAACCGCCATGCACGTAGTGAAGAGTTTGGTGGCTTGCCACAAAGATGCTCAGGCCGGCAGTTTGCTTGCAACTCCTGCCGATGTGCTTCGCTATTTGTGGTTTGAAAAGACTGGTTATGTGCAAGTTATAGAACCGCGAACCCTCATAGCTCATGCCCGCCGACTCTACTCTCATCTTTGGGCTCCTTTGAGTAGGGACGAAGATGCTGCCGCCAAAGTAAAACAACAATTGCGCCTGCACTACAACCGTACGGCTTGTTTGCGTGTGGCCAAATGGTTAAATCAGATGCCCCTGACCGCTTACCAGGCTGCCGAGAATATGCATCCCAAACGCGGCATGTGGGTACGCTTTATCCGGGCGCTTCGTTTGGGTGAGTATTCCCGCAAAAAAGGTTTTGAACACTTGGCCCAAGTGCTTGATATGTTCTATAAACAAGACTACATTCCCTGGCAAGGACGTGTAGAGTGTGCCCGACAGAACTGCGATGCTACCCAACTGCTTGCACTGTTGCAGGAGCGTCCCGGTTTGTTTGCCCGTTCGCTTTTTGCAACTATGCTCCGTTTTGGTCCCGCCCCGGTGTTGGTCGCCTTTAACCAGGTTGCCGATAAGTTGCCAGCACGTTTACTGCTTTCGTTAGGCAATGCAGCCGAGGCTTATTTCGATGCCGGGCGTACGCGTACGGCTCGCCCCATTACGGGAGTGACCCATATAATTGCTCCTCATCGGCTCCTTCAGCTCTACAGCGGCGACGAATGTAAACAGATGGCTGCTGCCGTTACACAGCTCTACAAGCAATCCATGTACCGCCGCTTTGCTGCTGTGGCAGTATCTGGTAGCCGCACTATTTATATCCATCCAATGCTCTACAATATCCCCGTCAGCGTAGGCAATCGTTCTACCACTATTCAAGATACCTCGTGCGCGCTGCTGGGCACCCGCTTCCCCGTCGAAGGCGATGCTGTACGCCTTTTTCTGCAATGGGGAAAGGGCTTGCCGGCACAGTATCTCGACATGGACCTCAGTTGTAGGGTTATTTATCCCTGTCGGCAGGAAGTGTGTTATTTTGGTAATCTGGAATGCACGGGGGTTAAGCATTCGGGCGACATCCGTTACATTCCCGACCAAGTGGGAACGGCCGAGTATATAGAACTTGATTTACCCTGCCTGCATCAAGCAGGTGCTGCCTATGTGGTTTTTACCTGCAATGCCTACTCTGAAGGAGCACTCTGTCCCAACCTCACAGTTGGGTGGATGAACTCTGAGTTGCCCATGCAGATTTCCAAAAAAACGGGTGTGGCCTACGATCCCTCGTGCGTGCAGCACATGGTGCGCATTGGCGAATCGAACCTTTCTAAGGGGTTGGTGTTCGGTGTGTTGAACGTAGCCAAACGTGAAATTATTTGGTTGGAAATGTCTTTTACGGCTCAAACCCTTGCTTATGCCAATCAGGAGGCTATTGAGGCCCTGCTCCGCCAATTGTTGGATAAACTGACCATTGGCGAACTGCTTGATGCCAAGGCCGAAGCGCAAAACCTGAAGCGGGTTGATACCCCCGAATTTGCCGATGAGGCCTATACCATGGAGTGGGCCTTGAATCCGGCTGCTGTAACCCAGTTGCTGTATCTGTAAGTGCAGAGGTGGGGTCATGATACCGCTTGTTGCGCAGTCTAGGTATGGCATGGCAAATTCGATAATGTCTACAACCAAGCGCATGGTAACGACCTTTAGCGCATTGTTCGTTTGTAGCTTTAAATTAAGAGAGAAATCTGCATTGGGATATAGGTTCGGTGCAGGTTTTTTGTGGTGATACGTTGTCAAGCAGGGTATGTGCAGAGAACAGAAAGCCATATCAGGCTGGGTATGGTGTAATGACCAGGCTTGTTTGTATGCGAAAACACGCCAGCAATGTTGGCTTGTCGCGTATTTTCTGCTAACTTTGCGTTGCGAAGTCAGGCTGCGCCTCAGCCTTGCCGTATGCAAACAAGTTTGCCTACTTGCACGGCTTTCGGTTTGCACTGACATTGCGTTGCGAAGTCAGGCTGCGCCTCAGCAGATGCCTGGCTCTGACCACCGCCAAGCCGTTGCGGCAGATGTCTTGTGCCTGCAGAGCAGGCCAGAGCAGAAATTACTATAAGCAATAGCGTTTGGCCATCAATTATGTTCTCTTAGACTTTTATGGGAAATTACATCGTCTCAGCCAGAAAGTACCGCCCTTCATCCTTCGACAGTGTAGTGGGCCAGCAGGCGCTGACCCTTACCTTGAAGAATGCCATTGCGCAAGGTAAACTGGCACACGCTTATCTGTTTTGCGGTCCGCGAGGAGTGGGCAAAACTACTTGTGCCCGTATCTTTGCCAAGACCATTAACTGCCTGTCGCCCACTGAGAGCGGAGACGCGTGCAACGCTTGTGAGAGTTGCCTGGCCTTTAACGAACAGCGCTCGTATAATATTCATGAACTTGATGCCGCTTCGAACAACTCGGTTGAGGATATCCGCGAATTGATTGAGCAGACCCAGATTCCGCCCCAAATCGGGCGTTACAAGGTGTTCATTATCGACGAGGTACACATGCTTTCGCAGGCCGCCTTCAATGCCTTTCTCAAAACGCTTGAGGAGCCGCCTGCTCATGCTGTGTTTATTTTGGCAACTACTGAGAAACACAAAATACTGCCCACCATTCTGAGCCGCTGCCAGATATACGACTTTGCCCGTATGCGTGTGGCCGACATCGTGGCCCACCTGCAATATGTGGCCGACAAAGAAGGTTATGTGTGCGAGCGTGAGGCCCTGCATGTGATTGCAGAAAAAGCGGATGGCGGTATGCGCGACGCCTTGTCTATCTTCGACCAGGTGGTCAGTTATTGTGAGGGAAATATTACCTACGAAAAGGTGATTGAAGACCTCAATGTGCTCGACTACGATGTGTATTTTGCCATTACCGACCATTTGCTCAAGTGCGATATCCCATCGGTGATGGTGCAGTTCGACCAAATACTTTCAAAGGGTTTCGAAGCTAATTACTTTATAGGCGGTTTGGCTTCGCACTTCCGCAATTTGCTGATGAGTCGCGATGCGCAGACCCTCCCCTTGCTCGAAGTGAGCGATCGGGTGCGCCAGCGCTACCATGAGCAGGCGCAGCAGTGCCGTGTCAAGTTCCTTTACAATGCGCTCAGGCTTTGTAACGATTGCGACATTAACTATCGTGCCGCCCGCAACAAGCGTTTGCTGGTGGAGTTGACCCTTATCGAAGTAGGGCAGGCAGCCGTGAGCGACGATGATGCCGGCTGTGGGCGTCGCCCTACGCGACGACTCAAACCCCTCTTTACCCCGGAAGTTCCGGCAGCAGCTGCTGCCTCCCGGCAGGCAGTAACCACTCCTTCAGTTCCGGCAAGCACAGTGGTGCAACCCTCAGTTTCTGTGGCGCAGCAGCCAGTGCCTTTGGTTCCTGCAACAAGTGCTGCGCAACCGGCATCCGGTGCGCCATCGAACTTGATGGAGCAGTTGGCGCAGGCCGGTAAGCATCAGGCCGGTCATCGTAGGCTCAAACCTGCCCGAACTCTTTCGATTCGCAGTTCGCATCCACTTTCGGATGTTGCCACGCCTGCAGCAGGAGCTACGGTAGCGCCTTCGGAACAAAGTCAGGCTACGCAGCAGGCTGTACAGCCCATGGCCAATCCCTTTAATCAAGATAGTTTGGTGTACTATTGGCATCGTTTTGCTAATCAGTTGCCGCGTGAACAAAGTGGTATTGCAGGACGAATGCGCAACATGGATCCTAAGTTGGCGACCGGTTGGTGTGTGGAAGTTGTTGTTGAAAACGAAATGGTGGAGCACTATATGCTCGAAGTTAAAGTAAGTTTGCAAAACTACCTGCGAACCCAACTTAAAAACGATCTTATTACGCTGAAACTGATTATAGCAGCCAACGATGCACCCCACCGGGCATACAGCCGTTTGGAGCAGTTTACTGAGATGCTCGAAGGCAGCAAGGAACTCCGGTATTTGCAGCAGGCGCTCGAGTTAGAGTTAGCTTGATTTCCCTTTTACTTGTTACATTATTCATTTTACAATATTAAACTTCATGGAACAAACTCCGCACAAGTATGTCTGCGTGGCATACGAACTCTTTACGGATAACGCAAAAGGCATACACGAATTGGTAGAAAAGGCTCCTGCTGAACATCCCTTCCAATTCATTACCGGTTTGGGTGCTGCCCTCGACTCGTTCGAGGAAAAGATTGCTCAACTTGCCGAAGGCGATGACTTTGATTTCAATCTCAGTGTTGATGAGGCTTATGGTCCTTATGTTGAGGAGCATGTGCTCGAGCTCGATAAGCAGATATTCAGCGTAAACGGTCACTTTGACAAAGAGATGGTTTATCCCGGTGCTGTCCTTCCGTTGGTTAATGCCGATGGCAACCGTTTTCAAGGTTTGGTGCTCGAGGTTAAAGATAATATCGTAGTAGTAGATCTTAACCATCCGCTTGCAGGTAAAGAACTCCATTTCCGTGGACAAGTTGTGACCATGCGCGAGGCTACGAACGAGGAGATGCAAGGTTTTATCAACATGATGAGTGGCGAAGGCTGCGGCTGCGGTTGTGGCGACTGTGGCGGTGGCTGTGGCGAACATGGCGATGGCGAAGGCTGCTGTGGTGGTCATGGCGACGGCGAAGGCTGCTGCGGTGGTCATGGTCACAAACATGGTCATGATTGCGGTTGCGGTTCGGAAGCGTAATCCATTCAGAATGGTGTACTTCCCCGTGAAGGGGGGTACAGCCACTTTAATGTAAGTGTATTGGGGGCTGAGCCTGCAGTCCGGGCAGCAAAGCTGTTTGGTAGAGCAGGGTAGCCCCCAATATTTTTTGTAAGAACAGGAAGGTATGAATACATTTGGAAATTTATTTCGGCTTACAACCTTTGGCGAGAGCCATGGTCCCGGTATAGGAGGTGTTATCGACGGAATGCCGGCAGGTATAGCGGTAGATATGGACTTTATTCAGCATGAACTCGCCCGCCGCAGACCGGGGCAGAGTGCCCTTACCACAGCCAGGAACGAGGCTGACCGGATTGAAATATTATCGGGTGTGTTTGAAGGGTGTACCACTGGATGTCCTATAGGTTTTTTAGTACGTAACGAAAACCATCATTCATCCGACTATGATAACCTGCGTAACGTATTCCGCCCCTCACATGCTGACTACACTTACCAGCAGAAGTACGGTTTGCGCGATTATCGCGGTGGCGGACGTGCTTCGGCCCGTGAAACATTGGCCCGGGTAGTTGGGGGTGCTTTTGCCAAACTGGCATTGCGCAGTTGGAATATCCAAATAAATGCCTATACCTCGCAGGTGGGCCCAGTAATACTGGCTGGCAGTTACCGTGATTACAATTTGGCTGAGGCTGAGCGTCATGCAGTACGCTGTCCTGATGCAGCTACGGCTGCTGAGATGGAAGCTTTGATAGCTGCCGTAAAGGCAGAAGGCGATACTATAGGTGGTGTTGTTACAGGTGTGGTAAGCGGCTGTCCGGTAGGATTAGGTGAACCGGTTTTTGACAAGTTACAGGCCCAACTTGCAGCAGCCATGCTTAGTATCAATGCAGCCAAGGGTTTTGAGTATGGCGAGGGCTTTGCCGGCGCAGCCCAGCGGGGGAGTGAGCAAAACGATGTATTTGTGCCCCGGCATGGAGGGGGAATTACGGTGCGAACAAATCATAGTGGCGGCATACAAGGAGGTTTGACCAATGGTCAGGATATATACTTCAGGGTAGCCTTTAAGCCTGTTGCCACCTTGCTGCGTCCGCAACCAACAGTAAACAGTGCAGGCGAAGCTATTGTGTTGCAGCCTCGTGGCCGGCACGATGCTTGTGTTGTGCCACGTGCAGTTCCAGTAGTTGAGGCTATGACAGCTATGGTTCTTTTAGATAATCTTATGTTTTATAACATACGAAAGTGTTAAAATCCTGCGAATTGCGAAGTTTTCTTTGCAAAAGCTTTGGAGAGTGGATAACATTGTTCTATATTTGCACCATCTTAGTTGTCGTGATGATAACGCTATCAAATAGTTTAGTTAAGTCTAGTTTAGTTTTTGTGTTGGTTAATGGGGGCTTCGTAGCGACGTTGCTCCCATTAATTTTGTATGTATTCGCTTAACTCCAAATATTCTAAGCAAGCCATTTATGGCTGGTAGCTTTTGCAAAATCAATTCTACACGTGTGCTGATTATTTTAATCCCTCAGTAATGTTTTTCCTTTCTCATGCGTATATCGTTACAAAGAGTGGGTTTTTACCACAATCAAATAAAAAGAGGATGGGGTGCAGTAATACGCCCCCATCCTCAGTAGTTAGGTTTTAAAAGTGGTTTGTTTCAGGTCTTTTTAACCTGGAAAGGATTTAGTTAGCCTCTTCAATCGTACAGATGCTCACGCGGTTCCAGTCGGGTTCGGTGAACATATCTCCTACACCTTGGCCTTCGGCTGTGATGCGTGCAGCATCAATCTTGTACTTCTTGACCAGAATCTGCTTAACGGCTTCGGCACGAGCCTTGGCAATACGTGCGTTCACCTCGGCGCTACCCTCGGGCGAAGCGTAACCCTTGATGGTAACCTTAGCGTCCTTGTGGTTTTTAAGGAAAGTAGCTACACGTTCTACATTAGGCTGTTGCGAAGCATCAACGGTGCTCTTTCCCTGACGGAAGGTAACTGTTTGTTCGAGCGAGTTGTTGTTTTTGGTGATGGTTTGTGTTTCGACAACGGGCTTTTGGTTGCGGCAGTCATTGAGTTGCTGTTGCAAGTCGCGGATGGTGTTGTTCTGGCGTGCTAGTTCGGCATCCTTGTCGTTAATTTGAGCGCGAAGGTCGTTTACCTTCGCATTCAGTCCGTCAACTTCGGCCTGATCGTAGGCACGTTGCAGCGTCATATAGTGCTTGCCGTTATTTCGGTTTTTGAAGTGGTAGGTTACACCAGCCATGAGTTCAATACCGCTTTGGTTCACATTGTATGAGGGGCTTACTCGGTTGTTGTCGGTATTCATGTTGTATACAATGGCCGGTTTGAAAGCCACTGTCCAAGCCTTTTTCTCACCCAGGTTAAAGTTGAAGTTCAGTCCATACTTCGACGTAAGATAGTTATTGTCGAGCTGCATACTGATGGGGTAGAAATCGTGTCCCCAGCCCACACCGGCTACGGCTTCTACTTCAAAGAGTCTGGGTTCGCCGTTGTATCCGGCAAAGAGGTTCGAAAGATTGAATTTACCCAGCAAACTGAGGTTGGTAGCATCAATGCCCAAGTAGCTTTCGGTTACGTTGCTGGCTGCGGTAAACTGAAGTCCCAAACCAAAAATGGGAGTAATTTGTTTGGTCAACTCAATGCCATAGGCAGGGCGCATGTCTTTAAAAAATTTGCTGTGACTGGTAGGTGTTACGCCACCAGCGTTGATTCCGATTGACCAGTTGTCAAGGAAGCCGGCGCCTTGCACCGTCTTCTGTGCATTCATACTGAGTGCTGCTGCACCCATCATGCATAAGGTAAATAACTTTTTCATAAAAAGTAAGGTTGAGTGATAAAACTGATGCCGGTGTAGGCATTTGCTTGGCAAACTTTGCTTACCGGACTTGTCATTTTTGCAAATGTAACAATTATTTCAGCATAAACCTAATTAAAAAGGCAGAATACATGTTTTTTACCGAAATAACGGACAACTTTTTTGGCTATCTCAATCGGATAAGTTACTTTTGTGCTGTCAAAACTGGACGTAACAAGTTCACCGACACATCTATTTAATCATCAATACAGCAATATCCCCATGGAAAATCAAGAACAGAATGAAAATTCATTGAAGATTGAGTTGACTCCCGAGGTAGCCGAAGGCATCTATTCAAACTTGGTACTCATTAACCATTCTCACGCCGAGGTTATTTTGGACTTTATCAGCATGCTTCCCGGTATGCCTAAAGCCAATGTTAAGAGCCGCGTGGTAATGGCTCCCGAGCACGCAAAGCGTTTGCTCTTTGCTCTTCATGAGAACGTGATGAAGTACGAGCAGGTGTATGGCACTATCCAGTTGCCTGGTATGGAGGAACCTGCTGCTGAGCAGGGTGGCCGCACCGCAACTCCGTTCGGTGTACCCGAAGGTAATGCTTAATCGGTATTCATACTGAACAAGCTAAAACAAACGATTCCGCAGAGGTTGTTATGCAGCCTCTGCGGAATTTTTTGTTTGTTGCATGAATCAAACCAATAGATTGTGGATATAGTTGTTGACAATGTAATTTAGGGTTGGTAAACTTGTGCTCGAAGCGTCAATTTCCTTCAGTCATTGCTCCATTTGTCGCAAAGAGCGTGTGCGGCTACATAGCCCATAGTCCAAGCAGCTTGTAGATTGAAACCACCGGTGATGGCATCGACATCGAGTACTTCGCCTGCAAAGTAGAGGCCGGGATGTTGGCGACACTCCAGGGTAGAGGGATTGAGATTGCTGAGCGCAATGCCTCCGCAGGTAACGAACTCTTCTTTAAAGCGATTCTTACCATCAATATCGTAGCGGTCGTTGGTGAGGATGGCAGCCATACGCTGAATGCTTTTATTTCCCAGTTCGCCCCAGCGCTGGTTGGGACGTAGGGAGCAGTGCCTCAGAAGTTCGTTCCACAAACGGCTGTTGAAGCGTTCTGGATACACATTCTGCAGTTGTTTTTGCGAGTGTGCTCCGGCTAGTTGGCTTAATTTCTCTGCTACCATGTTTTCTTTTTCATCGCCAAACCAGTTGATGGCTATAGAACCCTTGTAGCCGTTTTCGGCCAGGATGCGTGCTGCCATTGAAGAGAGTTTCAGAATAGCTGGGCCACTCATCCCCCAATGCGTAATGAGCAGTGGGCCAAAGGCTTTGAGGCGTGTGCCTGTTAATGAGGCAGTGACCGATTCGACTACAGTGCCCATGAGAGCTGTAATGGGATGTTGGGGAAGGCAGAGGCTGAAGAGCGATGGCACGGGAGCGATGGTTTCGAGTTTGAGTGGATGCAGAAATTTCAAACCACTTTCGCGAGGACTGCCCCCGGTAGTAACTAAAACGGCGTCGACTACGCGCGGTTTAAGTGACTCGTTGGAAAATTCAAGCTGAAAGTTGGGGCAATCTTTTTCGTTGCTGTTAGTTGTAATTGGACTGATGTTGGCTATACGATGTCCGGTTTTAAGCACTACCCCCGTTTGTTGCATGAGTTTGAGTAGCGTGTTGACAATTTGCATGGCATTTTGTGAGGCTGGAAAAATGCAATTGTCAGGCTGAATGGTGAGTTTTACTCCTTGTTTTTCGAACCATTCGAAGGTGTTGCGGTGGTTGAAAACGTGGAAGAGGCGTTTCATGAGCCGGAATCCGCGCGGATAGACTGTTTCGAGACTTTTGACAGATGTAAAGGTATTTGTGAGGTTGCATCTTCCACCTCCGGTAATGGCAACTTTGGCCAATGCTCGCTGTTGGCTTTCGTAAATGGTTACGGTGGCTTGAGGCAGGCGTTGTTTAATTTGGATGGCAGCAAAGCATCCTGCTGCTCCACCGCCAATAATGGCAATTTGCATGACGTGTGAATAAGGGGGATAGGATGAGTGGATAAATAGCAAAGCGCAGCATTCGCACGGGGCGGATGCTGCGCTATTGTCTATAAATCAGTAATCAAAGGGTTGATTACTGCAGTAGATTAGATAGACCAATCTTCCTTCGTTTTACGAACGTATGAAGCGTAACGGCGCTGTGCAGCCTTCTTGGTCTCGTCAAAGAGCTCCTGAGCTTGTTCGGGCATAGCCTTTTTGAGTGAGAGGAAGCGTACCTCGTGGTCGAGGTAATCCTGGAAGAGATCCCAGTTCGGTTCCTTAGAGTCGAGTGTGAAGGGGTTCTTGCCTTCAGCCTCGAGTGCGGGGTTGTAACGCCACAGATGCCAGTAACCGCAAGCTACGGCACGTGCTTCTTCGGCCTGTGAACGACCCATACCACCCTTAATCTTCAAGCCATGGTTGATACAGGGAGCGTAGGCAATGATGAGTGAAGGACCATTATAGGCTTCAGCCTCACGGATAGCCTTGAGGCACTGTGCCTGGTCGGCACCCATAGCTACTTGAGCTACATATACATAGCCGTAAGTTGCTTGCATCATACCGAGATCCTTCTTGGTGATGCGCTTACCAGCTGCAGCGAATTGTGCAATAGCGCCCACGGGAGTAGCCTTTGATGCCTGACCACCGGTATTGGAGTAAACCTCAGTGTCAAGAACGAGGATGTTAACATCTTCGCCGCTTGCAAGAACGTGGTCGAGACCACCGTAGCCGATGTCGTACGAAGCACCGTCACCACCGATAATCCACTGGCTGCGCTTGGTCAGGAAGTGGGTGAGTTCTTCGAGTTGTTTGCAAACGGGGCAACCCTTAACGGCACCATCCTTAATCATGGGTTCGAGTTTGAGAGCAGCTTCGCGGCTAGCTTCGGCATTGTCCTTGCCTGCAATCCATTCCTGGGCAGCAGCCTTGAACTCAGCGGGAACATGCTCATCTGCAGTAGCAGTTTCGAGCAAGTTCTGAATGCGCTTGCGCATCTTGGTGTTGGCCATAACCATACCGAGACCGAACTCGCAGAAGTCCTCAAAGAGAGAGTTAGCCCATGCAGGACCCTGACCCTTCTCGTTGGTTGTATAAGGGGTAGAGGGGATAGAACCAGAGTATATTGACGAACAGCCGGTAGCGTTGGCAATCATCTGACGATCACCGAAGAGTTGGCTGACGAGTTTTACATACGGAGTTTCACCGCAACCAGAGCAGGCGCCAGAGAACTCGAAGAGCGGAGTAGCGAACTGAGAGTTCTTGGGATTGAGTTTTACGTCAACAAGGTGTTGCTTGCTGGTAACGTTCTTCACGCAGTATTCCCAATTTTTGTCTTCGCTCATCTGAGTTTCGAGCGGTACCATTTCGAGAGCCTTATTGCCCTTGAGACCCGGACATACATCGGCGCAGTTACCGCAGCCCAAGCAGTCGAGCACGTCAATCTGCTGAACAAAGTGCATGCCCTTCATTGTGGCAGGAGCCTTCATTTCAATGGTCTCACCCTCGAAGCCCTTGAGTTCCTCATCGGTCAGTACGAAAGGACGGATGGCAGCATGGGGACAAACAAAGTCGCACTTGTTACACTGGATACAGTTCTCTTTGTGCCATACAGGAACGAAGGCAGCAACGCCACGCTTTTCGTAGGCAGCAGTTCCTTGTTCCCAAGTACCGTCTTCAGAAACCTTGAACGAGCTAACAGGCAGGAGATCACCGTTTTGTGCGTTGATGGGACGTACGAGGTCTGAAATGTAAGCGGGTTCATCGCGTACAATCTTTTCATCCTCAGGCAGTGATGCCCATGCGGGATCAACCTCGAGCTTCATGTATTCGCCACCACGGTCAACTGCTTGGTAGTTTTTGTCAACAACGTCCTGTCCTTTCTTGCCGTACGATTTAACGATGAACTTCTTCATCTGTTCAACAGCCAAATCAACGGGGATAACCTCTGTGATACGGAAGAAAGCTGACTGAAGGATGGTGTTGGTGCGGTTGCCCAAGCCAATTTCCTGTGCAATTTTGGTTGCGTTGATGTAGTATACGGTGATGTTGTGCTCAGCAAAATAGCGCTTAGCATTGTTGGGCAGGTTCTTGGCCAGTTCCTCGCCTTCCCAAATGGTGTTGAGCAGGAATGTACCGTTGTCGCGTAAGCCGCGCAACACGTCGTACATGTGGAGGTAGGCCTGAACGTGGCAAGCTACGAAGTTAGGCGTCTTAATTTGGTAAGTAGAGCGGATAGGGGTATCGCCAAAGCGAAGGTGCGAGCAAGTAAAGCCTCCCGACTTTTTAGAGTCGTACGAGAAGTATGCCTGGCAGTATTTATCGGTGTTGTCGCCGATAATTTTTACAGAGTTCTTGTTGGCACCAACAGTACCATCTGCACCAAGACCATAGAATTTAGCCTCAAAGATACCTTCGCCACCCAAAGCCATTTCCTTTTCGAGGGGCAGTGAAGTAAAGGTTACGTCGTCTACAATACCTACCGTAAAGTGGTCTTTGGGTTCGGGCAATGCAAGATTGTCGAATACAGAGATTACCATGGTCGGAGTGGTGTCGCATGAGCCGAGACCATAGCGTCCACCTACGATAACGGGACGGTTCTCCTGGTTGTAGAAGGCTTCCTTAACGTCGAGGTAGAGAGGTTCGCCGCTTGCACCGGGTTCTTTGGTACGGTCAAGAACTGCAATCTTCTTGCAAGTTTTGGGTACAGCTGCGAGCAAGTGCTTGGCTGAGAAAGGACGATAGAGGTGTACGCTAATCATACCAACCTTTTCGCCCTTAGCGTTGAGGTAGTCGATGGCTTCGCGTGCTGCTTCGGTTACAGAGCCCATGCAAATGATTACGCGCTCAGCATCCTCAGCACCATAGTAGCTGAAGAGTTTGTATTCGCGTCCGGTAATCTTAGAGATCTGGGCCATGTATTTTTCAACAATAGCAGGAACAGCATCGTAGTATGCGTTGCATACTTCGCGGTGTGCAAAGAATGTTTCGGGGTTTTCGGCCATACCGCGTGCAACAGGATGCTCGGGAGTAAGGGCACGGCTACGGAATTCGCTAACCTTATCCATAGGAACGAGCGGACGGATATCTTCCTGATCCATCACCTCAATCTTTTGGTATTCGTGCGAAGTGCGGAAACCATCAAAGAAGTTGATAAACGGAACGCGGCTTTCAAGCGTAGCGAGGTGAGCAACAGCCGAGAGGTCCATTACCTCCTGTACAGAGCCTTCACAGAGCATGGCAAAGCCAGTTTGGCGGCAAGCCATAACATCTTGATGGTCGCCGAAGATGCAGAGTGAGTGGCTGGCGAGCGTACGGGCTGATACGTGGAATACGCAGGGGAGCAGCTCACCGGCAATTTTGTACATATTCGGAATCATCAGGAGTAGGCCTTGCGAAGCCGTGAAAGTGGTGGTCAAGGCACCAGCCTGAAGCGAACCGTGAACGGCACCGGCGGCGCCGCCTTCGCTTTGCATTTCCTGTACTTTGACATTGTCGCCAAAGAGGTTAATGCGGCCCTGTGCGGACCATTCATCCACGTGCTCAGCCATGGGAGAAGACGGAGTGATGGGATAGATGGCAGCAACCTCAGAGAACATGTACGCAATGTGCGCAGCAGCCTGGTTACCGTCACAAGTAATGAATTTCTTGTTTGCCATAATGTTATTTAAATAGGTATGAATTGTTATGTTTTCAATCTGCGGGGCAGGCGGCAAGCCTGCGTTGTATAACGAAAGCCGGTAGTCGGGCAGCGCATGGTGTAGCCTCCGGCTACCGGCTTGAAGCGTGTGAGTTTAGTAGAGAAAGCCGAAGAGCCAAAGGGGAATCTCGTTTTCACGGCCTACGTCGGTGTTGTATTTAACGTAAATCGTGTCGGCAGCAGTGCGTACGCGGCGTGATTTGTCGCAAACGCATATGTTGGTTGTATTATTGATGCGGAACATGCCGTTTCGACGTCCTTTATTAACTGTATGATGGCGCCACAGGCAGTTCACAAAGAAGGTTTCCATAATGTTTTGCTCAGTCATCTCTTGATCGTACACAGCATACATCAGGTTGGCATCGTGCAAGTAGATGGCAGCAGGCTTTTTGGGGAAACTTTCACCTTCGCGGTGAACCATGTTTATAAGGCGTGTTTCTTCCAGATACTTCAGGTAGTTCATGACCGTGGCTCTCGAAGTTCCTATTTCTTGTGCCAACTTGCTAACGTTGGGTGCAGAGGGGTCGCCAATGGCCAGCAGATAAAGAAGCTTTTTGATGCGTGCCAAGTACTTGAGTTCGATTTGCTTGTTAAGGAGCAGGTCTACCTCAATCATGTTGTTCATGGCTTTGAGCAACGCCTCGGTAAAGTTGTGGTTTTCCAAGAAGAAGGGGTAGTAGCCATGCTGCAAATATTCCTGGAAGTAGTGCCAGGGATGAACCTTTGGCAGAATGGTGCGCAAAATGTGTTCGTGGCCGCTCAGCAACTGGTCGAATGTATAAGCTTCAAAGTTTTCGTTGCAAACTAAGTTTATATACTCACGGAACGAGAAGCCATGCAGCACATACGTACGGCTGATTGACGATAATTCTGTAGGGTCATCGTCTTCGCCCGTATTGACCGATGTGGTTGTATAAACAATCCGAAGGTAAGGGTATTTGTGATAGCACTCCACGAGTTGTTCGCGCCAATCGGGCAGTTTGAAGGCTTGGTCGATGAGCAGAACCTGACCGCCCTCAGCAATAAATCGGCCGGCAAAGTCGACAATGCCATGAGCTTGGAAGTAGAAACTGTTGAGGTTGATATACAAACATTGGCGAAGGCGCACGTCAAAGTTTTCCTTGGCATATTGCAGTAGGAAAGAGGTGCGTCCAACACCGCGAGGCCCTTTGATGCCTATCATGCGGTAGCTCCAGTCGATAGTGTCCATCAGCGAACGGCGAACCGGAGCATTGAATTGTTCCATTAGGTAGGCGTGGGAAATGAAAAACGTCTCCATTTGTGAATCGGGTTTTCTTGATTTGAGTCGCGAAGCACCATTAGGTGTCGGTTGGGTATGGCATAACCTGTTTCCCAACTTGCTATACAAAGTATATCTCCGCTTGCGCAAAGGTACAAAGTTGTGCTGACACTTGCAAAGCATGTATGACATTTTTTTGTGTCAGGAAGATGCATTTTGCTAAAGTTGTTCCTATTATTGCTGCTTTTCTGAGTAAAATCTTTATCTTCGCGGCTAAAAGACATTTTAATCTTTAAATACCTTACAAAATGAAGAAAATTCGTGCGGCCGTAGTTGGCTACGGCAATATCGGGCGCTATGCATTGCAGGCACTGGAGGCTGCTCCGGATTTTGAGGTCGCCGGTATTGTACGCCGTCAGGGTGCTGATAATCGTCCGGAAGAACTTGCCAAGTACGAAGTGGTAAAGGACATTCGCGAACTTCAGGCGGTTGATGTAGCTTTGCTTGCTACCCCTACGCGCAGCGTTGAGGCTTATGCCAAGGATATTTTGACTCTTGGCATTCATACTGTCGATAGTTTCGATATACATTCGCAGATTGTGAATTTGCGTCGTTCGCTTGACGCTACAGCTAAAGAATTTGGAGCAGTAAGCATCATTTCGGCCGGTTGGGATCCAGGTTCCGACTCGGTGGTGCGTACTTTGTTGCAGGCCATAGCTCCCAAGGGTATTACCTATACAAATTTTGGTCCGGGCATGTCGATGGGGCATACCGTGGCCGTAAAGGCTATTGAGGGAGTGCACAAAGCTCTTTCCATGACCATCCCGACAGGTACGGGTATTCATCGTCGTATGGTGTATATTGAGTTGGAGGATGGCTACAACTTTGAGCAGGTTGCTGCTGCTATTAAGGCTGATCCTTATTTTGCTTCCGACGAAACCCATGTAACCCTTGTTCCCTCGGTCGATGATGTCATTGATATGGGTCATGGTGTACATCTTACTCGTAAGGGTGTGAGCGGTGTTACGCAGAATCAACTGTTTGAGTTCAGCATGCGTATTAATAATCCAGCTCTTACCGGACAAGTCATGGTATGTGCAGCTCGTGCGGCCATGCGCCAGCGTCCCGGTTGTTATACAATGATCGAAGTTCCGGTTATCGACTTGTTGCCGGGCAATCGTGAAGAACTGATTCTTCACTTGGTTTAAGCAGTTGGGTGATTGTTGAAAAGTCACATTGACTCTCCCAAGTGTGTTATACTGCAATGATAAAAAATGAGCGTATTACTCTTTGCAATGAAGAGTAATACGCTCTTTATTTTGTAGGGCATAACGCGGTGTGAGCCGTGTTTAAAGCCATCGTTCAATGTGTTTTTACTGTGCTTCTTGGGGGTGTTGCATGCTATGCTGGGCGTAAAGTTCGTCGATGATGCCATCGGCAAGCCCGATTACCGGCACATGTACGTATTCGGCATGCACAATTTCGGCAATGTGTAAAAAGATTTCAGCCGCGGGTATGATAACGTCTGCGCGGTCATCCTTCAGCCCAAAGCGTTCAATGCGCTCTGCAGCGCTCAGAGGCTTCAGTTCGCTATAAAGTTTTTGCAGTTCGCCAATGGGCAGACGCTGGTTTTCGCAGTCTTTATTGTCTGCCAGTCGGTATAGTTTGTTGATGTTGCCGCCCGAACCGATAATGTTGATGTGTAGAACACCGAGGGCAATCTTTTTCATGTCGTCTGTTAGACGTTGCCATTCTTCGTTGCGTACTTTGCCGGTAAGGCTTCGTACGGTACCAATGTTGTACGAGGCTGAATATTGCAGTTCGCCTTCGGTCAGAAAGTTTACTTCGGTCGAACCACCGCCCACGTCTACATAGATATAGGATCCGGTGCGGTCGGCCATACATTCAATGTGGTTGCTGTACACGATGCGGGCTTCTTCCTTGCCGTCAATAATTTCGATGTTGATACCTGTATCTTTGTAAATACGTTTAATGATGTCGGGGCCATTGGTGGCATCGCGCATGGCCGATGTAGCGCAGGCGCGGTAAAAGTCAACATCGTGTATCTTCATCATTTGGCGGTAAGCCTTCATGAGCCGGCGCAGTTTGTCGGCTTTTTTGTCAGAGAGTGCACCGTCCTTGAAAATGTCGAACCCCAGACGCAGGGGCACACGCAGCAGCATAATTTTTTTGAATTTATCCTTGTTGTCTGCGTCGCGGTCGATGCTCTTGATGAGCAGGCGGGCGGCATTCGAACCAATGTCTATTGCAGCATAATTGAGTCGTGCCATGTTGGGGGAATTTAAAGGTTGGATTGATAATGCTTATAGAGCGCTTCCTGCGAACGGAAGGGTGTTTCTGTTTCGTTCGTCCAGGGCAGGTTTCGTCCGGTGCCGTCAACAGTTCGTCCTTGCAGAGAGTCGTTGAAGGCAAAGTCGATTACGCGCTTGAGGTCTTCTTTGATTGTGGGGTCGTAGATTGGTGTAACAACCTCGACACGGTTATTAAGGTTGCGGGGCATCCAGTCGGCCGAGCCGATAAACATTTTATCTTCGCCCCCGGCACAGAACTGGAAGATGCGCGAGTGTTCAAGATAGCGGTCTATGATGCCCACAATACGTATAGTTTCGCTTTTTCCCGGAATGCCGGTAACGAGCGAACAGTTTCCGCGTACAACCAAATCAATAGGCACGCCATTGGCCGAAGCTTCGTAGAGTTTTTTCACAATGGCCGGGTCGGTGATGTGGTTGATTTTGATGCGGATATAAGCAGGTTTTCCGACATTGTGATTTCGGATTTCGTCGTTAATTAGCCGCACAAATTTATTACGCATCTCGTTGGGCGAAACCAGGAGTTCTTTAAATTTAGCAGGAAGGTAGGGATGTTCTATAAAGTTAAATACCTGTTCCACATCGCGTACGATGTTGCGATTGGCAGTCATGAGCAGATAGTCGGTATAGCAGCGGGCGTTGCCTTCATGAAAGTTTCCGGTGCTGATGGCACAGATGTCTGCACCCTTGCGCATACCAATATGAGTAATTTTAGAGTGTACTTTAAGTCCTTCTACACCAAAAATTACATGAATGCCAACATCTTGCATCTTTTTAGACCAGCTGATATTTGATGCCTCGTCAAAGCGGGCCAGCAACTCAATAACCACCGTAACCTGTTTGCCGTTTTGGGCTGCATTGATGAGTGCTTTTACAACCTTCGATTCGCGAGCCAGGCGGTAGAGTGTAGTTTTAATGCTGCGCACTTCTTTGCTTACGGCTGCCTCCTGCAGCAAGCGGATGTATGAGGCAAAGTCGTGATAGGGCACATGTATAAAGCGGTCTTGTTTGCGTACAGCTTCGAGCAGCGAACACTCTCCCATGAGTTCGGGCTTGAGCAGGGGAGTCCACTTTGGATATTTCAGGTCGGTGCGTCCGCAATCAGGAAATCCCATCAGGTCTTTGTGGTTTTGGTATCTTCCCGAAGCCATAATGGTGTCGGTTTTGCCAACATTGAGTTTCGACAGAATACGTTTGAGCACATCTTTGGGCATGTCTGCATCGTAAATTACGCGTAATGCTTCGCCTTTTTTACGGCTTTTTACACCCTTCGATATTTTCTGCATCAGTCCGGTACGCATATCGTTGTCTATCTCCATCTCGGCATCTTTCGTAAACTTAAATGCATAAGCTTCGAAAATGGTGTAATTGAGGCCGGCAAAGAGTAGTGGCAGACAGTGGCGTACCACATCATCGATGTACATTACGTACGATTTACCATTCTTTTCGGGCAGTCTGACAAAACGTCCCAGTTGGCTGACAGGCAATTGCAGAAGTGCATATTCGGGATGTGTCTTGTCGGTCTCTTTGCGCATTTTTACAGCCATATATATGCAGTCATCGGGCTCATTGTTTAAGTCTTTTACAGCCGAGAACCACACTGGAGCAATAAATCCGTCGAGTTTATGGTAGTAATAATTCCTGACAAATTGGCTTTGGTCTTCGTCCAATTGGGTATCGTTTACCAAGTAGATATTTTCCTTCTCAAGGTCAGCTTCAACGTTGCGGATGGTTTCTTCGTACTCTTTGGCATATTTCGCATTGAGTTTATTGATAATCTTGAGGGTTTGAATTGCGCGTTGTCTATCTTCGCGGGTATCCTTGTCATCGCATTCGGCAATGCGGTTGAGCAAAGCTATGCGTACACGGAAAAACTCGTCAAGGTTGTTGGAGTAGATGCCTAAAAATCCCATGCGTTCAAGCAAGGGTATATCTGTGCGTTGGGCTTCCTGTAGGATGCGTCGGTTAAAGTACATCCAGCTGATATCTCTCTCTACATAACTGATGTTGGTATTGTTCTTTCCCATGGGTATATATGGTCTTTGTATTCGGCCTGCAAAGGTCGCAATCAAATATTACAGTTTGGTTACATCCGTATGCAGATAGCATCCGAAGCGTTTTTCGATGGTCATGGCAAAGATAGCGAAAGGCGAGCGAAGAAGCAAGCCGAAAACGCAGTTTTCTAGGCTTGATTCTCCCGAGCCGCCTCCTATCTTATCTAAAGATAGCGAGAAGCGAGCGGAGTAACCAATCTGAAAGTTTATTTTACCCCCGGGTTAGGCAAGGAGATGTGAAAATTTCGACACTTGGAGTAAGAATTTCGACACCGACTCCTCATTTTTCAATCCCTGCTACCATTTTTCAGGGCAGTAAAAACTTTTTTTATCCGCATGTAGTGAGTGTCGAGTGGAGTCTAAAATCCATAAGTTCGCTTTCAACAATTTTATTTTCCCCGAAACGTCTCCACGCTTACGTATAAAGTACGATTGAGCATAATAGGACGCCCGTTCTGTTGAATTAGGAGTAATGTGATAGGCAATATGAGTGTAATCTATCGTAAGCAAGCCACGGCCGTTTGGATTGATAAATGTTGCAACAAGCTTTCTTATCCTACGAGGTGATCAAATATGGTTTCTCCCTTACCATAGGGGTAAGGTAAACGTAGCACTGCAGCAATGGAAATAGCAAAAATGACAACGATAATGGATGTTCCCCAATAAACGAATCCATGGGGGATGCTGCCTAAAATATGTCGTACTTTATCGCTGCGCAGTTCGATGGGTGTAGGCTTTTCTTCTTTTTTCATATCAGTTTCCTAATTCCAATTGATTCTTAATCAAACTATAGTAAGAGCCGTGCAAGGCTATCAGGTCTGCATGTGAACCTTTCTCTACGACCTTGCCATTATCTATGACTACAATTTGGTCGGCATTTTTAACTGTTGATAAACGATGGGCCACTACGATTACTGTACGCCCTTTATAGAAGGCTGCCAAATTTTCAACGATAGAGCGTTCGTTTTGGGCATCAAGGGCGTTGGTGGCTTCGTCGAGGAAAATAAAATCGGGATTCTTATAGACTGCCCGTGCAATGAGGATACGTTGTTTTTGTCCTTGGCTCAGTCCGACTCCGTCGCGACCTATCTTTGTGTTGTATTTCAGAGGCAGCGACATGACGTAGTTATGGATATTTGCGATTTTTGCGGCTTGTTCCAATCTATCTACGTCAATATCTCTATCATCTACAGCAATGTTTCGGGCTATTGATTCGGAGAATATCACACCATCCTGCATCACCACTCCGCAATGGCGTCTCCACCATTTGAGGTTGTATTCGTTGATGTTGCGTCCGGCTATATTGAAGTCAATGTTCTTTATTTGAATGGATTTATCAGTTTCAAATGCTTGTGCTTGGTTTTCGCTCGACTCTTCATTTTTCCCTTCGTGTATTTCGTTGATTCGTTCAAGGGATATTTTCACATCTTGAAGACAATATACTTTCATAGAAAGTGAAAAGATTGTTTATCGGATTTCGTATCACTTGTATCCTCATAAAACTTTTCACTAGGTTCAAAGAACATCGCTATGCCTTTATCACCTTCCTTACCAGTTATAGAAACCCAATGTTTTTTGAATTCCTCTATCGAAAGTTTGTATTTCCCCTTTCCCGGGTCTGCTATCCAAAATCGTTTTCCGTTCCGGTCTGTATGGTAAAGAACTACAAAGTGAACCTGATTCCAATGCAGAATACAAGGTGTATCTGCATTGGAGAGTTTATTGAGTGTTATATAACCGGCATAGCTTCGCAGTCCTAATTTGTCAGCAGTATCAGCTAATCCCTGAAGTGAAACTCCTTCAGAGGTGGGGTGGCACAATTCATTAAGATAGGTTTGTGAAACTTTACGCCCCATTGACAGGCATAGCATTTCGAGGCAGGCCACACCGCAAAGCATAGCATCCTTCTGTTGTGTCCATTTAAACTTATCTTTCTTGAACATGACTTATACTTCTTTTTTTGATGGCTGATTACTTAGCTATACCGCTTTGAATATCCGATTCTTTGAGCGAAGTGTTGCGGTCAAGCCTAAATTTCTTGCCCTTCCGCAAATTGATTGAAAGTTCAATACCTATACAACGGCCTTGAACTTTATATAAGTAGTTATAGGACACATTCGGAGCCATCAAGTTTGTACGTGAATCTGATTCGCCATGTTTGTCAAAGGGGCTGTCAAAAAACATTTTTACAAACATGTCACCCTTCATGAGCGTTTTCGACACAGCGAAGCTATACAGATGTCCCGGTTCGTATCGGAGCCATGCCTTAGGAGTTAATTTAAAACCTGAAAAACTTGCTTCGATTTGCCAGGTTTTCGGAAGGTTAAAGGTTACAGCTGTTGTAGACCGGTAAAACGCATCCGACTGCTTCAGCGACAACCCTGGAGAGGTTATTTGCTGTACGCCCACCGAAGATACATTTATAAACTTCAGCCAGCTCCATGGACGAAGTACCAAAAACAAATCCATCGAAAGCGTTTTGACTTTGGATACATTGCTATAGGTCTCAATAATTTGTGAGTAGCTCTCGTCTGTATCAAAAACTCCCATAATGGCGTTGCGTGAAAGGCTTCCGGTGATGGTAGGATTTACTATTATTTTGTTTCCATAGAAGGAATACCCCAGTGCAACCGAATAGGTTCTGGTATTTTTCAATATGGGCGACCCTTGCAATACGTTGTTGTTGGTTTCTCCGCCCTTAAAGGGATTAAGCATCTGCAATGACGGGCGGTTGATATGCGAAAGGAATGTCAGCGTCAGTTCATTGCTCCAATTGGGTTGCCAGGTCAATTTTACTGAGGGCAGGTAGTTAAAGTCCTGTCGGTGAGAGTCAAAATCCGTGGATTTATCGTTGGCATACTCAAAATTATTGGCAAAATAGAGCCACAGGTCGTTTGATTTGGTCATATACCAAATGAAATCACACCCGAGTGAACCGAGAACTTGCGTATAATTGTATTCGTCCGTATCGTTTGCCATGGGGCTATTGATGTAGGTTGATAAGGACGATCCTTTACGGATTCTTGCATTCAGCGTAAGATAGGAGAAAAATTTTGGTGTAAAATTCACTCTCCTGAAAAGTTGGAAATTATGCGTATATAGCCGGCCTTTTGTTTTAGATAGCGAAATAGAGTTAGTCAGCAAGTTCTCTATCTGATAATTGCGATTGTCAGGGTTGAGGGTGAAACGATAGCCCAGCCTCCACTTTCTGGCTTGACTCTTTTTAAATCGGCTGGAATAGATGATGTTAGCTTCCATCGATGCATCCCAGGTGTCACTTTGGCTTAAATATTTTGACAATGAGGCTTCATTTCCCATTTGACCTTGTTCATAATTCAGACTTTTTTTACGCCCCATGCCGTTTAGATGATAATCGACGTAGAGCTGACGCAATGTGTCGATATCCCATTGCAATAGACCTCTGCCCCAATGTGTATGTCTGTCATAATGGTTTTTGTTCGATAAGGTGAATGTACTGCTGTTGTTAGCAAAGTGATATTGATGATTCCATTTCTGGTCGCGTTGTCCCCAAAAATCATAGCTGTATCCGGCAAGGAACTGCACCTTGTTGACCATGCCTAATACGGATGCAGCTCCCGTAGCCTTGGGGGTAGAGGCTCCCATACCATTGAAGTTCAGATGATAGCCCTCGAGTGATTTCCCTTTGGTAATGATGTTGATAATAGGGGCGCGCTCGCCAAACCTGCGGTCAGGCCGCATAATAACTTCCACTTGTTTAATGTGCGAGGATGGAATACTCCTGAGCACCTGTTGAGGATCGGCATTTGCAATATGATAGGGCTTTCCGTTAAGGTAAACTACGTAGCTGCTTTTACCCGCAACACTGATAGTTCCATTATTGTCAACCATCAGCAAGGGAATACGGTTTAGGGTGTTCAGCAGATTGTTTTCTTGAGCATATTTGTCTTTCGACAGATTATATACTAAAGTTTCCCACCCCCAATAAAGAGGATGGGAAGTAACAGTAATTCAAATT
>CALCVT010000094.1 GCA_937906495.1 uncultured Prevotella sp.
GGGACCTCATGATTATGAATCATGCGCTCTAACCAGCTGAGCTATCGCGCCGTTTAGCGTTGCGGTGTTGTTGTTTCCCGTTTGCGAGTGCAAAGGTACTACAAAATTCGAAACCTCCAAAACTTTTGCGCACTTTTTTCCTATTTTTTTCGCAAACACCCCGATTTTTGTTGATTCAGCAATTCATACAACTCCTGGATTCAATCCTTTTGTTGTTATTTATATATTGATATTCAATCGTTTCGGGTTGTTTTTAATGCAGAATGCCTTGTACTGTAAATTCAAGCGTATTTTTTTGAGCGAACTGCATTTTTTTTTATTTCCGATGGTCACAATCATAGAAATAGATGGGTAGATGTCATGTTGTCAGGCGTTAATAAAGCATGGGCAAACCCAAGAAGGAGCGAAAAATCGAGTTATGATATATACCTCCGCTGTTTTTTTGTTTACTTTTGCCCTTGCTAATTCAATTAAGGCCGGTTGTAAAAGCAAATTGGTTCATCGATGATGCTTCGACTATAAGGTAGAACTCACCACTTAAAGGCAGCAAGGTATCCTGGTATCAGGCTTCATGGGTTTTATGCATATTAAGATGGCCGGCCCCCACTGGTAGATGAGAGTACGGGATGTTGCAAATATAACACATGCCTGTAGAAGGGTTTAAACTAACAAACCGATTAAATGATGGATATGAATAAGCGTAAGGTTGTACGAGTAGTAATAGGGATGCTTGCAGTGTGTTTATTGGCAGTATATATCCCAACTCGTCGGGCACGTCAGCAAGTGTCGGTATGCAGGGTCGAAGCAGCCAGTTGCTATGAACTGCCTTTGCCTGAAGGTGATACCCTTTATCTGCCTTTACAAACCGACCGTTTTCCGTATGCAGCCTTATGTGCAAATCCTGTGTCCGATACCACTAATCTTACGGGCGTGTTTGTATCGCGCGCGGGACATTGTCTTACCACCGATTCGGTAGTACACAGTCAGCCCGACAGCCTTGCAGGTAAGGAGTTGTTGCAGCGTTTGCAGCGTGCTGACAGTTTGTTGCAGATTATGTCGGATTACCGTAAAAGTCAGCTCGAAGAACTTGACGATTATGCACGGAGCCATTCGGTGGTAGACGATGGATATAATGAGGTCATGACCTACCGGGTGCGTGTATCAAGCGAATTGTCGGCTTGCGATTCTGTAAAAAAACGCCTGCAAAAGGTATTAAACAATCCTGCTATATATAGGAATCGCGCGTGCGCGAGGCTGAGGCTGCGAGCGCAACTTACCTCCGTGGCTGATTCGTTACGCTATGCAGCGCATGCAGTAGTTAGGAGCGGACCATTGGTGTTGTTGCAACTCGATGCCAAGGCTTTACCGGAAGGTGTGTCATATTTTTCGGTATACCGTATGGGCACTTACGCCTATGCTTCTAAGTTGTTGGCTTTCAACGACCTCGGCGGACCTACGGCAACTTTGCATCCGCATTACCTAGAGCCGGACGATACTCTTTTTGCTGCCGCCGAAGGAGGTGCGTGGGTTAATGCTTCGGGCCAGTTGTGCGGAATAAGGCATGGTGCGTACCGTATTTCGTCGCTCCAGGTGGCTTCGTTGCTTGCACAAGTGCATAGCTGGCCAATGTGGTGGCTTTACAACTTTAAGGGATTACTGGCTCCACTTAGTGCTGCAAGCAGTTTGTCTGAAGGCAAATTTAAATCCGCATCGCGCTTGGCAGTGCCGTGTTATCGTTATGCACTGACCGACTCGCTTGTTTACGAAGGGCAGGCACAGGCAGGCGCACGTAAGGGAAGTATGTTGCGTATGGGATATGGACGTATGCGCAGCGTAGCAGGCGTTTTGTACGAAGGATGGTGGAATGCCGATACCCTGGTTTGCGGGCAACGTATTGACTCTACAGGCTTTTACAAGGGCGGGTTCGACAGTCAATGCCGCCCGTTGGGGCAAGGCATGCTTTATATGCCCGATGGCGCCTATTACCAAGGCGAGTGGAATGCCGGAAAACGTCATGGACACGGGTTTAGTTCGAAACAGGGTCAGTTGGTGCGTTGTGGTGAGTGGCGCTCCGGACTATTTGTGGGCGAACGTATGGTTTATACACCCGACCGTGTGTATGGTATAGACATTTCGCGCCATCAGCACGAAAAAGGTCGCCGTCGTTACCGTATAAACTGGGATCAGTTGCGTATTACCAGTTTAGGTCCGGGCCGTAGAGTAAGCGGAACTGTCAATTATCCCGTTTCGTTTGTTTATATCAAGTCGACCGAAGGCACCACCATTTTTAATCGTTACTATCCGGCCGACCGCCGTGAGGCCATGCGACGTGGCATGGCTGTGGGAAGTTATCATTTTTTCAGCACCCGTAGTTCGGGGGTTGCCCAAGCAACTTATTTTTTGCGTCGTTCGGTGGTAGGTAAACTCGATTTGCCTCCCGTGCTTGATGTTGAGCCCAGCGAGAGCCAGATACGCCGTATGGGAGGAGACGAAAAACTTTTTAAGGAAGTGTATAACTGGTTGCAAGTAGTTGAGAAACGAACTGGTGTACGCCCTATTCTTTATGTAAGTCAGCAGTTTGTAAACAACCATTTGAGCAGAGCTCCTCAGGCCTTGCGCAATTATGATGTATGGATAGCCCGTTATGGGCAATTCAAACCCTATGTCAGACTGCTGCATTGGCAGCTAACCCCCTTTGGACGGGTAAAAGGAATTACGGGCGAAGTGGATATAAATGTGTATAATGGCACGCGCGAGCAGTTTGACCATTACTTGCGTCAGTTGCGTCACATGGAATAGTGCAGCCCTCCACCCGGCTTGTTTATTGAGTGGCAGGGTAGATAGCTGGCAGGGTGGGCAGAGTAGCCGCGGCCTGCTTTGAAAAATTGGGTAGCGTTTCAGGCTATTGTACACGGGGTGCAGATAATTTTACATCATGGCGTAAAATTATCTGCACCCCGTGTTTTCTGCTGTGTCTACCAGCAGTTTGCATCAGCAAACCTTGCATCTCTTAAGCAAGCTCAAAGTATGGCGTTATGCTCCATAAAATGCGTGCAAGTAAGCCCAAAGGGAATTTTTCTCAGTTTCTTAATCTCTTAATTCCTACTTTTGTGTAATTTTGCAGACGATAATCGAAAAACTGCGGTGCAAATCTGTTTACCCCTCTTTGTGCCGCTCCCTGCGAAAGCCGTTTCAGGTGTCTGTATCAGGCGTCTAAAGGCATCCGCACACACACACAACCATGTGGACAGGGCTTATGTCTAACTAATTCCACATTCCATGGGGCTATTACTTTTATTCTTATTCACAGCTTTAGGTATTTCATTTCTTTGTTCGGTGCTTGAGGCCGTTTTGCTCTCATCGCCAATGTCCTTTGTTTCAATGCTCGAAAAGGAGGGACGCCCCGGTGCGGCACTACTTAAAAAATACAAACAGGACATCGATAAACCAATTTCAGCCATTCTTTCGCTTAACACCATTGCTCACACTGTGGGTGCTACGGGTGTCGGCGTGCAAAGCGAGGCTTTATTTGGCAGTCAGTATTTTGCCTTAACCTCTGCAGTACTCACGCTGTTGATTTTGATTCTTTCCGAAATCTTACCCAAAACCATTGGAGCGGCATATTGGCGTACGCTGGCTATTCCGGCTGCTCGTATAATCCATGTGTTGGTATTCGTAACCTATCCTTTTGTGCTCATGTCTGAATTGATAACGAGCATCTTCTCTAACCGTAAGCAAGTATTGTCGGTTAGTAGAGAGGAAGTTTCAGCCATGGTTACGGTAGGTGCCGAAGAAGGCGTGTTTGAGAAGAAGGAAAACCGCATGATACAAAATCTGCTCAAACTTGACGATATTAAGGCACGCGATATCATGACTCCGAGTTCGGTGGTCGAGATGGCCGAGGAGAGTATGACGCTCCGCGAGTTCTATCAGAACGATGCCTTCCGTACCTATTCGCGTATACCAGTTTATAACGATTCGAACGACGATTACATCAATGGATATGTGCTTCGCCAAAGTATATTGGAGCGATTGACCGAAGATAAATTCGATTTGCGCTTGTCTGACATTGTACGTCCGGTACTCACTTTTCAGGAATCGGAACCCGTTTCGAACATTTGGGAAAAACTGCTCGAAAAGAAAGAGCACATCTCTGTCATTATCGATGAGTATGGCTGTTTCCGTGGACTCGTTACGATGGAGGATGTTATTGAAACTATGCTCGGCACAGAAATTGTTGACGAGAAGGACAAAGTAACCGACATGCAAGAGTTTGCCCGTGAGAAGTGGCAAGAACAGCAAGAACAACAAGAACAGCAGCAACAAGTCGACTAATCCCATTATACGAGTTGGACGCCCTTGGCCCAACCGGCTGCTCGATGATGAGCCGCCGGAAAGTGCCGCGTGCGTCCAACTTTTCTTTTTGCATCATCAACCAATCCTATCCCAACCGTGTTTCGCTTCTTCTTTATACTTGTACTCTTCCTCATACTCCCCGATTTATTAATATGGTGGAACTTTACGCGTCTGCATACGGGTTTTTGGCGTACGGCCATGTTGATTACCCCTACGGTGCTGACCATGTTTTGTATGTTGCTTTTGGTGTGCCAGGTGCGTGTAGGCTGGCTCATGCAAGTAGCTTTTTTGCTGCTGATTTGCATAGCCGTACCTAAACTGGTATTTATACTTGTAGCCTTATTGGGTAAGTTGATTGCTTGGGGAAATCCTGGTGTGCAGCATGTAATTATGCGTGTAGGCGTAGTGCTTGCAGTGCTCATGGCTGCAGTTCAGATATATGGTTCGGTATGGGGTTGGCGTAAGCTTGAGGTTCATCGTCCTGCAGTTAAACTCGAAGGACTTCCTGCTGCATTTGCAGGATACCGCATCGTGCAACTTTCCGACCTTCATTTGGGCACCTATGCCGGTGATACCTCCTTTACGGCAGCTTTGGTTGATAGTGTAAATGCCTGTAAACCCGACTTGATTGTGTTTACCGGCGATTTGGTCAATTCAGCTTCAGAGGAGTTATTGCCCCATTTACGCGTATTGAGCCGTTTGCGTGCAACCGACGGCATATACTCTATTATGGGTAACCATGATTATTGTACGTACCATCCTGGACTGACACCTGCCGAACAACATCGTGAAGTGCAGCGCGTTATCAGAAGTCAGCGTACCATGGGTTGGCACGTGTTACTCAATGAGCATGTAGCCATTACCCGCGGCAGCGACACTATCTATGTGGCCGGTGTAGAGAATATTGGCAAACCACCTTTTCCCTCGCGCGGCAATCTGACTAAGGCCCTTGCTGGTATTCCGGCAGGAGCGTGTGTCGTTTTGTTAAGCCACGATCCCTGGCACTGGCGGCATGGAGTGGTGGGTAATACTGATGTGCAACTCACACTTTCGGGCCACACTCATGCTTTGCAGATGCAAGTAGGCAAGTTTTCGCCAGCCCAGTGGTTTATGCCCGAGTGGGCAGGCCTTTATAAACGTGGCAGCCAAACACTCTATGTCTCGACGGGTATCGGGGAATCGGTTCCTTATCGATTAGGAGCATGGCCGGCTATCGAATTGTTTGAACTTAAGCCCTAAAAATAACCAGCGTATCCGAGCAGTTGAATGCTGCTCCGTACGCTGGTTGTTTTTGTTGCTGGCACATAGTTATAAGAAGCCGGCTATGTGGGAGCTGTATAAGCAATTGCTTAATGAGATGTTTAAATTTTGACTTTAGCAATAGCTTTGCGCAGAGTACCCTTGCCGATGATAGGGGCATGCGCATCTTCAGGATACATGATGTAGCATTCGCCTGGATGAGCCGTAAAGTAGGTTGCTGCAGGTTCTGCGTAAAGGGCAAAGTCGTTGGCGCAGTCAAAGGGAGCCAGACTATCGGTTTGCAAATTGCCGAGTGCAGTCCAACCAACCGTTTCTTCGGCACTTAGCGGAAAGTGAATGTCGATATAGCTTTGGTGTACTTCGAGTTTTTGCTCTGCAGCATCGAGCAGGGTAGCATCAGCCACGTTGATGTAAAGTTCGCTGCCGTCAATAGTTATTTTTCCGGCAGGTACGGCAGTAAGGTCGTGAGTACGTACGTATTCAAAAAGTTCGGCAAAGCGTGGATGTAGTGCTTCAATGCGTTTGCTGTCGTTCAGTGTACAAAGAATCATAGGTATATGTGTGTGGTTTTAGCTAATGCAGTCTTTGGGGGCTTTGTGCATGGATATTGAAGACACTGGCTGCATTGAGCTGTTATAATAAAGAATAGAAGGGCTATCCATACAGAGATTGTTGCTTGTATGGATAGCCCGGTTTGCTTATAGCGTTTATTTGCTTAATTCCTCCAAAATGCGCCAGCACTGGAAAAGTCCACGGGGCACGTGGAAGCATCCCTTCCATTTACCGCCCTTGAGTGGCAGAAGCACCTCGCCCCGGCGGTTCAGATAGCCATACCACTCAGGGTATTCGGCATCTTTGAAGTGCGACCAGGTGTAATTGTGAATGCGCTCGAACCATTCCAGACACTTGGTATTGCCCGTGAGTTGGTAACCCTTAATCATAGTGATGAGCGTTTCGATGTGTACCCACCAGAGTTTCTGGTCCCATTCGAGTTGCTGGCAAGGACGTCCCATGCGATCCATAAAGTAGAAGATGCCTCCAAACTCCTTGTCCCAGCCGTATTCGGCCTCATTAAGTGCAATTTGTACAGCCTTTTCAATCAAGTCTTGACGTCCCAAACGCTTACCAAGGTCCATGATAAACCACATGGCTTCGATGGCATGTCCCGGGTTGAGCAGTCGGCCGTCAAAGCAATCAACCAGTTCTCCGTCAGTGCTCAAGTGTTCTACAATCAAACCCAGTTCTGGGCGGTAGAACACATCCATAACCTCGTGAATGCACGTTTCGATAGTGCGTTGCAGAAATTCGGGTTCGAGTAGGGGTTCAATTTCGAGAGCTACGTTGCATAGTATCATAGGCAATGCAAACGATTTGAGCGAACGTGCGCCTGCTGCAGCCTTGTTCCACTTGCCCTTGGGGTTTTCAACCTTTGAGAGCACAATATCGAAGGTCTTTTTCGAAATTTCAGCATACTCTTTGTTTCCCGTGGCTATGCTGAGTTGGCCAAAGGCAATGGTGGCAAAGGTGTACGAAAAGATGTTGTAAGGTTCAACGAGCGGATTTCCCTCGCGGTCGAGTGAGAAGTACCAGTTTAGATTGCCGTCGTGGCCATACTTTTTGAGGAATTCCGCACCTTGAATGGCACAGTCGAGCCATTCCTGTCGTTTTTCCACCTTGTTGTATAAGGTGGCAAACATCCATACTTCGCGGCCCTGAAGCCAAATAAATTTATCGGTATCGAACACCGAACCATCGCGGTCAAGGCAGGTAAAATAGCCACCATATTCTTTGTCTTGCGACTTATCAAGCCAGAAGGGAATAACATTGTCGAGCAACTCTGACTTGTATTGCTCAGCAAGTTTTTTGAAGTCTACCATAATTATGTTTGAGGTTGAATGATTTTATCGAAGGGGTTAGTGCAGGCGCTGTTTCCAGGTGAGTCCGTCTAAGTTTTTGCTTTCACGAACAATAAACGACATGGCATAGCCCACAATGACAGAAACAGCCATGCCAATAAATCCATAGAGCAGGAAACAGGTGGGTGTAAGGTAACGTACCAGGAACACTGCTGCTACTCCGGCAACAAAACCGGTGAGCGCAGCCTTTCCGCCAATGCGGGGGAAGAAAATGCCCATGAGGAACAACCCGCCAAGGCCGCTTGATAGCAAGCCTAAAATTTCTTGGAAGAAGTCGAGCAACGAGAGGATTTCCCAAGTGGCCATGAGCAGGGCTATGCCCATGCCCAAAATGCCCGAAATGATGCAGGCACGACGGGCTACCTTGAGCATTTGATTGCTGTTGGCCATAGGGTTCCAGCGTTTATAAAAGTCAATGCTAAAGGCAGTGGCAACAGAGTTAATATTCGATGAAATAGTACTCATGGTAGCCGCAAAGATGGCTGCTATAAGCAAGCCGGCTATGCCTTGTGGCAATTGGCTCATCATAAAGAAGGGGAAAATGGTATCGCCCTTGGCCATGGTGTAGTCGAGTTCGGCAGGGTGTGTCTTGAAAAAGGTGTAAAGTCCGGCGCCGATAGCAAAGAAAGCTATAGATACAACAACGCTCATAAAGCCGTTCATCATGATACTCTGGCGGGCGCTTTGCTCGTCTTTGGTTGTGAGATAGCGCTGAATGACTGTTTGGTCGGAGGTGTAGGATATAAGGTTATTGGCCATACCACCCAAGATGATGACCCAGAAGGTTGCTGAACGGAAGTCGAAACTCCAGTCGAAAAGACGGAATTTTCCGGCTTCGGAACCAATTGTTAGAAAACCTTCAATACCACCCTCCGTGCTGAACACCAGGTATCCTACTGCTAAAAGTGCACCGCCAACAAGGATAAATCCTTGTACAACATCGCCCCAAACAACAGCTTCAACGCCCCCCATTGTGCAATAAAGAATTGTGACGAGGGCCATGAGCACAATGCAAATGTAAAGGTCAATGCCTGTAACGGCAGTGAGTGCAAGCGATGGCAGATAGAGCACCAACGCCATGCGGGCAACCATAAAAACGATAAATAGTGCTGAGGCCATGAGACGTGTGCTGGCATTGAAGCGGCGCTCCAAATACTCGTAGGCACTCGTTACGTTGAGACGTCTGAAAAAGGGAAGGTAATATTTTACGACGGGGAAGGATACAATCAAGATGGTTACCAGCATCGGATAGTATGTCCAATCGGTGGCGTAGGCTTTGGCCGGATAGGCCATATAAGTTATGGCGCTGAGCATCGTAGCGTAGATACTGATGCCTGCAGCCCACCAGGGGATGCGTCCGCCGCCTTTAAAGAAGTCTTCGGCATCGCCTTCACGGCGCATAAAATAGTAGCCCAGTAGAACCATGCTTAGCAGATAGACAATGAGTACCGTCCAGTTTATCCATCCAAAGGTAGGACGCATGGTCATTTCGATGGCTGTAACATCTGCCGAACGGATACCTGGTTTTGTTTCGCCACCTATAACAACCCATTCATTGCCTGCTTTGACTAAACCGGCACCGGCACGTGCCAGCAAAGGTGAATGGCTTTCGGTTGTCCAGGTATCGGTAATGGTGTGGTATATAACAAGTTCGCTGTTAAAGCGATACCATTCGGGCTTATGGGTAAGGTAGGCAGCCTGTTCGTTTTTCAAACTGTCGAGTTGTTTCTTTTGTACTGTAGCTGCAGGATGGTTTCCGGCAGCTGTACGGCTGAGCACACTTATAGCCTGCGGGCGGTTGAGTGCTTCCTCAAAGCGTTGCTTGTTGACACCGCCAATAAATATGATGTGGGCACACCCCGAACTGATAGCTTGTGCTCCTACCAGGGTGAGTGTTTCATGGCGGCCGTAAGGCATGATGGGGGCAACAGACTTCCATACATTAAGTTTAGGGTTGTAAACCCATCCGTCGCAATGCGTTTTTCCCGGGGCTTCGTGGGTAGCGGGGGTGTATCCGCCAATCAGGTAGAAGCAAGGGCCCGAGGCATCGTTTTGTATGGCAGCAGCGGGTTGTAGTCTGCCTGTTCCAGGTACGTCGGGCAATCGTTCCCAGCGGGTTCCGTTGGGATATGCCAGGCGGAAAGCAGCTTGCGAGCATTTTCCGTTGCTTTGACCACCGGCTATGTATATGTACCCGCCGCCTGAAGCTCCAGCCATGTTGTCAAGTGGAATGGGGAGTGCGGGTAGTTGTTTGAGTTTGGCTTTTCCTTTGTTATCGGGAGTGACGAGCAGAACATCAGCATAGCTTTGCTTGCCATCTGTTCCGCCAATGCAAAGCAATCCTTCGGGTACAGTTACACCAACGCCATAGGCCAGTGCCCGGGGTAGTTGACCAATAGGATACCAATTACCTGCCTGCTTTTGAGGATAGTTGAGGGCATAAATGGTATTGTAGAAAACCTTATTGCCCCCATCGGCTGCCGCAATTCCGGGAAAGTTACAACCACCGGCAACCAGCATGCTTGATGCTGCATAACCGGCAAACGGAGCCGATACGCCTTGATTGCAACCAATGGAGAGTGCAGGCAGGCTACGAAAGTTTACGGCATTGAATGCGTTATCGTTAGGAGGAGTTGTTTGTGCGTGGAGCACAAGAGTGAGTAGGAAGAATAAACTGATGAGCAGCTTTTTCATGGAGTCGGTTTGCGTGTTTTAAGGCGCGAAGAACCTGCAACCGGCAGGTACATAGTCATAAGAGTGATGGGTACTTGTCGGTTGCAGTATGCTATATTAGTGCTTAATAGTTTGTCGCGTGTGGATACGTTATTTGTTGCAGCGTTCAAAAAAGTTGATAGCCTCGAGTTCTTGTTTCATGCGGGCCTCTTCTTCGTCGGTCATGTTTTGGAAGGGAGTGCGGTTTTTGCCAAGATCAAGACCTATGAGTTTCATGATGCGTTTGCCGCCTACGATGTTTCCTCTGAAATGGCAGATAACGTCAATAACATCTTGTGCAAAGTTTTGCAGTTCGCGAGCCTTTTCAAGGTCACCAGCTTGCCATGCCTCGAGAATGCCGGTGAGCACGCGTCCGTTGTAGTTGGTGGTTCCTCCAATTCCTCCTTGTGCGCCACCCATAGCCAAACAGGGTAGAATGGTTTCGTCTTGGCCGTGCAGCATGTCGTACTTGCCGTCTTTGTAGCGGCGGCAGCGATTGTATTCGTACAAACTCTCGAAAGTATATTTTATACCAGCAAAGTTGGGGATACGGCCGTCAACAGCTTGCAAAAAGTCGTACATCGACAAGTAGGCGTTGTTAAAGGCGGGAATGTGATAATAGTAGAAGGGAAGGTTGGGTGCACCGGCTGCAATTTCCTCGCAATATTTTACCAACTCTTCGATACGGCCAATGCGAGGAAAGGGAGTGGCCATTGCACCGATACCCCAGGCTCCGATTGCTTGGGCATGAGCTGCCATACGGCGGCTACTCTTTACGCAGGTGCTGCCTACATGAACTATTACTTTAAAATCTTTTGGTGCAGCTTTGACCCATGCTTCGGCCAACTGCATGCGTTCTTCTTCTGTGAGCATGTAACCCTCGCCCGAAGAGCCATTGATAAATACACCTTTCAGACCATTGCGAGCCAGCAGTTCAGCATAGGCTGGTATAGGAGCTAAGTTAATTTCGCCTTTTTCGTCGAAGGGAGTAAAAGGTGCATCGATGAGTCCGATAATCTTTTCCATGTAGACAGATTTTATAGTTTTTGTTTGATGATTTATATAAGTATGGTGTTAAACACGAATGTAGCACCATTACTGCAAAAGTACACATTTTTTTTGGTTTGGAACACGCTCTGCAGTCTAAAAGGGGAGTATTGTGTATTTCTGCGCTTTCAGCAGTTGTTTATTGTCTGCTGTTTGCTATGTGTATTATCGGCATGATAGCCATTTATCCTATAGAATTGCCGGTATTCCCGATGGCATCCGTATGGTGAATAGAGATGTTAAGGGAGTTATGATTATAAAAACGAGCGAGGACGCACATTTTGTGCGCCCTCGCAGTAGGTGTTTATGTCACAGGTTATAGGTGTTTAACCTAAATATTTCATCAGAATTTTAATGTTGTCTGCTTCACGGAGTCGGCGTAATGCTCTTTCTTTGATTTGGCGCACGCGTTCGCGGGTTAGGTTGAGTGTATTGGCAACTTCTTCGGCGGTCATTTCGTTGCGTCCGATACCGAATAGCATTTTCAGAACCTGACGTTCACGATCGGAGAGGGTGGTAAGGGCAGCTTCGAGGTCAGACGAGAGCGACTCCTTTTCCATTTGATTGTCAGTACCCGGTGCACTGTCATCGGTCATGATGTCAATCAGACAGTTTGAGTCATCGTCTTGGAAGGGAGCGTCGACACTTACTTTTTTGCCGTTCGTTCCCATGGCTTCCTGTATCTTGCTTACATCAGTGTCGAGCAAATCAGCAAGTTCTCCTACTGAGGGGCGGCGCTCAAACTCTTGTTCAAAGTTTACGATAGCCTTGGTCAGTTTGCTTTGGAAACCAACCTGATTGAGCGGCATGCGTACGATACGGCTTTGTTCGGAGATTGCTTGCAGGATGCTTTGGCGAATCCACCATACGGCGTAGGAGATGAACTTGAAGCCACGGGTTTCGTCAAACTTTTGGGCTGCCTTGATGAGGCCTAGGTTACCTTCGTCTATCAAGTCGTTGAGTGCGAGTCCCTGGTTTTGGTATTGTTTGGCTACACTGACTACGAAGCGTAGGTTTGCGCGCGTCAGGCGGTCAAGGGCTTCTTGATCGCCTTTGTGTATACGCTGTGCGAGTTCTACCTCTTCGTCTGTAGAGATGAGTTCTTCACGGCCAATTTCTACCAAATACTTGTCCAACGCTGCACTTGAGCGGTTGGTAATACTCTTGTTTATCTTTAGCTGTCGCATATTCAGAATGAGTTGAAGCGGCTATCCCTCATGTAGCTTGGTGGCTTGTTGTTGGAGGTTCTCGGGCTTGGAGGCCGGAGGCTGGCTGCATGATGGGAGGGCACGAACTTTGAACTTTTCTACGAATAGGAAATAGTCACGCAAAAAGGTCTGCAAGTGATTGACCGGCAGACTGATTATGACTTCTTGGATGCCAAATAGTACGTTGATACGTCCATTTTATTCCTATTAGAGATACAAAAGTACAAAGAAAAGTAATACGACACGATAAGAAAGCCGAATTTTAAGCATTTATTTGTATAAATTATGCTATATTTCCTAGTAAATAGGTCTTAGGGTCATATTATTGCCTAGCTTGGTACTTATTAAAGGAGTGTTTTTAATGGATGTTGGGTGAAGATGAAAAGGGATGAGTTGCAGTGAACAAGGTTATGGGTGTTGCTGGGTGGACTAGGTAGTTATTTATTGTGATGTATGCGGGGGCTCTCATGTTATAGTTGATGTATGTAGTAAAGCACAAGGGATATGAAGGCGGGCTGCAAGGGTATTTAAAACCTTGCAGCCCGTTGGCTATGATTTAGTCTTTTTTCTTAAAAACTTCTTCGTAAAGGTTCAAGCTGTCGGGGTGTTCGCGTACAAAGGAGTCGATGTGGCGCATACGCTTTTCTTGTAGTATTTCGTCTACAGCTATGAGTATGCCTGTTTCTTCCACTTCGCCAAACTCATGGTTAACAGCTGTGCCAAATACGCGCATGGTGGGGCTGAGTCCCATGTAAGCGTTAACCAATGGTGGAATATTGAATCCGAGTTTGCGTACTTCGGTGTTAAGTATGCGGTAGTCCGACTTAAAGTCGCTGCAAGTAAAAAGTTTTTCGAGTATATCGGGCGGAGTGTTTGTTTGCAGCGGTGTGATGGGGGTTACGAGTTTATCGGCATCGCCAAAGTGCTTGTTCAGAAAGTAAAGTATCATGTCGCGAGCCTGCGGGTTGAACGAGGGATACATGGTCATTTTTCCAAAAAAGTACTTAAGGTTGGGGATAATAACGGTGAGTGCACCGAGTCCGTCCCATAGGTTGTCGAGTGCAAAGATGCCCTTGCTCATGGCGCGAGTGCTTTGGTACTCAAGCGTAACAAACGATCGTCCAAGTTCTACGGTATCGCACATATAAGTGTCGAGAAACTTGTCCGAAAAGTGGAACATATGGCTGGTAGCCAAGTTTGGCTGTCCGCTTTCATTATACGATATTTCCTTACCAGGAAGGAAACGGTAGCCGCCTAAAATCATTTCGTCTTGAGGGTCCCATACTATCAGTTGGTAATAGGGGTGCTCGCAAGTGTCAAACTCGTCCCAGTCGAGCTCCAGTCCTGTACCGCCACCGGCTGCTCTAAAGGCTATTTCGCGCAGTCGGCCTATTTCGCGCATGACGTTTGGGGCTTCGTGATAGGTGACGATGTATATTTCGTTGCCCGCCTTGTTGGTTAAACGCAGGCGGCGCTCGGGGGTAAGTTCGGTTTTGAGGAGAGCCTTGTCTACGGGGGGAATGATTGGTTGCATAACTACCTGTTTAATCTGTATACTGCTTCTTCTACTCCGAGAGCCCATTCGGCGGGCTTGCGGCGTTTGTCAAAAGTCTGCCAGGGTATGGGTTTGCCGATGCACACTTTAAAGGTTTTGTGTCGATGCAGAAAGGTTTCGTCGGCAAGAAAGAGCATGGCTATGTTGAACTTCAGTCCAAGACGTTTGCCCAGTGAGGCCCAACGATAAAAGCGGTCTGAGTTGTGGCCGTCAAAGTAGATTGGTACAACATCGCGTTGGGTTTCAACACTTTTGGTAACAAATGTTTTGTTCCAGGGAAGATCGTGCACAATGCCATTTTCGCGGCGCGAGCAAAGTCCGGCAGGAAACATAATTACGTGGTTGTCGCTATTGAATACGGCCTCAACCATGCGTGGAAAGTCACGGCTTTGTTTGCCGGTTTTATTGATGGGTACACACAGTGGGGCAAGTCCGTGCAAGTTCATAAGCAGGTCGTTCACCAAGTAGCGGATGCGTCCGTCGTAGCGGTGGCCGAGTATTTGTCCGAGTGCAATGCCATCGGGGCCTCCGAGAGGGTGGTTGCTTACAAAGGTAAAACGTTTTCCATCGGCATCGTCGGGCAGGTTGTCGAGTCCGTGTATGTCGAGTTTTACATCCAAAAACTGCATAACGGCATCAATCCAGGGCACGCCTTGCAGACTGCCTGCCGAAGCAAGAAATTCGTTAATTTCATCCTGGCGGGCAATGCGTTTAAGCCAGGATCGCACAAATGGTGGTACGAACTTAGCTTTGCTGCCTGCTTTGGAGCGTAATATTTCGTCTATATCTATTTTGAATATGCGGTCGTTCACTATGTGGGGTATATTGGGCTTTTGGTTTTTGTGCGTTGCATAGGGTGTTGGGTTGTTTACACTTTAACAGCCACTTCACACCATCTTCGCAAGTCTTAAATCTGAGTAGTCAGAGTCTTGGTCTCCGACGTTTGGTTGCTTGAAAAGGAGACGTAAGATATGTGCAAAAGTACAAATAAATTTTGCCCTGCTACAGTTTATTCGAAAAAGTTTTATACTTTTGCTCTGAAAGAGTTCGGGCTGAAGGTCTATTGCAACGTGATGGGCCTCAGCTTTATTTAGATTCTTTGACACTTGCCCGTTGCGTGCTATGGGCAGGAAGTTATTCCCTTGTCATGCATACACTTGTATTAGTTACTACCGAATTTGCAGCGGCGGCTCATCTGATGATGAGTCTCGTTTTGTTTTATTTGGCTCGCCGCAGTGTGCAGTTCCTTTCGCAGGCTTGGATTATGCTGCTCATTTGCCTGATGTACTGCGGTGCCTTGTTTTTTATTGCTACCCACGAGGCGGTTCCGCCTTTGGGCATACTTCATCCGGTGTTGCTTATATACTTATTGGTTTGTTCGTATTTGCAGAGTATTTATCCGTTAGGGTTATGTCTGCCGGGCTATTTGCAGTGGGGGCGAATGTGGGCATATGCTACTCCAGCCATAGTGCTGATTTTTATGTATGGTGTTGGGGCAGCAGCAGGAAGTAATTTGGCCAGTGTTTACGATGTTGACGACATACGCAATTATTTTCTTTCGGGCGATGTTTTTTTACGTCTTCTCTCGCTGTTGCTTTCTGGCTATTATATTGTCAACATCTTTAGATTACCCCGACGTCTGGCGCGTCGAATGGAGTTTCCGAGCGATCTCATTGCCTATGGTACGGCGCTTGGGCTTGTAAGCATTTTCTTTGTTGTGATAACCATTCGATTTACTTTGATTTCGCTTACGGTCTACATGCTTCTTTTCACCTTGGTCAATATGTTTCTATTCTTTCGTATTTTGCGTCCCACGGTTGAGGCAATCTCATATCCCGATTTCCGACAGGTTGAAACGCCACCTACCAAAGAGGAGATAACTCAATCTGAGGCAGACGACTTTAATGAGGCTAACTTGCATCGGTTTGAGGTGATGGAGTACATCATGCAGCATGAGCGTCCTTATACCGACAGTGGTTTTAACCGCGAGCGTTTATGCCGTTTGGCGGGTTTTAACCGCCATGTAGCCTTACAGAGTTTACGTTCGCAGGGATATAACGATATACATGAGTATATTTCGCGCTATCGAGTGGCCGAACTGCGCTATCTTATAGAGAGCGGAAAGGTTACAGATATCAAGCAAATAACGTTGGTAGGCTTCCGTTCGGCCAAAACGGCAATAACGGGTTTTGAACGCTACGAAAACATCGATTTAATCTCTTTTATCGAGGAGCATGCCAAGGCCGCTAAAACGAATGTGTCCTCGGAAATTGAAGAAATGACCAATACCGAAGGCAAAGAGCAGGTCTTAAATAGGTAGTCCTCCTTATAGGTGTAGTTGTTAGTAGCGTAAAGTTTAGTTTAAGTGGGGCTTTGTCAGAATATGGCTGTATGCTCAACGAGTCGGGCGGACGTGTAATATGAGTATTACACGTCCGCCCGTATCTTTTGTTTAGAGGGGTCGGTTTCTAGCTTTCTTAAATATGACGGGGTGCGGGTGTTGAATTTTTTGCACTTATTGCCGCATTTTTGGCAAAGCGTGTATAATCTCTTACACCTAAGTCTGTTGTTTTACGGCAGTCAGAGCAAAATATTTGCAATGTTTAAGCTTGAGGTTGGTTGGTTTTATCGTTTTGTTCGCTCATCAAGTCAGTCCCCCAGTGGGCAGAGGCCAGACGTTCTTCGCGTTCAATCACTTCTTTGGCTTTCTTTGCGTATACAATCATGCGTAGCGACTGTGCATACGACACGTAGTTCCAGAGCCAGTTAAAGAGTACGATTATTTTGTTGCGTACACCGAGTATAGAACGCAGGTGAACCACGAGCCATAGTATCCAGGCCGTAAATCCTCCAAACTTCATTTTGCTGAATTCGGCTACAGCCTTATTGCGGCCGACAGTAGCCATTGTGCCAAGGTTTTTGTAGCTAAAGGGCTTAGGTTCCTTGCCTTCTTCAATGCGCTTGAGGTTTTTGGCCAGCAGGTTGCCTTGTTGTATGGCAACCTGGGCTAACTGGGGGTGTCCGCCCTTCCAGTTGTCGTCGCCTTCGGGCATGATGCACTGGTCGCCAATCGAAAAAACGTTTTCGAGTCCCGGAACGCGGTTATACTCGTCAACGATTATGCGTCGGCCGCGTCCAAGGTGCGAGGGGTCAAGGTTTCCAACGGGTTGTGCAGCAATACCACTTACCCATATAAAGGTACGGGTTGCTATCGAACTACCGTCTTTAAGCATCACGTGGTGATCTTTGTAGTCGGTCACCATTTTGTTAAGCAGCACGTTCACTCCCATGGTGCGCAGGTATTGCTCCACTTTTGTACTCGACTCTTTGCTCATGGCGGGTAATAAACGTGGGCCGGCTTCTACCAGGTAAATGTGCATCAGCGAGGTGGGAAGGTCAGGATAGTCCTTTGGCAGCACAAAATTCTTCATTTCGCTCAGAGCTCCTGCAATTTCTACGCCAGTAGCACCACCGCCTACAATGACAATGTTGAGCAGTTCCTGGCGTTCTACGTCGGTGGAGCAGGTAAGTGCGCGTTCAAAGTTTTCGAGTAGAGCATTGCGCAGTCCCATTGCTTCGCTGACGTTTTTCATGGGCATGGCTTCGTTTTCTACGTTTTTGTTTCCAAAAAAGTTGGTTGTAGCCCCTGCTGCCAAAACCAGGTAGTCGTAGCTTACCTTGCCGATAGAGGTTTGGATAATTTTCCGTTCGGGAAAGATGGAGCGCACTTCGGCCATTCGGAAAAAGAAGTTTTTACGGCGCTGAAATACTTTCCGGAAAGGAAAAGAAATTGAGCTTGGTTCGATACCGGCCGAGGCTATCTGGTAAATTAGTGGCGGGAATTGGTGATAATTGTTTCGGTCAATCAAAACTACCTGAAAGTTGCTTTTACGCAATTTGTTGGCTAATTTCAGGCCGCCAAAGCCGCCGCCTACAATAACTACACGCTTTTTGTCTGTCTTTGGAAGATTGAAGCTCATATCTAAGTTGGTTGACTATGTGCTGATTGGTTTGTGCTGCTGTTTTAAAAATATAAAAAGGGCGCCAAGCTTGGAGCGTGGCGCAACTGAATGGATTTCTATTTATGCTTGTATGGGTGCGAAAGGTTTTTTATAGTTTTCTTTCGCCTATTGATTGTTCTTTGCCCATGTTGACGCAAAGATACGCTTATTATATGTATAGTTATGAGGCTTTCTTGAAAAAAAATCGAAACAACTGATTTTTTTGTGAGACGGGGGCAACGGCTGGCAAATCCATGTTACAATTTTGTAACACCAATAGGCTGCAGAATGGGGCAATGTATGGTTGCTTTTCGATAGCAGGTTGAAAGTTTGAGGCCCTATGCGGATTTGACAACCGCAGCATATTGCTTCAACAAGTTAGAGCAATATGCAGCCGGCTATACCGCAGAGTATAATCATAAATGTGGCGTTAAAGCGGTAAAGTCCGCAGCCAATGAGTGTGGCAGCAAACAGAAAAATGTTTATGCCAAGGCTCCAGCTGTCGGTAGCCGGTTCTGAGGGGCTGTCCAAACGAACCAGCAGGATGGCCGCAGCAATAATCATTCCCGGAATGGCAGGGCGTATCAGCAGAAGTATGTATTTGAGCAGTCCCTTGTCGGTGCGCACTCCTTTATACTTCTCCATGAGTGTTGTCCAAATGGCAGCAGGCAATGCAAGTCCGGCCACACTGACGAGGCTTGCAACTGTTGAGCCCCAAAAACCAAAGCGTGCCGCTGCTGCAGTATATCCGGTAAGGGTAGCAGCGTTCAGTGCAGTACCTCCGGGCAGGGTACGGCAAAAAACCATCAAGTCGGTAAGTTGTGTGGGAGTGAGCCAATGGTGTAAGGTGAGTATTTCGTGTTCAAGGATGGCCTGTGAGCCGGTAATGTTTCCGATGCCTAACAGACCAGTCTGGAAAAAACTGATAAAGAGCAGAAGGTAGAGCAGCATAAGTGGTTGCGTGAGTATATATGGAGGTTGTAGCGGTAGCAGAGTGTCTGCTGCAGTGAAATGTTTGCGCGGTGTTTATTTTAAAAGCAAAGCATAAATAAAACTGAGCGTAACCAGCCCGACAACAATTAGCGAGGGCGATACGCCTAACAGTCCAACAGCAATGGCTGTGCAGATGGGTATCCAAATGGTGCTCAGTGTTACGTTCCAGCTACGCCACATTTGCAGGCAGGGCAGTATAATAAGGGCAATGATAGCTGGGCGTGCTCCGCGCAAAAAGTTTTCGATGGCTGGTATTTGCCTGATATCATCAAAGAAGGTGGCAAACAAAATAAAAATCAGGACCGGGGGTAGTATCATGCCCAACAAGGCGGCAGCGCTGCCTTTCCAGCCGTAGAGTTGTTTTCCTAAATAAACCGCTAGGTTGATGTTGAATATTCCGGGCATGGCCTGCACCATACTAAGGTGTTGGGCAAAGTTGTCTTCGCTCAGCCATTGGTTTTTGGTTACCAATGCTTTTCGCAGCGGGTAGATGGTTGCATAGCCATCTCCGATGGTTAGTCCGCCGGATTTGAGAAAGATTATGAAAAGTGTGAGTGGTGTAATAGGCATGGGCCGTTGAATGAATATAGCTTGTGTTACTTGCAGAAAGTAGTGAGGAGCGTCATCCTCATAGCCAAGGTTGTTTTTACTTGTTGTTTGACGTAGAAAACACCCGGCGGCCATACAAAAAAGAAGAGGGAAGCCGGATAACGATTTACGTCCGGCATCCCTTTTCTGTGATTGTGCGATAAGGCGTCTTTACTGGTGCTGTTCGCGATACAGGTCGTTTACAGTTTTGACAGGATTAAAGGTTGTCAGAGGAACTTCAACGAACACGGTATTCCAATCGCTCATGGCTCCATTCCAGAGTCCGGGCAATTCAAGTGCCTTAAGTTCTTTTCCGTCTTTGCTCTTGTGCGATATAAAGCCTGTTTGCGGATCGGTGTATTGGGGCAGGTTAAAGGCTTCGCCGCGGTAGTTCTTGATGGCGCAAACCAAGTCAACCGGATTGAAATGGGTGCCTTGCTCAAACATAGCCTTCTTTTCGGCATCGTTCATGTCGATTTGCGAACTTTCCAAAATCTGGGGCGAAACCGTGCCGTCTGGGTTATAGGCCAGGAAGGGGCCTCCGCCGGGTTCGCCTACGTTGCGTACCATACCACATACACGCATGGGGCGGTTCAGCTTTTGGTGCAGGTATTGTGCCAGTGCATCAGCATCACCATTCCACTCTTGGGGGCTCTTGGTGCACAGGTCGTGTTCTACGAAGTGCAGCATTTCCTGCAGTTCATCATTTGTGCAGTTGCCTTTGTCCAGTTGGTCCAGGTAGGCAAAGGCCTTTGCCTGTAAGCCAACCAGGATGCCTGCCAATAATTGCTTGTAGCGCACGGTGTCGTCCTTGAGTTTGTCGGGTACTACGTTGTCAATGTTCTTCACAAACACTACATCTGCATCAATGTCATTAAGGTTTTCAATCAATGCACCATGTCCGCCGGGTCTGAAGAGGAGCAATCCGTTGGCCTGTCTGAAGGGGGTATTATCGGGGTTGGCTGCCACCGTATCGGTACTGGGCTTTTGTTCAGAGAAACTTACGTTAAACTTGACTCCCAGTTTAGCTTCGTAGGTAGGAGCTACCTGTGCAACGAGCGCTTCGAAGAGCGAACGGTGCTCAGGCGATACGGTGAAGTGTACATTGACAGTACCGTCTTTTTCGCGGGCATAGCGTGCGCCTTCTGCCAAATGTTCTTCAAGCGGAGTGCGTACATGGTCGGTGTAGCGGTGGAATTTGAGTAAGCCTTTAGGCAATGCACCATAGTTAAGGCCTTCTTTGTTGAGCAGCGCGTTTGCCACGGCTTTATAGTTGCCCTCTGCCACCAGTGTGTCGATGTTTTTGCCGTAAATTTTGAGGCACGCATTGTTCAGGTCATCATAGAAGGCTGCATCGTGTATACGTGCAAAGAAGGTTTGCTCAAATTTGCTTTGCGGAGTATCGTAGTCTGCATCAGCAAAGGCAAACAAATCTTTGAACATGCGGCTGGCAGCTCCCGAGGCGGGAACAAATTTAACGATGCGGTGTGTGGCGTCTGTGGTGTAGGCCTCCCAGTTTGCCTGAAATGCAGCTTCGGCTTCGGCATCGGGTTTAAGTATTCCGTTGTTTACGCTTGCAGCTGCGTCGAGTTGCAGAAAGGGAAATCCCTTTGCAAAGCATTCGAGTTGTGTGTTCAGTTTTTCTTCGCTGATGCCTTTTTGTGCAAGCAGCGCTCTGTCTTCTTGAGTTATCATGGTGCTTTAAAGATTGATGGGAGTTATAGTATCCTACGGGCAAAATTACGTTTTTTTTCTTGCCAACCGCTATACTTTGTGCTAAAAAGTAGTTATGATTAGTACCATAAACTTGTATAGCTTTTCTGGATGCGGGCGGGGTATGCCTTGTTGCGCAGGTAAAGGTAGTTGGGGTTATCCTCGGGCAGGCAGGGGGTTAGAGCAAATGCTTGTAAGCCTCGATGGCGCGTTCGGCTGTACGTACGGCCTCTTCAAGCGGAAAGGGGAGTTCGCCGCCCGAGGCGTTGAGGTGTCCGCCTCCGTTAAAGAAGGTTTCGGCCATGCGGTTGCATGGAAAGTCGTCGACCGACCGCAGCGACACACGCACCACATCACGTTCGGTATCCTCGCGAAGCGAGATGCTCAGTCGCATGCCTTTTACCTGGAGTGGCATGTTTACCAGTCCCTCGGCATCTCCACGCATAAAGTTAAAGCGTTTCATTTCGTCGCGGGTAATGGTCATAATTGAGGCATGCTTATTGGCATAGAACTGGAGTTTTTCGTGGAGCACGTAGCCAATCAGTTTGATGCGGTCGGTTGAGTATACGTTGAATACGTTACGGTAAATTTTGTCCTTGTCGATGCCCTTGGTCAGCAGCAGCGAGATGATGGCATAGATTTCGGGATCGTTTGAATTGTAGGTAAATCCACCGGTATCGGTCATCATGCCCGTGTACAGCGATGCAGCTCCGGTTTTAGTCATTGTGTCGAAACCGCCCAACTGATAGATAATGCGGAATACGAGTTCGCTGGTTGAACTTTTTTCAGGATGCGACACCACCAGTTCGGCGCAGTGTGTATCGGGATCGAGGTGATGGTCTATAATCAAGCGCTTGGCCTTTGACTGCTGTACGGCCCCCTGCATTTCCTGCAAGCGGTTAAGGGCGTTAAAGTCCAGACAGCAGATAAGGTCGGCCTGGTTAATGATGCGAGTGGCTTCGGGCTCGTGTTTGGCGTAGAACTGGATGAGGTGGGTGTTGGGTAGCCAGCGCAAAAAGTCGGGAAAGGGGTTGGGCATAACAATGCGTACATTTTTGCCCCGTTGTTGAAGATATTCTGCCCAGCCGAGCGACGATCCTACGGCATCGCCATCGGGACCGCGGTGAGCACATATTACGATGTTCTGGCTTGAGTCGATGAGTTCGTTCAGGGCGTTGGCCACTTCGGGAGTAAGTATGGGAGTTAACACGTTGCTGTAATTGCTGAAAGGTGATGACTGCGTTATAATGATTAAGTTTATGCTGTGTGCCGTATGGCCCCGTTGGGAATAGAGCACCCAGCGGGGCCACATAGCATGCACTGTCCCGGTTCGGTAGTACTTCCTATATATATAATAGGTGTATTCCTACTATAGGTTTTTGAGGGCTTCGATTTCGGCCTTGGGGTCGGGAGCCTTGAATACGGCCGAACCGGCTACGAGCACATCGGCTCCGGCTGCGACCAGACGTGCGCCGGTTTCGCGGTTTACACCACCGTCAATTTCAATCAGAGCCTTCGATCCGGTGCGGTCTATAAGTTCGCGCAGACGGCGGGTTTTGTCAACGGCATGTTCAATAAACTTTTGTCCGCCAAAGCCCGGGTTTACCGACATGAGCATCACGAGGTCAACATCGCAGATAATCTCTTCGAGCACACTGACCGGTGTGTGGGGGTTAAGTGTTACGCCTGCCATCATTCCTTCGGCTTTGATTTGCTGGATAACGCGGTGCAGGTGTGTGCAGGCTTCGTAGTGAACGTTCATCACTTTGGCGCCCAGGGCTTTAACTTCTTTGATGAATTTTTCGGGACGCACAATCATCAGGTGCACGTCGAGGGGCTTTTGTGCGTGTTTAGCCATGGCTTGCATCACAGGAAAACCGAACGAAATGTTGGGTACAAATTCGCCGTCCATCACGTCGAGATGGAACCAGTCGCACTGGCTTTCATTCAGCATTTCTACGTCGCGTTGCAGGTTGCCAAAGTCGGCAGAGAGTAGTGAGGGGGATACGAGTGGCATAATGGATATGGTTTTAGGGGTTAGATGTAATTGCAATGTAATTAAATGTGCCCCGGGTGGGTTGCTTTGTTGCTTGCAGGGCCTATATCTATACGGTGTCGCGCCCTTCGGGGAGTGTTGACGTTTCGTCGTGAGATGTATCGTGTTTCACATCCCTTTCGTTTTGTCGGGCCTCCCGTTCGGCCTTTTGGCGCATGGCTTTAATGAGGTCCAGGCGTTCTTGGGCAAACTCGGCCGACACATTGGTTTTTAGCAGCCTGAGGCACAGTTCCTCGGCCTTCTGCAGCTGATTCATGTTTAGGAGCATATGAATTTCACAGCGCATCAGAAAGTGGTAAAAGTTTACTACTCCTTCGGTCGTGTGCATATTTTCGGTTTCTTCCTGCTCTATTTGCCGGGTGCAGATGTGCTGCAGCTTTTTAATTTCCTCGATTGCGCCCGCATAATTAATCTTGAGGTTGCAGTTCACCCACAGCTTGGCATGTTGCAGGTTCTCCTCAATGTTGCTTTGTTGCAGGTAAAAGTGTGCCAGTTTGTAGTTGCCTAACCGGTAGAGGCATAAGCCGTAAAGGTACGACATTTCGTAAAATGACGGCAGGTTTCGGTTGTAGTTTTGCAGCACGTTTTGGTTGGCCTGGTTCCAGGCCTTCTCCAGGTAGTGTGCAGCTTCAAAAAATCGGCGTTCGCGCATCAGGCGTGTGCCCTGATAAAGGTTTTGCGCCTCGTCCGAATTTTGAATTTGGGCAATGAGTATTTGTTCTTTGCTCAGTTCGTTGTGCTTGTTTTGCGCGGTTTGTTCTTTGGCTTCGGCCCAAAGGTAGTTAAATTCGGCCAGTTTTTCGTTGTCGGTTTTAAGGTCAAGTCCAATCAGCATGCTGCCTGTGCTTCGCAGGCTCTGCTGCACCAGTTCGGGGGCTGCAAAGGCCCGTTCAGTTTCCCGGGTGGGGCTGCAATAGGTCAGTCTGAAGTAGAGCGTCGTGTCGGTTTGGTATTCCGCATGCAGCATCAGGTAGAGGCATATGTCTTTTTGCAGTTTCTGAGTGCTTTCGCCAACCATTCTGCTGGCCTTTACGCTGATAACGGCGTCGGTCCGTTCAAAGGTAGTAGCCGCTACGCAGGTCAGTCCGTTCTTGTCGGTCAGTGCGGCGGCTATGGGGTAGTTATAGATGTCGGTTTCGTTGTTAAGCACCAGGTGTAGCTCCCGGCCCGACACCTCGAGTTCGGTAGCTTGGGCATCGTTGAGCAGGCAGGCGCCAGTCAAAAATTGCAGCAGCGTCAGCGAGTCGGGCCTTTCGGGCTCAATGCGGGGTATGAAAAAGGTTTCTTCTGTACACTTAACCAGCGATTCTTCGAGCAGGTACTGAATGGCCTGGTCGCGCCGGTGTGTAAATTCTATATCAGTCACCTGGTATTCGGTACAGTCGTCGAGCAGACTGTCGTAGGTACGGTGAATGCTGTTGTTCAGTGCAAAGCAATCGTAGGCGGCCTGTTTGAACATTTCCTCAAAGTGGAGGGCTGAGCAGGGCAGGCTCATGCTCAGTATCAAGTGGGTCTTTATGTTGTTTTCTTCCGGAATGATTGTGTATCCGGCGGTCACACCGATATTGTTGGTGTTAGTATTGTTACATATGATGCGTACCAAATCAATTTGGTCGAGGTTGCATTGCAGAATGTTTGGGTAAATCAGACGTAGATATTTGGGAGAGTTGAGGGCAAAGTCGAGTAGAAAAGTACCATTTTGATATATAAAACTGTAGCGATGGCTGATTTCGTTGTCTTCGTACAGCTGAAATTCAATATTCAGGCGCGTAAAGACTTTTTCCATGTATTCTTTGAGTTTCTCAATATCGTCTGTGCTATGGGCTTCGGAGAGCTTGGGATGGGCTCCGGGCGAATGTTTTGTATAGGCCAGTATACAGAGCTTATATATAAGGTATAGCCCAATTAAAATGGCAATGGCGTATGCTAAGTTTTGCATGTCTGAATATTTGAGTGGTATGTTCGTGTAAATTGCACGATAGAGCAAAAATAGTAATTTTGCTTCGGTTTGGCAAATCCTAAACTTTCTATTTCCCCAAAAGGGTTCTTATTCTGTTGGGTGCACCGCTTGCAGTGCGATAGGTTGTTCCTCGAAAGCAAGCTTTCGGTCTTGCCGCTTCGCTCACCTTTCACTATCTTTTGATAAGATAGGATGCGGTTCGGCAGTGGCCTTCCTCGAAAGCAAGCTTTCGGTCTTGCCACTTCGCTCACCTTTCACTATCTTTTGATAAGATAGGATGCGGTTCGGCAGTGGCC
>CALCVT010000095.1 GCA_937906495.1 uncultured Prevotella sp.
GTAAAACAAAGATACAAAAATCTCCCATTTTATATTTTCTCAATAAGTTTAGATAACTTCATAATCTAAAAACAATCACCCCTAAACACTGCAGATGAACAGTGTAGGGGTGATTGATTAAAATCTAAAAAACTATGACTTATTTATTTTTCATCTATAGTTTCTTTTTCGTGTGTTTCAATCAACTTAGACTGCAAATCTCCCGGAACGAGTTCGTAGCTTGCAAATTTCATGATAAATGAAGCACGTCCACCGGTAAGCGAACTAAGCGAAGTTGAATAGCTAGACATCTCCTTCAGAGGTACTTTAGCTTGGAGTTTTTCATAACCATTTTCGCTGCTCATGCCCACAATCATACCTCTTCGACCCTGAAGGTCACTCATCACATCACCCATTTTGTCGGCAGGTACAAACACTTCAACATCATAAATGGGTTCCAGCACCTTAGGGCCTGCTTCCTTAAAGGCCATGCTAAATGCGTTACGTCCAGCAAGCATAAACGAAAGTTCATTTGAATCAACTGGGTGCATTTTACCATCATAAACAATAACACGAACATCACGAGCATAGCTACCTGTAAGAGGTCCTTGCTCCATGCGACTCATCACGCCCTTAAGAATTGCAGGCATAAAACGTGCATCAATTGCACCTCCTACGACTGAGTTAATAAAGACAAGTTTTCCGCCCCACTCTAGCGAAATTTCTTCTTTACCCTTAATAGCGATACGTATTTCTTGTCCTCCAAACTTATAGACTGTAGGATCGGGCATACCATCACTATAAGGTTCAACAATAAGGTGTACTTCACCAAACTGACCAGCGCCGCCACTCTGCTTCTTATGACGATAATCAGCACGTGCAGCCTTGGTTATTGTTTCACGATAAGGTATTCGCTGTTCGTAAAACTCGATGGCAATTTTATCCAAATTCTCCAAACGCCATTTAAGTGTACGCAAATGGAATTCACCTTGTCCGTGTACCAAAATTTGGCGCAGTTCCTTGCTCTGCTCCACCTCCCAAGTAGGATCTTCCTGACGCATGCGATTAAGTGCAGCCATCATTTTTTCAGTTTCCGCTTCATTGACAGCACGGATAGCTCGGGTATATTTCGGGTTCGGGTATTTAATAAAGTTAAAGCGATTCTCGCAATCTTTTGCGTTAAGAGTATTTCCTGTACGGACATCTTTAAGCTTAACTGTACATCCTATATCACCAGCAGACAACTGTTCTACCTTTTCACGGTTTGCCCCTGAACAAACAAATAGTTGTCCTAAACGTTCCTTTGAGCCGCGATCGGCATTTGTCAAGTCATCACCTTCACGCAGAGTTCCACTCATAACCTTAAAGTACTGAACCTCACCAATATGTGGCTCTACACCCGTTTTAAAGAAATAGATGGATGTTGCAGCTTGAGGATCAAGTTTTACCTCCTCACCACGTGTATTGTGTACAGCAGGCATTTCGTCAACAAAGGGTACCACATTTCCCAAAAATTCCATCAAGCGGCCTACTCCCATATTTTTAGAAGCACACACACAGAATACGGGATAAATACTGCGTGTAACCATTCCTTTACGAATTCCTTCACGCATCTCATCTTCAGTAAGATGTTCTGTTTCAAAAAACTTCTCCATCAACGTTTCATCATTCTCAGCAGCTGCCTCAACCAAAGCTTTATGCATGGCCTCAGCTTTTTCTTTTTCTTCAGCTGGAATGTCCTCTATGGCAGGTTCGCCTCCTTCGGCTTTCCATACCAATTTCTTCATGAGTATAACGTCTATCAATTCATGAAAATCGGCACCTGTTTTTACTGGATATTGTACAGGTACTACACGGGGACCATAAATACCTTGCAAATCCTCTAACACTTTATCATAGTCACAATTATCTCCATCTAGTTGATTAACCAGGAAGATAACAGGCTTCTGTAATTTTTCAGTATAACGAAAATGATTCTGCGTACCTACTTCAGGACCAAAATTTCCATTGATAAGTAAAACGGCTGTATCAGTTACATTCAAAGCCGTAAGTGCTGCTCCAACAAAGTCATCTGAACCCGGACAGTCAATAATATTTAGTTTTTTATTGTTCCACTCCGTATGGAAAACAGTAGAAAAGACTGAATACCCATAGTCCTGCTCCACGGGGAAGTAGTCGGAAACAGTATTCTTTGCTGTAATGCGTCCACGACGCTTTATCTGACCACACTCAAAAAGCAATGCTTCTGTAAGCGTGGTCTTTCCTGAACCATCATTACCAAGTAGGGCAATGTTCTTGATTTCATGGGAATTGTAAACTTTCATGGTGATATACTGATTTAGGAGTGAATAAAGGCGCATTGTTAGGGATTGAACCTTGACAATCTCAAGTTGTTCAGGCTGAAATCAATCATTGAGAACGTTACTTCCCAAAGCTATGCGCCTGCGGGGAGTTTCCTCGCTGTTCGGGGCGCAAATTACATAATTAATTAATAGCGCCCAAGCATTATCAATATGTTACTAAACATATTTTGAAAGATTAATATATATCATATGGCAAAACAAATCGGTCTAAATTCCTTGGATATCAAAGAATTCAAACCGATTTATATGAGATTTATCGGATATCTATACCAAATGTTGTTCCCAATCCAGGTGTACTACTTTGTACATAAATTTTACCATGATGGTATTCTTCCACAATTCTTTTTGCCAACGACAAGCCAAGTCCCCACCCTCGTTTTTTGGTAGTAAATCCCGGACGAAATACTCCTTTAAAATGTTTACGAGCAATTCCCTTTCCTGTGTCACTTATTTCAATATGAACTCCTTGCACCCCGCGGCTCATGACCACAGAAATATTTCCTACCCCCTCCATGGCATCTACGGCATTTTTACAAAGATTCTCTATAACCCACTCAAAGAGTGGAGCATTAACTGCAACCATTAAAGGTTCGGAAGGAGAATGAAAATCAAAATGAACTTTATGCGAAGTACGGCGATCAAAATAATCAACCACCCTCTCTACAACTTCAGACAAGTTTTCATTGCTTAACTCCGGGGCCGAACCTATTTTCGAAAAACGTTCAGCAATAAGTTGCAAGCGCTTAACATCTTTGTCCATTTCGGGCAGTAGTGGGTCATCGGGATAAGATTCGCAAAGTACTTGACTCCAAGCCATCAGTGAAGATATAGGAGTACCTAACTGATGAGCGGTTTCGCGCGAAAGTCCTACCCATACACGATTCTGTTCAGCCTTTTTTGAGGCCAGTAAAGCATAAAGTGCTATTAACACAAAAACGCCCACTACTGCCAATTGAATATAAGGATAAAACCTCAGCCAACGCAATAACACTGATTCTTGGTAATAAACATAGAGAAAATCGTGAGTTTCAGGTCTTGCTTGAATAGGAGCCAAATCCATTGTGATGCATTGACCATGCTCCTTCATATCAATTACCATCTGTTGTAACTGGGCCAGAGAGTCAGGTCCCGAAGGTTCTGGCGATAGATTACGCGATGTAGAAATAACTCCGTGACTATCAACCACTACTACTGGGATGGTATGATTGCTGCCTATAATCTTAAGTACAAGGTTCAAGTCAGTTTGTTCATCAGATGCAGTTAGTGAACGCATGGCTTCAGCCCATACTTCCATTTTTGCAACCTCTTCATTGTAGAGTGCTGTAGTTAGCTTATGCGAAAACACCAACGAAGCCGCAACTATGAGCACAGCTGATATAACCAGCAAGGTTTTAACCCTCTGTCTCTTATCTGAAAACATTATCTACTTCACTTAATTGGTCTACAACCAAATTTGCCAAATTACCGAATCAAAAATTCATACCCCATTTGTTGTTATTTATTTTTGCGAAGCAACCATTGCATTGATAGATGCTATATATTCTAAGAACTCCTCTCGCCCAAGTCCATTTTCACTGCTAGTTACAAAATAACGAGGTAGTTCATCCCACTCTTCTGAAAGAGTTTTCATAAAAATACTAACGTTTTTACGCAATTCTGCTATTTTCGATTTATCAGCCTTGGTAAACACGATACCAAACGGTACGCCATTCTCACCTAAAAAGCGAATAAATTCAAGATCTATCTTTTGAGGCTTCAAGCGTGAATCAATCAAGACAAATAAGCAAGTCAGTTGCTCTCGTTCTAACACGTAATGCGAAATAAGATTCTTGAGTTTTTCCATTTCTCGCTTTCCACGTTTAGCATATCCATAACCAGGCAAATCGACCAAATACCATTCGTTGTTAATTATAAAATGATTGATAAGCATCGTTTTACCAGGTGTCGATGAGGTCATTGCCAATGCTTTACGACCTGTGAGCATATTGATAAGACTACTTTTTCCGACATTACTTCGACCTATAAAGGCATACTCTGGCATTTGTACATTTGGGCACATGTCGGCCCGACTGTTGCTTATTACGAAATCGGCAGAATTTATTTGCATGACTTTCAAAATGATTGGTTGTTCTATATTACGCAATATAAGGACAAACAGCGCGAACCTGGCCAAGCAACCTATTTACGCTTCATATGTTCCACTACTTTGCACTTTACTTTGCGAAGATAAGAAAAATCGAGGATATTTGAGTACTTTTGCAAACGTAAAGATACAAGACCATACCAACAGAACCGTCTGAATGATCATGGTTCACCGAATCGAAACCTCAAATGATTAACGAACAATATCCCTCACGACTTTTGGAACGCGCCGTACAAGAACTCACCCGTCTACCGGGTGTGGGACGCAAAACGGCTCTACGCTTTGCTCTCTATCTGTTAGGACAAAAACAAGAAACCGTACATGCCTTCAGCGATAGCCTTACTCGCTTGCGCAACGAAGTAAAGCACTGCCAAGTATGCCATAACATATCAGATACTGACATCTGCGACATCTGTTCAAACCCGCGGCGAGACAAATCAACCATCTGCGTTGTTGAAAACATACACAGTGTCATGTCCATCGAAAATACCGGTCAGTTCCACGGCTTGTACCATGTTTTGGGCGGTGTCATCTCGCCTATGGACGGAATCGGCCCCAGTAACCTTGAACTTGAGTCTCTATTTGCTCGGGTTGCACAAGGGGGAATTAATGAGATTATTTTAGCACTAAATCCCACTATGGAGGGCGATACCACCAATTTCTATATTTCGCGACGACTGGCTGATGCAAATGTCAAATTTACAGTACTTGCTCGCGGAGTTAGCGTAGGAGACGATTTGGAATACACAGACGAAGTAACTCTCGGGCGATCAATTCTTGGACGTACTCCTCTTAAATAGTTTATCTAAATACAATACAGCCTAAACTTAATCATTACTACCAATGAAATCTAACCTCTTACCTGTACGCATAATCTACCTATCAGTATGGATTCTAACAGCCATCTACGCCATTCTGAGCGAAGCCGATATACTTTCAACAGCCTACATTCAAAATAACAACCAAACAGAATATTTGCTCCATATGCTTTGCATAGTACTTACACTATGCTGCAGCTGGTTCGGTCTACGCCTATTCGTTTTCAAAGGCATCCGCAAGAAACTCCAAAACAATCCGCAACAAGAACTTCCCCGACTCAACCTGCTGCGCATCAGTATAGTGGCAACACCCGTAATTATAGACTTAATTACATACTATGCTCTACTCAGTAGTAGTACTACACCGCTCTTCTGTATGCTCATAGCATTAACTTCACTATTGTTCTGCTGGCCTAAAACAGACGAATAACACACAAAACCTCTGTAATAATGGATAAGCAAGTTCCACTCATCAAACTACGCCCCTGTGAACCCGAAGATTTAGAATTGCTTTATAGCATAGAGAATGACCCTGAATTATGGAATACCTCCAACAATGAAGGCCCCTACTCACGCTATGCCATAAAAAATTATATAGCATCAGCCCAACCCATTCAAGCTTGCGGTGAACTCCGCTTAGTAATTGAAGTTACACTTTCTTTTGGTTATCACAAGGCCATTGGTGTGGTAGATTTAACGAATTATTCAGCACTCAGTGCACGAGCGGAGGTAGGAATTGCACTGCTCAAAAAATTTAGAGGCCTTGGATACGGCAAACAAGCACTCACCCTTCTTGAAGAGTTTGCAACTAAACGCCTAAAAATCCATCTTCTTTATGCTTTAGTAGATTCAAAGAATATTACATCCGAAAAACTCTTTAAAAATTCTGATTATCAAGTAATTTCAGAACTTCCAGAATGGCAATACAACGAAGGAGAATATCGAACTCTTACTCTTTTCGCAAAATTTTTTTGAAAAAAATGCTGCAAAAGTTTGGTAGATAAAATAAAAGTCGTACCTTTGCACTCGCAATCGGGAAACAAAGAGTAACACTCTAAAACGATTCTTGATTGGTGCGTTAGTTCAGTTGGTTAGAATACATGCCTGTCACGCATGGGGTCAC
>CALCVT010000096.1 GCA_937906495.1 uncultured Prevotella sp.
TAAGCCCATCGGCAGAATTAAGTATGCACTAAATTAATTCCGCCAACGGGTATTATGTTATTTAAGTTATGATACGTGTGGTCCGATAGAGTGGTTTGTAGTGAGGCATTAGAATAATCCAACTTGAGGATAACTTCATTATTTCGCTGAAAAGTCGTATCTTCGTAGCCAAAATTAGACATATGATAACTAAACTACATGAAGACCGCCGTCTCCGTCCACGTCGTCGGGGATGGCTCTCGCTTATGCCTTTGCTTTTGTTGGCTTTGCTTACTGTTGGATTAGGTATGTGGATAGGCGATTTTTCGAAAGTTCCGATGACCATTGTATTTGCGTTTACTTCGTTGGCTGCTTTATTTACGCTGCGCGGGTATAGTATAGATGAACGTTTACGTATCTATTCTCGTGGTGCGGGTAGTTCTGAGTTGTTACTGATGGTTTGGATATTTGTTTTAGCAGGTGCCTTTGCCCGGTCGGCTCAGGCTATGGGGGCTGTGAGTGCTACGGTTGATTTAACTTTATTGTTGTTACCCGATAGTATATTGTTAGCAGGTTTGTTTCTTGCAGCTTGTGTAGTTTCCTTGTGTGTGGGCACATCAGTAGGAACAATTGTGGCCTTGGTTCCTGTAGCAACTGAGATGGCCGCGCGTACTGGAGTTGAAATTCCGCTGATGGTAGCGGCTGTGGTTGGAGGTTCTTTCTTTGGCGATAATCTTTCCTTTATATCTGATACGACAGTGGCAGCTACCCGTACTCAAGGTTGTTCTATGCGTGATAAGTTTCGCACGAACTTTCGTATTGTTCTTCCTGCAGCATTGTTATGCTTTGTAATTTATGTAGCGATGGGTATGCATGGTCAAACGGCTGTAGTTGGCGAGCAACAGGAATTGCATTTGTGGCGTGTGCTTCCATATGCAGTTGTATTATTGGCTGCAATAAGAGGGCTTAATGTAATGGCTGTTTTGGGAATAGGTACCCTGCTTACAGGTATTGTGGGCATGGCAGAAGGGTGTTATGATTTGTCAGGATGGCTCATTGCAATGTCTGAAGGAGTGGCTTCTATGGGCGAATTAATTCTTATTTCAATGATGGCTGGCGGGTTATTGGCTGTTGTTCGTAAGGGCGGAGGAGTTACATGGCTTGTGCGTGGATTGACTCGCCGTGTGCATGGGCGTAGGGGCGCAGAGTGTTGTATTTCTGTCCTGGTGGGGCTTACGAATTGTTGTACAGCTAATAATACGGTAGCAATTTTGTCGATTGGTTCGATAGCAAGAGATGTCAGCGAACGCTATGGTGTTGATAAACGACGTACAGCTAGTTTGCTTGATATTTATTCATGTGTAGTGCAAGGTATACTTCCTTACGGGGCTCAGTTGCTTATGGCTGGTGGGCTTGCTGTGATTAGCCCAGTTGCTATTATCCCATATCTTTGTTATCCTTTTTTGCTTGCTGTTGCTGCATCGTTGAGTATATTGCTGTCTCACAAGGGTGTTAAGTGTAAGCATAAAACTGATGGTAGAGCTAAATGGCGATTTCATTTGAGTAGAAACAATCAAGCAAATATTGGTGCATAAAGAACAAGCGGCAGAATAGTCAAATTAAAGATTATTCTGCCGCTTATTTATGTGTACTTGGCATGAACGTTATACCATCTACTCTATTGAGTTTTGTTGATTGAGCAAGTTTCCTGTATTTATAGTTTTAATGCGTAACAGTCTTTTCAAGCAGTTTTGAGGTTAGTTGATCAGCTGCTTGCAGTATGTTTACCAATGCACATTTATCAGTAGCAGCATAATAACTAAGACGTTGAGAACTTCCGTTTTCTGCTATATCGAACATACCCATATGCCAACGTATGGCAAGCATTTCTTCGGGAAGTAAACGCATGTACCAACTTAGCATCAAGCATGACTTTTCTCCATGACCAAAGGGGAAGTCGTCTTTAAGTTCATAACCAGTATACGACATCCACCGATTGTTGGCATCCTTTTTCCAGCGTTCCGTTTTGTGGTAGAGTTTAATCTTGCACAAGTCGTGAAAGAGGCAAACAATTGCTAGACTTTCCATACTTATTTCATTACTAAAGGGCGAAATGCCCGATTGAATAGCAGGTAAGGCTATATGCTTGTATATTTTGCATGCAGTTTCAAACACGTTGATAGAGTGTAAACATAATCCTCCATCCTCGTTAAGATGAAAAGAAGCTGAACTTGGTGCTGTGTAGAAATCAGTTTTTTCCAAGTAATTTAGTATTTTCTCTAATCCTTCACGTTTGATGTGTTCATGACAGAGGGCGATATATCGCTCTTTGTTCTTTTCGATAATTTCGTTATTCATGGCTCTGTATGGTCTTAAGATTGTTGCACTAGTCCCATTTCTTTGCCCTTTTTGAGTATAAATTCAAGTGCAGGAGCGTGTTCGTTGGGAATTTTTCCATCGAGAATAGCATCTTTGAGTGCGCTTTTGAGCGAACCGATTTCGCGGCAAGGTTTAAGATGGAATAAGTCCATAATTTCTTGCCCGTCAACCGGAGGCTGAAAGTTGCGTATGCGGTCTTTTTCTTCGATGTCAATGAGTTTTTGCCTAACGATTTGGAAGTTTTGCAGAAAGTTTTGTTTGCGCTGTTCGTTTTTGCTGGTGATGTCTGCTTCGCAGAGTAGCATGAGGTCGTCTATATCATTGCCAGCCTCAAAAAGTAATCTACGTACGGCACTGTCTGTTACAACATCGTTAGCTATAACTATAGGCCGCATATGTAGTCCTACAAGTTTTTCAACATACTTCATGCGCTCGTCAAGTGGCATTTTTAATCTCCTAAAGAGCGGTTTAATCATTTTTTCGCCAAGATAGTTGTGGTTATGGAAAGTCCATCCAATTCCGGGCTCCCAACGTTTGCTTCTTGGTTTACCTATATCGTGCAGAAGAGCGCCCCAACGTAAATAAAGGTTATCACTCTTTTGTGCAATAGTATCAAGAACTTCGAGTGTATGGTAGAAATTGTTCTTGTGCGATTTTCCATTGCGCGTTTCTACACAGTCCAGGTATGAAAGTTCTGGCAAAATAAGTTCAAGTAGCTTGCAACGCTGTAATTCTACGAATCCTCTTGATGGTGTATCAGCCATCATAATTTTATTCAACTCATCGATAATACGTTCTGAACTAATAATTCCGATACGTTCACGATTGCGTTCCAGCGCTTCAAAAGTTTCGTCCTCTATCACAAATTTGAGTTGTGTTGCAAAGCGTATACAGCGCATCATGCGTAGGGGGTCATCGCTGAAGGTAATATCGGGGTCGAGCGGTGTTGCTATAATCCCATCTTTCAAGTCGTAAATGCCGTTAAACGGGTCGACTAATTCGCCTAGACGATTTGAGTTAAGACAGATGGCCATGGCATTAATAGTAAAGTCTCGACGGTTTTGATCATCTTCTAGAGTCCCATCTTCTACAATGGGTTTACGTGAGTTACGCTGGTAACTTTCTTTGCGGGCTCCAACAAATTCGATTTCGTGTGTATGCCATTTTACCTGCGCAGTTCCAAAATTTCTGAATACGGATAAGTGTGCAGCTTTTCCTAGTTTATTACTGAAAGCTTCTGCCATTTGTATGCCGCTGCCAATAACAACCACATCAATATCGTTAGTAGGGCGTTCCAATATAAGATCGCGCACATAACCGCCCACAAGGTAGCATTCTATTTGGCATTCGTCTGCTGTTTGTGTCAGTTTATGGAATAGGGGAGTATCAAGTTTATTTTTGATTTCGTCTTGGGTGAGTATCTTCATGCAAGTGTAGGTGTAAATAAAGTGCTTATCTTGAATTTTATGAGCGCGGGTGCTTGATTGGGTTTAACAATCAGGCACCCGCGTGAGTAAGTCTATGGTTTATTTCTTGAGCGAACGGTCGTATATCCTCACCATGCGGAGTATATAATCTTCTCCATATCCGTAATCGCGTACGCGGAGCACCATATAGTCATCGTCGTAGTCGCCAATAGTACATACGAGTTCAGGGTCATTTGATTCAAAGTAAATGGCTACTTTATTTCCGCGTCTTTCCCAATAGCCTTTTTCGTTAAGTCCGCCATAGCCAGCACTTTCAAAATGACCATTGTAATCAAAGTACCAATGGTCACTTTCTTTATAATTTGTGCTGTAGCCAGAGATGCCTACAATTTCCCAGGCACCATCTATGTCGCGATTGAATCCTTCAATCCAGTCATCGTCGCAAGCAGTAAAACTGAATATACTGGCTATAGCCAATACGAGTGTGGTAAGTTGTGTTTTAAATGTGTTCATATTGTGAGGTTTTAGGGTTTTATAGACTTTTAATCCAGAATGGTTGTCTCTAATTTGAGGCAAAGATACGTCAACCTGCTATTACTAAATCTAAATATACATTTTTTAGTACACAGATGCTTATGTATAAGCATTTAGGGCACCTGCAGTGTGATGCAAGTGCCCTAATATGAGTGACTCCTATAGGATTCAAACCTATAACCTTCTGATCCGTAGTCAGATGCTC
>CALCVT010000097.1 GCA_937906495.1 uncultured Prevotella sp.
GCTCTACCAACTGAGCTATGGCACCTTGTTTGCTTGTTTGCGAGTGCAAAGGTAGTACAATTATTGATACTGACAAAATTTTTGAAGGTTTTTTTCGTGCAAAAGGAATTTTAGTAGAATAAAAAGGCGAAACATTCAAAATAAATGCCATATTTGCAATTTCTAAATTACTTAAAAGTACTACACGATACTACTTAAAGATATACACTATGCCGTTCTCTATCGATTCAAATCTTAAATCCATCAATATCGAAGAGGCTCTGATTAAATGCAACGAACGTTCTTTTGCCATGGGCAACGATTTGCTTGTTCTTGACGATGTTACCTGGAACGACCTTGAGGGCATGCCCATGCAATTAGGCTTTTTGCTTATCTGCTTCTGCACCGGAGGCGAAACATCGTTTACGCTGAGTGGGCAACATCATCACATGAAAAAAGGCGACTTGCTCATCTCGCTCGGCGAACAGACGTTCCGCGACGGAACGATGTCCGAAGATTTTCATGCCACAGCTGTACTGATGTCGCGCTCGTATGCCCAAAACTGTATTGTAGGCCTTAACTATATGTGGCCCTACCTGCTCCATGTCATGCAACATCCGGTGCTGCCTCTCTCAAGCGAAGAGCAAGTGTGGATTATGGATTGCTATAACATCCTGCGCCGAAGACTGCACCAAAAACCCGGTCGTTTTTTGCGCGAAGCGGTTATCTCGCTCACACGGGCCTTCTATTTTGAAGTATGCAACCTGCTTGACGAACGCGTGCAACCCAACCAACACATCACCCAAAACCGCTCGTACGCCATCTTCGACCAATTTATTCGACTCGTATCGCAAAACTTCAAAACCGAACGCAGCGTTGAATGGTATAGCAGCGAAATGTGCCTCACTCCCAAACACCTCTCTGAGGTAATGAAGGCTGTAAGCGGAAAAACGGCCGGACAATGGATTACTACCCTGGTGATGATCGAAATCAAAACGCTGCTGCAAAACTCTGAACTGACCATCAAACAGATTGCACTCGAAATGAACTTTCCTACTCAAAGCTTTTTAGGAAAATACTTTAAGAACGCTGAGGGTATCTCGCCCTCTGAATACCGCAAGGCTTTGCTGGGCTCGCAATATTCCGAGAAGGAAAACTCTGCAGACTAACGCTCGAATACTTGCAGAATTCCACCGGCAACACTTACAATGAACGTCTTTCTTAAAAAAGCCAAGCTGTTATGCTTCGTGCTCATTTAAATACACGCAGGGCCGCCTCGTCAAACAGCGAAGCAGCCCTGCCTTTTTTTGTCTTCGTTACTACCGCCAGGTTGCAATATGCCCGACGGCAATAATTTAAAATAAAACCTTTTTCGGCGCAGTGTAAAACTTGCCCGAAAACTCTTTTTTCTGACCTTTTAATCGTGCGAATGGCATTCGTGATCGTGATTGCCACACTCGTGACTGGCACAACCTGCACCCGAATCGAGAATAAATCCGGCCAGATAACCTTTAAGTACACCCGCCACATCACCGGTGCAGCCGCGTACTACTTTTATATGGTTCGACTCGAGCTTATTTTTGGCGCCATCGCCCATACTGCCGGCCAGCATCACCGTTACCCCCATGGCATGCAGGCGTTCGGCCACATCCGACTTGCAGCCACATCCCTGGGGCGAGGGCATGGTTTCGGTTGCCACCACCTGCTTGTTTTCAATGGTGTAAATGGTGTAATACGCGCAGTGACCAAAGTGGTCGTCCACGCGGCCTTCTCTTGTAGGAATTGCTATTTTCTCTAACATATTTATTTTGATTGTTTGAGTCAGGCGGAATATAGATGCGCACTGCACATACTCCGTCTCTCGTTGATACAATTTTTGGTCAAGCCTCAGCTCTCGCATCTGTTACAGGTCGGTACGCTTTGTTTGGCTATGGTCCTAAAGGTTTTCGATGCGTTCGCGGCACTTTTCCATCAGCCACTTCGGAGTAGAGGTAGCTCCGCATATGCCTACGCTTCCGGCCCCTTCAAACCATTCGCGGCAGATGGCCTCGGGGGTATCAACCATGTAAGAGCGGGGATTCGCCTCGCGGCAGGCTCCATAGAGCACCCTGCCGTTCGAGCTTTTCAAGCCGCACACAAACACCACTACATCGTGGCGGGCAGCAAAGGCACAGATGTTGGGCATGCGGTTGGCTACCTGGCGGCAAATCGTGTCGAAGTAACGAAAATCGGCCGGATTTTTGATGTGGGCCGTTATGTAGTCGACCACGGCTCTGAAGCCCTCGAGCGACTTGGTGGTTTGCGAAAACAAAGCAATGGGACGCGAAAAGTCAAGATTCGCAGCCTCTTCTACACATTCTATCACTACTGCCTGGCGCTGGGTCTGCCCCACCAGGCCGAGCACCTCGGCATGTCCGCGCTTGCCGTAAATCACTATCTGCGGCGGGTTGGGTTCGGAATACACCTGCTTGATGCGGCGCTGCAGTTGCAGCACCACCGGACAGGTGGCATCGATAATGCAAATGCCCTGCCGCTCAGCCATTTCGTAAGTAGTAGGGGGTTCGCCGTGTGCCCGCAGCAGCACCTTGGTTCCGGCCGGCAAGGCTGCCAGTCCGTCGTGGTCAATGGTGCGCAGTCCGAGGGCACGCAGGCGTTCGCATTCGCTGCCGTTGTGCACAATGTCGCCCAGGCAACACAGCGAGGGCGATGCGGCCAGTTCTTCCTCGGCCTTACGGATGGCCGTGGTCACGCCAAAGCAAAAGCCCGACGAGGCATCTATTTCTATGCGGTCTATCTTCATATTCTGATTTTCTGACAGGTTGTTGATACACAAAATATCTTTCGGTGCGAAAGGCTCCGTACAGATATTCCCGTATCGGGGTTCCATGACTTTGTTCTTCCGCGAAAATTCCGGCGGACTCTTCCGGATTAAAAATGTGCCGCTCCCTGCTCCGGGCTCCTGCGGCCACCCGGCACGGTGCACGGCCCTTATGGAGCCCATTCCACCCGGTGGAATGACAACTGCAACAGGTACCTTCGGATTTGCCCAAAGGCTAAGGGAGGAGAACCGGAACTGCAGTCACAAGTCGCACCGTTTCTGCACGTTCAAAGGGCCTTGCCGGCCGGCGCTACAGGCGGTAGTGTATGGGCACCGTCACCCTGACGGGGGTGGGCTGTCCCTGACTGTCAACACCGGGCTTCCATTTGGGCATACGCGCAAAGGCACGCTCTATGGTGCGCTGTATTTGGTTATCGAACGAGTTGTGCAGTTCCATCTCTTTGGCATAGCCATCTTTGTCAACAATAAAGGTGAGGGTTACATCGCCCTCCTTGCGGGCCGAGATGCACAGGCGGGGATAACCAATATGCTCGTCGAGCCATTTCATAAAGGCACGTGCACCACCCGGAAATTCGGGCATGGCCTGTACAACTTCGGTCGGCACAATTTTCTCGTTGGCCACGGGCAGGTCTTCACGGCTCAGTCCGGTGGTATCGACAATGGGCGAGGTTATAACGGCCTGGTCGGCATCGAAGGTAAACTTGCCTTTAATGCCCAGCACAGCGGGGGTTGCTGCACCCGACACTATTTCGGGCACAGCCGAACTGGCTCCGGGGGCCATGCGCTGCAAGGGGCGCATGCGTGCCGTTGCCACAAAGTGCACCTTGTAGCCGTCCTTGAGTTCGGAGCGGCGCAGTTCGGCCAGGGCTTTCTCGGCCTCCTTAACCTGTCCGGTCAAGCGTTTGCGCAAATACACAGCCATGCCGGCATACAGCAATATCAGCAGCACAAAAGCGCCTGCCACTACCGTCAGTGCAAGCCGATAGCGGCGCCCCGCCTGCCGACGGATGTGGTAGGCGCCATACTCCCGGTTGCGATTTTCGAATACAATATCGCACCATTCTTTGGATAATAATTCGGATGATTGCACGTTGATAGGTTATTCGCTGCTGCGTTGATCTAAATAAGCACATCGGGCATTGCTCCCCGGGACATGCCTCACCTCCGGTTGTCCGTCCGCAGCCTGTATCAGGCTTGGGCTGCATCCATGCCGGGGGCTGCAAAAAAAAATTCCAGGCACTATGCCAATCGCACCCGTCTGCCGGTCGGCAAGCGGAGCGTTCACTAATTCAGCGGACAAAGTTACAGCAAAATCTATTTTTTATGCGTACCTTTGGCCACAAAAAAAGACACTTAAATGAAAATAACGTTATTCAGTCTGCTATTCTTCGCCACCTTTCCCCTGAGCCTCGCTGCGCAGGAGTACTCGTCGGCGTTCAATGCGCTGCGGTTGCCTGTAGCGAGCCACACGGCTGCGCTGGGTGGGCAAAATGTCTCGCTCATCGACGACAATCCGGCTGCAGGCTGGAGCAACCCGGCTCTCTATGCCAACGTCAGCGACTGCTCGTTAGGACTTAACTTTATGACCTACACAGCGGGCAGCTCGTGGATGGGGGCGCACTTTGTCAAAGCCTTTGGCGAACGCCACACGCTGGCTGCGGGGGCGCAATACATGAACTACGGAAAAATGGACGAAACCGATGCACAAGGCAATGTGCTGGGCGAGTTTGGAGCCAAAGACATCCTGATTGGAACGGGCTACAGCTACTTGCTTTCCGACCGCTGGACGGGTGGCGCCAACCTCAAGTTCATCGTGTCGAACCTGGCTGACTACACAGCAGTGGCTGCGGCTGTCGATGTCGGACTGAACTACTACGATGCCGACGAGGACTTTTCGGTTTCGGCTTCGCTCCAAAATATCGGCACACAGCTCAAGTCGTACGACAACGGCTTGCGCACCCACCTGCCCTTTACCCTATCCGTAGGTTTCAGCAAGGGCATGGCCCACCTGCCTGTGCGCTTTCACGTCACATTTACCGACGTTACGCGCTGGAAGTCGAGCTACTACGTACAACCCGACAGCGAGAAGGACGAACTGACGGGCGAACCCCAAAAACTGAGTTTCACCAAGTTGCTCCTCAACCACTTTATTGTGGGCATCGATGTGCTGCCTACCGACTACCTTTACCTCTCGCTGGGCTACAACTTCAGGCGGGCCAACGAGTTGAAGGCTGCCGGCTCGTCGCACCTGGCGGGGTTCTCGGCCGGTGGCGGCCTCCACATCAAACGTTTCAAACTGGGCATCTCCTACGCCCGCTACCACCAGGCGGGCAATTCGCTCATGTTCAGCGCGGGCTACACGCTGTAGCTGCCGCTACGCCTGTGTTTTTACCTTTTCCTGCTTTTAAGTTCCAACTATCCATATGAAAAAGATTATCGTAGCTATCGACGGCCACTCTTCGTGTGGCAAAAGCACCATGGCCAAAGACCTGGCCCGCGAGGTGGGCTATATTTATGTTGATACCGGCGCCATGTACCGCGCCATCACGCTCTTTGCCTTGCGCAACGGACTTTTCAACCCCGACGGTTCGGTCTGCTCCCAACAGCTCGAGGCCTGCATGGACCAGGCCGAAGTTTCGTTCCGCCTCGACCCTGAGAGCGGACTGCCGCTCACATGCCTCAACGGCGAGTGTGTCGAGAGCGAAATACGGGGCATCGAGGTCAGCTCGCACGTCAGTCCCATTGCGGCACTGCCCTTTGTACGCACGGCGCTCACCCGGCAACAGCAACGCATGGGGCACGATAAGGGCATTGTGATGGATGGACGCGACATCGGCACGGTTGTGTTTCCAGGGGCCGAACTCAAAATTTTTGTCACAGCTTCGGCGCAAGTGCGTGCCGAGCGCCGCTACAACGAACTCAAGGCCAAGGGCCAGGAGGTTGCATTCAACGATATCCTGAAGAATGTACAGGAACGCGACTACATCGACTCGCACCGCGAGGTGGCTCCCCTGCGTCAGGCACCCGATGCCCTGCTGCTCGACAACTCGAACCTGACCATTGCCGAACAAAAGCAATGGCTGCGCGAACGCTTCGACGAGCGTACCCGCGCTTAGGGCTGCAGTTGCCCGGCCGGGGCTGCACGCCGCTCTCATTTTTCATATTTTCTCTAAACACCGCTCATTGCCATGATTGATAAAATTAACAGCGCCCTCAGCGCCATTCCCTACCCCTCACGCCCCGAGGGCCTGTACGAACCCATCAGCTATGTGCTCTCCATGGGGGGCAAACGCCTGCGCCCCATGCTCATGCTCCTGAGCTACAGCCTTTACCGCAACGATGTCGAAAAGGCTCTGCCGGCAGCCATCGGCATCGAAACCTACCACAACCACACCCTGCTGCACGACGACCTCATGGACCATGCCGACATGCGGCGCGGCATGCCCACGGTTCACACCAAATGGGATGCCAACACGGCGGTTCTCTCGGGCGATACCATGCTCATCATGGCGTTCCGCCACTTCATGGATTGCCAAAGCCCGCACCTCGACCAGGTGCTCCGGCTCTTTGCCCGCACCGCACAGGAAATTTGCGAGGGACAGCAGTACGACGTGAACTTCGAAACACGCACCGACGTCACCGAGCAGGAGTACATCGAGATGATTCGCCTCAAAACTTCGGTACTCCTGGCTTGCGCCACCCGCACGGGAGCACTTCTGGCCGAGGCGCCCGAAACCGATGCCCAGGCGCTCTATCGCTTTGGCGAACAGTTAGGACTGGCTTTCCAGGTGCAGGACGACTACCTCGATGTTTACGGCGACCCCAAGGTGTTTGGCAAGAAGATTGGCGGCGACATTCTCTGCGGCAAAAAAACCTTCCTGCTCATCCATGCCCTGCAGCGGGCCGACCAGGAGCAACGGGCCCAGCTGCTCAGCCTGCTGAACGATGCTACGCTCGAGCCGCAAGTCAAAATTGACCGCGTCACAGCGCTCTACAACCAGCTCGACATCCGCAACATCACACTCCGGGCCATCGACCATTATTATGAACGGGCGCATGCCGAACTGCGAAAGCTCTCGCTCCCGGCCGAACGCTGGCAGCCGCTCTGGCAATATGCCTGCTCGCTTCTGGGCCGCAACAAATAAGTTGACCGTCCATCCCCCTTCTGCTTCGCGCAGCATGGTGCAGTCTGCTTCGGGCCAGGCCTCTCCGGGCCTGCTCCATGTCTGGCTGCGCCATGCTGCGCAGTTGCATACTTCCTTGCGCCTGTACCCCCCGCGGCTGCAGGGCGCACACTGCGGGAGTGCCCTGCCGGCCCCGCGCTTTCAACCCTTCGCTTTCTACACTTATGTTTATCGATACCCACACCCACATCTACACCGAAGAGTTCGACGCCGACCGCACCGAGGTGGTGCAACGCGCCGTGCAGGCCGGAGCCCGTGCCTTGCTGCTGCCCAACATCGACGAGGGCAGCCTGCCGGCCATGCTCAAGCTGGTCAATGCCTACCCCGCCCTGTGCTACCCCATGCTGGGCCTGCACCCCACCGAACTGCCGCCCGATCCTCAGTCCTTGCTCAACCGCATGGAGCAACTGCTCACCGACCCGCACCACCCTTATGTGGCGGTAGGCGAGGTGGGCATCGACCTCTACTGGGATGACTCACGGCGCGAGGAGCAGCTGCAGGTTTTTGCCCGCCAGGCCGAATGGGCTGTGCGCTTTGGCTTGCCCTTAGTGGTACACATGCGGGCAGCACAGCCCGAGGTAGTGAGCACGCTGCAGCCTTTGGCCGACCGTCTGACAGGGGTATTCCACTGCTTTGGCGGCACCTTGTCCGAGGCCGAAGAGTTGCTCCACACCTTCCCCGGCTTTTACTTAGGCATCGGGGGCATTCTGACATTCAAAAAGTCTACCTTGCCGGCTGTGCTCCACGCTGCCGTGCCGCTTGAGCGCATAGTCATCGAAACCGATGCGCCCTACCTGGCTCCCACTCCGTACCGCGGCAGTCGCAACGAACCGGCCTACCTGCCGCTGGTCATCCACAAACTGGCCGAAATCTACGAATGCTCGCCCGAGCACGTTTCTCAACAACTCCTCACCAACACCCTCCACTGCTTTCCACGGGTCAAGGGGTAAAAACCCAACATCCCCGGCATCGCTCTCAAAAAGTGATGCCGGGGATGTTGGGCTTTCGGTAGGAATGAAAAAGAATGATTGACTAAACTTCTAAAGATAGAAAATGTAATCATTTTAAATCTAAACACTACCTATTGCTTCTAAAAACGTATATTCAAGCCTTGCAAAAACACCCCCAAAAGCAAAACATAGCAAATCTGTATCACGCCAAGCGAGCTCAATTTTGAAAAACAACAACAAGATATGACAGTTGTAAAAAGTGCAACTATCGTAAATCAATAGATACGAAGTGAGGTTTTTCAATAGTTCCTGCAAAGATTTATGAAGAAAAGCACACATTTTTTAATTAAAAGTCTTGCCTGTACCGACTTATGGAACAGGTAGGCCTTACCTTTGCACCCAAAATACCGGATAATTGCAGAATACCTTCCCCAAGAGGTATCAAGCAGGCATCTCAACCTTAAAATAAAATAACTTTTAAATAATGGAAAACCAATTCACGAACCCCACTCTCACGCCCCTTATACCCAGATTATGCAATCTTGCATGAGCATATTCGCACGCTCATTCAAAATAATTGCATACCTTCGTAGCAAAAATAAGAAGGCCGTGCATTACTGTTAGCATCTTATTAACATTCTATTTATAACCATACAATTATTTAAAACCCTTATAATGGATATGAAAAGTTTAAACAGCTTTCAGAACCAGTATTCCCTATCCAAGACCCTCCGGTTTCAGCTAATACCCCAGGGTAAAACTTTGGATAACATTAACGAGAGCAGAATATTGGAGGAAGACCAACACCGAAGCGAAAGCTACAAGTTGGTCAAGAAAATCATTGACGACTATCACAAGGCCTACATCGAACAAGCCCTGGGCAGTTTCGAACTCAAAATTGCCAGTGACTCTAAAAACGATTCGTTAGAGGAGTTCTACTCGCAGTATATTGCCGAACGGAAAGAAGATAAAGCCAAAAAACTTTTCGAAAAGACGCAAGACAACTTGCGAAAGCAAATCTCCAAGAAATTAAAGCAGGGCGAAGCCTACAAGCGGTTGTTTGGCAAGGAACTCATTCAAGAAGACCTGCTGGAGTTTGTAGCTACCGACCCTGAGGCTGATAGCAAAAAGCGTCTGATTGAAGAATTCAAGGACTTCACCACCTACTTTATCGGATTCCACGAGAACCGAAAGAACATGTATGCTGAGGAAGCCCAATCCACAGCAATTGCCTACCGCATCATTCACGAGAACCTGCCGAAGTTCATTGATAACATACGCACCTTCGAAGAACTTGCTAAAAGTTCCATTGCCGACGTCCTGCCACAGGTTTATGAAGATTTCAAAGCGTACTTAAAGGTCGAATCGGTCAAAGAACTTTTCAGTCTGGACTATTTCAATACCGTCTTGACCCAAAAGCAGCTTGACATTTACAATGCGGTTATCGGCGGTAAGTCGTTAGATGAGAACAGCCGCATCCAGGGGCTCAACGAGTATATCAACCTGTACAACCAGCAGCACAAGGACAAAAAGTTACCCTTCTTAAAACCCTTGTTCAAGCAAATTCTGAGCGACCGCAACAGCCTTTCGTGGTTGCCCGAAGCTTTCGACAATGACAAGCAGGTACTTCAGGCTGTACACGACTGCTACACCTCGCTATTGGAGAGCGTATTCCACAAAGACGGCCTGCAACAGTTGCTACAGTCACTGCCTACCTACAACCTGAAGGGCATTTACCTGCGCAACGACCTTTCCATGACCAACGTTTCTCAAAAACTATTGGGCGATTGGGGAGCTATTACACGTGCCGTTAAAGAAAAACTACAAAAAGAAAATCCTGCCAAAAAACGAGAGTCGGACGAAGCCTACCAAGAACGCATCAACAAGATATTCAAGCAAGCCGGCAGCTACTCTTTAGATTACATCAACCAAGCGCTCGAAGCAACAGACCAGACCAATATCAAAGTCGAAGACTACTTCATCAACATGGGCGTAGACAACGAGCAAAAAGAGCCCCTGTTCCAGCGTGTAGCGCAAGCCTACAATCAGGCCAGCGATTTGCTTGAAAAGGAATATCCCGCAAACAAAAATCTGATGCAGGATAAAGAAAGCATCGAGCACATCAAATTCTTGCTCGATAACCTCAAAGCCGTTCAACACTTTATAAAGCCCCTGCTCGGCGATGGTAACGAGGCTGATAAAGATAATCGTTTTTACGGAGAACTTACAGCGCTGTGGAACGAATTAGACCAGGTAACGCGCCTGTATAACAAGGTGCGAAACTACATGACCCGCAAGCCCTACTCGGTTGATAAAATCAAGATTAACTTTAAGAACTCAACTCTACTTAATGGCTGGGACAGAAATAAGGAACGTGACAATACCGCTGTTATTCTGCGCAAAGACGGCAAGTTCTATCTGGCCATTATGCATAAAGAACACAATAAGGTGTTCGAAAAATTCCCGGTCGGAACAAAGGATTCTGACTTCGAGAAAATGGAGTATAAGTTACTTCCGGGCGCCAATAAAATGCTTCCGAAGGTTTTCTTCTCTAAATCGCGTATCGATGAGTTTAAGCCCAGCGCCGAACTTCTCCAAAAGTACCAGATGGGTACCCACAAAAAGGGCGAACTCTTCAGTCTGAACGACTGCCATTCTCTGATTGACTTCTTTAAGGCTTCTATTGAAAAGCATGACGATTGGAAACAGTTTAACTTCCATTTCTCACCCACTTCGAGCTACGAAGACTTGAGCGGATTTTACAGAGAGGTTGAACAGCAGGGGTACAAACTGACCTTCAAATCCGTTGACGCCGACTATATCAACAAAATGGTTGACGAGGGCAAAATCTTTCTCTTCCAGATTTACAATAAAGACTTCTCGGAACATAGCAAAGGCACCCCCAACCTGCATACGCTCTACTGGAAAATGCTCTTTGACGAACGCAACCTGCAGAACGTGGTCTACAAACTGAACGGCGAGGCCGAAGTCTTCTTCCGGAAGAAGAGTCTTACCTACACCCGTCCTACGCACCCCAAGAAAGAGCCTATCAAGAACAAGAACGTTCAGAATGCCAAAAAGGAAAGCATCTTCGACTACGACCTGATTAAAAACAAACGCTTTACGGTCGACTCCTTCCAGTTCCACGTTCCCATCACGATGAACTTCAAGAGCGAAGGACGCTCCAACCTGAACGAGCGGGTCAACGAGTTTTTACGCCAGAACAACGATGCCCACATCATTGGCATTGACCGGGGCGAACGCCATTTGCTCTACCTGGTGGTTATTGACCGGCACGGAAACATTGTGGAACAATTTTCGCTCAACTCTATCATCAACGAATATCAGGGTAATACGTACGCCACCAACTACCACGACTTGTTGGATAAGCGCGAAAAGGAAAGAGAGGAAGCACGCGAAAGCTGGCAGAGTATTGAGAATATTAAAGAACTGAAAGAAGGATACTTGAGCCAGGTGGTGCATAAAATTGCCGACCTCATGGTAAAGTATCATGCCATCGTGGTGCTCGAAGACTTGAATATGGGCTTCATGCGCGGACGCCAGAAGGTAGAAAAGCAGGTCTATCAGAAGTTTGAAAAAATGCTGATAGACAAGTTAAACTATCTGGTTGACAAGAAGCAAGATGCCGAAACCGACGGCGGTCTGCTCAAGGCATACCAACTGACCAACCAGTTCGAAAGTTTCCAGAAGTTAGGCAAGCAGAGCGGTTTCCTCTTCTATGTGCCTGCCTGGAACACCAGCAAAATTGACCCCTGCACCGGATTTACCAACCTGCTCGACACTCGATACGAGAGCATCGAAAAGGCCAAAAAGTTCTTTCAAACTTTCAATGCCATCCGCTACAATGCTGCGCAGGGGTACTTTGAGTTCGAACTGGATTACAATAAATTCAACAAGCGGGCCGATGGTACACAAACCCTATGGACGCTCTGCACCTACGGCCCACGCATCGAAACACTCCGAAGCACCGAGGATAATAACAAGTGGACAAGCAAAGAGGTTGATTTGACCGACGAATTGAAAAAGCACTTCTACCACTATGGCATTAAGCTGGATGCCGACCTGAAGGAAGCCATCGGCCAACAAACCGACAAACCTTTCTTCACCAACTTGCTCCATCTGCTCAAACTAACACTGCAAATGCGAAACAGCAAAATCGGCACGGAGGTTGACTACCTCATTTCGCCAATTCGCAATGAAGACGGAACGTTCTACGACAGCCGACAAGGCAACAAATCATTGCCTGCCAATGCCGATGCCAATGGTGCCTACAACATTGCCCGAAAGGGTTTATGGGTAATTAACCAGATAAAACAAACACCTCAAGACCAAAAGCCCAAGTTAGCTATTACCAACAAGGAATGGCTGCAATTTGCTCAAGAGAAGCCCTACCTTAAGGATTGATGAACAACTACATCCCACTGTCACTCCTTAATGACTACATCTTCTGTCCGTACTCCATATACCTGCACAATGTGTATATGGAGTCGGACGAAGATATATATCATGCAACGCCGCAACTAAAAGGGAGAATATCCCATCAGTCGGTCGACAAGCAAACTTACAGCACCAGCCGTAACCATCTGGCTTCATTACACGTTTACTCCGAAGAATTGGGCATATTCGGGGTTATCGACCTGCTAAAAACCGACCGGAAACTATTGATAGAGCGAAAATACCAACTGAAAAACATCTATCGCGGACAGTTCTACCAACTGTGGGCACAGTACTTTTGCTTATTAGAGATGGGATACGATGTTGAGCAACTCGCCTTTTACGAAACTTCGACCAACAAAACCATTCCCGTAGCACTACCCGGAAAACAGGAAAAACAAGAACTGATAAACTTTATCGAGTCGTTCAGAACTTACAACCCTGAAGCACCTATCGCTACCAACCGAAACAAATGTATACATTGCATCTATTGCAACCTCTGCGACAAAACTACCGACGATAATGTTTACACATAAAGATATAGCCAACCGAACTGTCTTTGTTATCAATTGCATCGAACATGACAAAAGCCTGCGGGTAAACAACGGAGAACTTTACCTGCAAGAAACTCAGGAAGAAGGCAAAAAGGTGACTCTGACCAAATTTCCGTTTCAAAAAGTGCTCGCACTCTTTGTAATCGGACACATCACAATAACAACACCCCTTTTGGAGAAATGCAAAAAGTATAATTTAGCTCTGATTGTGACCAAGCCTAATCTCCGACCGGTGTTTTACTGGGCCGATGCAGCCGAAGGCAACTACCTGCTCAGACAACACCAGCATGCCTACAGCCCCAACGACTTGTCGATAGCTCGCTGTATCGTTGAAAACAAAATAGGCAACCAGCTGATGGCTCTTAAAAAAACACGCAGAAAGGACGAACTCACCCTCGATGCCATGCAGCAGTGCAACGCTGCACTCAACAGCATGGCCGACATAACCGACTATAATGCCTTGCTCGGCATTGAAGGAGTTACGGCTCGAACCTATTTTGCGGCTTACTTTCAGTCCTTAAACTGGAAAGGACGTAAGCCACGAATCAAATCAGACGTTGTCAACGTAACTTTAGACATTGGCTATACCATTCTATTCAACTATATGGAATGTTTTCTGCGCATGTTTGGGTTCGATCTCTATATCGGGGTTTATCACCGCGTATGGTTTAAACGCAAATCACTGGTTTGCGACATGATAGAACCCTTCAGATGCCTCATCGATCATACCGTTTTGCTTGCATTCAACCGCAAGCAATTCACTCCCGACGACTTTGAGTTGGTTAAACACGAATACCGGCTGAAACGCGGCAAATCGTCTATCTATTATCAAGTATTCTACAAAACACTGATTGACAAGAAAGCCGACTTCTTTCGATATGTACAATCGTACTATCGCTGCTTCATGGGCAGAAAGTCGGTCATACAATATCCTAAATATGAATTCTCATGATAATCATCAGCTACGACATTACCGACGACCTGATGCGCGGCAGATTCTGCCGAATGCTTACAAAAAACGGCGCCATCCGATTACAATACTCCGTTTACGAAGTATGCAATACCAAACGGATTGTCAGTAATCTATACACTAAAATAGAAAGCTACGCCAAACACTTTACAGCGGCCGATAGTGTCATCATCTTTGATGTTGACAAGGAACACCTTACGAAGTATGGCAACGCCATCCATCGCGACCAAGACATCGTTTTTCTATAATGCACAAACCTCACTCTTTCTTTGAGCGCTTCCGCATCACAAACAAACGCATTCTTACTGATTATCAGCATTTTACAAATATCGTTCCTCTTTTAAGTTTGAGGAGGGGGGGTATAAGATGTCTCAGAAATCAGTAAAGAAAATCATTGATATCCAAATTATATTGTTTATCTTTGCAAACAGATAAGGCTACTAAGCCTTTATAATTTCTACTATTGTAGATAGATTGATAAGCTTGTAGACGGCGAGCAGTCGGCTACTAAGCCTTTATAATTTCTACTATTGTAGATTGAGTAAAAATGTCATGGCTCCTGTTGAGGGCTACTAAGCCTTTATAATTTCTACTATTGTAGATTTTGTTTTGACGATGCAAAGGTAGGAAGGCTACTAAGCCTTTATAATTTCTACTATTGTAGATATAAAATCGTCTACGAACTGCTGGTGAGGCTACTAAGCCTTTATAATTTCTACTATTGTAGATATTTCCTTCCCGAGGCGCAACCAAAAGGGCTACTAAGCCTTTATAATTTCTACTATTGTAGATCCCCACCTGTACGGAGGCGGAAAATGGCTACTAAGCCTTTATAATTTCTACTATTGTAGATGCCGCAATGGCGGGCTGTATGGTGGTGCGGCTACTAAGCCTTTATAATTTCTACTATTGTAGATAATGACCCTGACCCGAAGCGGAAGTCCCCGGCTACTAAGCCTTTATAATTTCTACTATTGTAGATTCAACTTAGACCAAAATTCACTCACTCAGTTGGCTACTAAGCCTTTATAATTTCTACTATTGTAGATGGAGATCGGCAGTACCAGTCCATCCTGCGGCTACTAAGCCTTTATAATTTCTACTATTGTAGATATGCTGACATGGAACAGAAGGAGGCCAATGGGCTACTAAGCCTTTATAATTTCTACTATTGTAGATAGGAATAATCCATGTAGGAAAATGTCCGTGGCTACTAAGCCTTTATAATTTCTACTATTGTAGATCTGGTAAACATTACCTTTCGCGATAGGTCGGCTACTAAGCCTTTATAATTTCTACTATTGTAGATCAACTCGCTACTATGATGCAAAAACTAGTTGGCTACTAAGCCTTTATAATTTCTACTATTGTAGATCGTAGGATGCAAAGATAAGAAAAAGGCAAGGCTACTAAGCCTTTATAATTTCTACTATTGTAGATATTATTCAGTTGAATCCGATGAGGATTTAGGCTACTAAGCCTTTATAATTTCTACTATTGTAGATGCCTCTCTCGCAATCAACTGACAATGCCGGCTACTAAGCCTTTATAATTTCTACTATTGTAGATTTGCGAAAGCGGATGACAGCTATGATAGCGGGCTACTAAGCCTTTATAATTTCTACTATTGTAGATATACAATGGTCGACTTGTCCGACCCATTGGCTACTAAGCCTTTATAATTTCTACTATTGTAGATAATCGGCCTGCATTACACCTTTTTTGCATGGCTACTAAGCCTTTATAATTTCTACTATTGTAGATGAGATAGGTCGAAACCATCGCGTGAAACGGCTACTAAGCCTTTATAATTTCTACTATTGTAGATTTAATGTGATGGTCGTTATGCATTTTTGGGCTACTAAGCCTTTATAATTTCTACTATTGTAGATTGAAACATAGTCTTGTTCATTACTGATAGGGCTACTAAGCCTTTATAATTTCTACTATTGTAGATACATCTAGGCACTGATTCTACTCTAACTAGGCTACTAAGCCTTTATAATTTCTACTATTGTAGATGGCAACGACACGCCATTCGGGATGAGAATGGCTACTAAGCCTTTATAATTTCTACTATTGTAGATTTGTCAGCTTCTCCTGCTTTAGTCAAGGCTACTAAGCCTTTATAATTTCTACTATTGTAGATAAATAAGTACCTTTGTAATTGGTAGAGCTTGGCTACTAAGCCTTTATAATTTCTACTATTGTAGATGGATTACGCTCAAAAATACAAGCCTGCTGGCTACTAAGCCTTTATAATTTCTACTATTGTAGATTACTATTCAAGGATGCAGCAGACAATGAAGGCTACTAAGCCTTTATAATTTCTACTATTGTAGATTTCACGTACTTTCTCATCGTAGTTTTTGGCTACTAAGCCTTTATAATTTCTACTATTGTAGATAATAGAGTTTGGCTTCTCACGGGCGAAGGCTACTAAGCCTTTATAATTTCTACTATTGTAGATTGGATGGTTCGGCGATTGGAACACCAAATAGGCTACTAAGCCTTTATAATTTCTACTATTGTAGATTATTGATGCGGGGACAATAACCTTGGGGGGCTACTAAGCCTTTATAATTTCTACTATTGTAGATACCTTGAGGAAATCGCCCAAAAGAATCTGGGCTACTAAGCCTTTATAATTTCTACTATTGTAGATCTTGAATAGCCTGTTCGATTGCCCCTAGGCTACTAAGCCTTTATAATTTCTACTATTGTAGATATTGCATATTTGTTTTATAGTAATACGGCTACTAAGCCTTTATAATTTCTACTATTGTAGATTTTGCCATCGCGTGTACCCATTTCGGGTGGGCTACTAAGCCTTTATAATTTCTACTATTGTAGATATAAGGCAGAGCATCATTTTTAATAAGGCAGGCTACTAAGCCTTTATAATTTCTACTATTGTAGATTGAAGCCCCTAGGCTTCACGGCCGTATGGCGGCTACTAAGCCTTTATAATTTCTACTATTGTAGATAAACGCGCACGCGCCAAACAAAAAGACGGCTACTAAGCCTTTATAATTTCTACTATTGTAGATAATAGGTACTTTTTCGCCAGAAGTGAGATGGCTACTAAGCCTTTATAATTTCTACTATTGTAGATCTGCTGACTCAACTGAAGTTGATAATTTGGCTACTAAGCCTTTATAATTTCTACTATTGTAGATAGGGACGAAAGAATTTTGATGATGTCAAGTCGGCTACTAAGCCTTTATAATTTCTACTATTGTAGATGCTGCAGCATTCTCAGCCTTGCCGGCGGGGCTACTAAGCCTTTATAATTTCTACTATTGTAGATCTATACTTACGCAAAAGTGAGACTACTTTATAAATCTTTTTTTACCGGAATGAACACTCAGCCTTCTGAAAATCGGAGAAGGCCGCTGGATTGTTCAAAGCCGGATGTAAAATATTTTTCAGTTCTTTCCGAAAATAAGGCTGCTCCATACACCAACAGCCACCTGAAAGCTGCACAGAACTGCTACCTACTCGCCAACAGCCCTGCTACAGCCTGCTGCAACAAAATAACTGCTCTGAACAACCGACACACACATCGGTCGACACAGATATTGAAACCTTCAAAATAAATTAACGATGATGAAACTCATGACCCGCGAATGGGAGATTGCACGCCACTACGTGCTGAACGTTGAAAAACAAAATGGAGAAGTAAACTTGAACTGGGAAGACTTTATGATGATGGCCCGCGACCACCGTCCGGTGGCTGCCGTTGATGTAAGCGATGCGCTGACACCGGGCCAGCTCTTTATCAAAGCCTACGACGAGGCCGCACCTCTACTCAAACACCGTCCTTCGGGCATGATTATCAATGTGGTAAATACGGATGATAACCCGCTGATGATGCACGACCTGAACGACCTGAGCCAATCGATTGAAGCTTACATGGGTAAAGAGCAGCAATTTTCATGGGGCATCACCCATGCCAAAAACGATGCGGTGTCGCAACTGCCGGACATGCCGGCCGAATCGGCACACAACCGCCGCCTGATGCTCTACCTTTTTGAATAAAAAAGTCTGGGGGCTGTTCGCAAGCCCTCCAGACACCGCGTCTTCGCCAAAGCCGCAAGGACCTTTGAAAGCCCTTGCACATGTTGAGATTTCCTCACTGTTTTACACCGATTCTGAAAGATCTGGACAACATTGAAAATAAGGATTTCAGCCCTTACCGCCAACTCAAACAGCCTGATTGCCGGAACGGCTGAAACGGGCGCGAAAAATAAACCGCACCCCGCCACAACGAGCAAACCGCCTTGCCTCAGCCAGCTGAGACAAGGCGGTTTCTGACACACTGAAAACCGGCGGCCTGCGCCCCGGCAAGCGGAGTTAGCGACACTGCCCGGCAGCAACCTACCGGCAGGGATACCGGCGCACCTAACGAATAACGCCCCGGCCGTGGCACACATTGCAATGGCCACTGCCCTTGCAAATGGCGCATTTGTCAATGCTGCCCGGCATGCCGTACATGCCCTCGTACTCGAGCAAGCCGGTGCCCTTGCAATGGTTGCAGGCACCGGTGCCACGGCACAACCGGCACGTTACGCCCTCGCTGCCACCCGACGAAGTGCCGGGGTTGTACCCGTTGTTTCCGTCAATACCCAACATGGCATCAATCTGCTGCATGCCTTGAATGTACTGTTGAGCCTCAGCGGCCGACACCATGCCCGTGCCGTTGCAGGCACCGCACCGCGACGACTGCCCGTAGCCCGAAAATATACCGCTGCCGGCACACAGGGGGCAGGCCACTTGCTGCTGCGGCAGGTGGCCGCCAGCCGGCTGCGAGGGTTGTGGCAGGTTTTGGAACATTTGCATCACGCGGTCGTATTTCTCGGACGTCAGTTCCTGCTCGCCCTGACATACCGGACAAGTGCCAAATTGCGGATGCGCTCCCGAGCCCTGGCAAAAGGGACACGTTTTTTTGCTTTCACAGCTCCACAAACAGAGCATGAGGGTGAAAAATAACAAGATTGGCTTCATAGAGATGGGGGATTGGATGATTGGTCTCACTTTACACCGTCTATTCAGTATTTGTATTACAAGCTGTCCTGTACAACAAACCTGCAGATGCTCATCGCCGGTCTTTGGAAAAAGAAACGAATAAGTCTGCAAATGGTTAAAAAATGCCGAAGCCCCGCAAAGCGTGCTCTTCTTTTATCACAAAAATTTGCCGGATGCTTTGTGGGTTGCCGGGCCGGAATGTGTGCGCTACAAACTGCCTCAGCACCGGGTTCAGCGCCCGGTGGCCCAGCCCCGGGCTGCACTGGCGGCCTTGCGGCTCAAGAGTTGTTCGACACTTGCCGCCAGCTCAACCAACTCGCGGGGGTGCGGCACATCGTGGCGACGCACGCCTACCTCAATACGGAAGTATCCAAGCGGATTGGTATCGACGGTGGTGGCATAACGGAGGGTATGCAGTTTGTTGCCGGCTACAACCTTGGGCGAATCGGTAGCAAAACTGTCCGACGGGAGGGTGAGCGTGTCGTCGGTTATGAAAGGACGGGACGAGTAGTTGTAGAGGGGCTCACTTCCCGAACGATGCATCTTGACATGAGCAAGCACGCGCGACACCGAATCGTGCTCAACCACCTTGACCTCCAAACGGTCGGCCGACTGATAGCCGTGGCTGTTGCAATGGTTGTTGAGCAACTGGCAGATGCTGTCCTGGAGCGAACGGTCGATGTGGGCGGGATGGTGCACGGAATCGGTCAGGAGGTTGTAGTGCGAAGTGTACCCATTTTTACGCAGGGCTACAACTCCCCACGCCTGCTCGCCGGCCGGATAGCGGATGTCGTCGTATTCGGGTTTCAGCAGGAGGCCGTAACGGTGGCGCAAGCCCAGGCTGTTGCCGTCGGTAATGTAGTAAATGCCCTTAAAGGGGTGGAGCGTCTGCATGCCGTAGCGTCCGTAATCCAGACAGGCATAGGGGTTGTAACCAATGAGCATGGACGGGAGCAGCACGCCGATATAGGTCACTGCCACCAGGCTGAGCACAAAGCGCCGCGTGTGCCTGAAGAGGACGAAACCGCAGACTGCGGTGAGCAGCAGACTGACGACCAGCAACAGCACACGCCATTCCCCACTCAGGGGCTGGGCGTAATAAAACAGCAACATGGCCACCAGGAGCAACCACCAGGAACTGAAGGCGGCCTTACAGTACTTGCTGATGAGCCACCAGCTGAAGAGCGGGGCAAGGATACAGCCCGCGCGGCTGAGCTGGGCATCGGCAGCCAAACCGACATACAAACTGACGAGCGCCGTGAGCAGGAGCAGGCTATAGGTACGGGCACGAGGGTCGTTGCACAACAGTGCGCCGATGACATTGCGGGGCGTGAGCGAAGTGCGTACCAGTTTTTTGCGAAACAGCTGTACTCCATACCACACAACGGGTAGCCCGCCCAGCCATAAGACACAGGCTGCGGCCAGCGTCAGGACCAGGGGACGGCCGGAGTCGACTCCCCAAAGATGAAAGGGAAAGAGCACCATATGCTTTATACCCAACACCCGGGGGGCTATGAGCAAACCAAGGGCAAGGGTGAGCAGCAGAGGAATAAAGGCGAGCCTTTCCTTTTGCAGCATGGCAAAGGTGAACGACAGGCGCACCAGTACCCAAAGAATGGCAAGGAAATAGACACTTGAATTCCAAGCGTCGCCTAAAGCCGAAAGTGCCCAAAGCGCACAGACTGTTAAATCGAGCAGGGCGAACGTCCGCTCTACCCGGTTTACGGGATATAGGTTATGGTTCATACTCATCAATGAATTTTATGCAGGCCGATAGAAAGCAGGCTACTTCCCGGTCAGTGCAAGATGCTTGTTCGGGAAATACATGGTCGCATGCAAACTAAGCCCTTCGATGTGCTAAGAATAAAAAGAAAGGACTTTATTAACTGATAGTAGCCGTTTGTTATAAATGGTTTTCAAAAAAGTAAAGCTTGCGGGGAGCATTCCTACTACTGCATCGGTCCTCCCCCGGCACCATCAGTTGGCCGGTGCGGTGCTGAACACGTCGAAGGCATCCTTGAGGGGCTGCAGATCCTCGAAGTGGAACTCAATTTGCGGCTCGGAATATTCGGGGTAATCAAACTCGTCGATGGGAACGTCCGGCGCTTTGCACACCAGCAGTTCCTCCTTGATTTTACCGTTCGGCATGGTCAGCTTGTAGCTGGCAAATTCGCCGAGGTGAGCCTCGACCATGAGCAGGTAGTCCTTGCCCCGGTAAAAGTCGCGGTGTCCGGCAAAGGTGTGGTAAACAAGCTTTACCTTACCGTTACTGATGGTAAAGACATCGAGTTCGTAGTCGGCCTCGCAGCCACCGGTCTTTACAAACAATTCGGGCAGTTTGTCGTTGTTCATATCCACCAGGAAGTATTCGCTATGCCCCGGACTGTTCTTTTTTAAATACTTGTCGCGGCAAGCTTCAATCTGCTCCTGATACAGGGAGACCGGCGAGGGGGTAGCCTTGCTGTACAGGTTTTTTAAACTCACCTCGCGCAGGCTGTTTCCGTCCCAGTCGAGGATTGAAAGTTCGTTGTAACGGTCGCCTTCTTTGTAATACATGTACGACTGCGCCACAATGAGGTTTTCCTCGTCGGTAAAGCCCAAAACGCCGCTGCAGCAAGGCAACTGCAGGGTCGTTAAGGCGGGGTCTAACCCTACAACGAATACATACGAATTGCGGCTGTCCCACCCCTCGACCAGCAACTTGTCTTCGCCCAGGTTGATAAATACCCGATGGATGGTAGGAATGCTGTGGGGGGGTTACTTTGCGTGCCCGGTCGCCCGTACCCAGGCATTCGTAATTACCCTTTGGATTGGTGGTGAACAACTTGAGAAGGCGGCCGGTAGTTGGCCTATAGACCCACAGGGTTACGGCATCCAGGTCGTTAGAACAGGTGCTGTCAACATGGGTAAACACCATCAGGTTGTACGACTCGGCCGCCAGTTTGGTATCCGGTGGAAGCTGCAACGAGTCGATGAGTTGCGGCACTGCAGAGGGGGCGACATTTTGCGCCGTGGCCGGGGCAGCCAAAGGGTTGAAACCGGGGGTAATGCCTGCGATGCCCAAAGCTGCCAACAGCAGGGCCGACAATAAGAGAAGCGTTTTTTTCATAACAACAATGCCCTGTGTAGGTGTCGGGCGCAACCAACGGGCAGCTGCGATGGCTGCCTCAAAAGATTCAACAAAATGAGGAGGAGAATGGAGTTAATTGCTGATGCGGCTGGCCTGCTTGAAGACGACCTTTCCGTGGTGCTTGACTACAAGATAATGGGTGTGGGTGCCCGAACCGTCGGGGTGATTCACCGTGGCGCAAGAGTCAACAATATATTCGTAGCTACCCTGCCTGAAATAGTAGTCGTCGCAGAGTTGCACCTCGTCGGGTCCGGCGGCGGTGTAGGTACGTTTTTTTCCGCCTTCAATCAACAGGTCGGGCGCATCGGCCATCGTTTTGGGACGCGCCCACGAGGCATAGCGCAAGCTCCCATGGGGCATGCGGTCCACCCGCACCAGGTAGCCGTCGGTTTCCATATAGCGCACCAACTCACGGTAGTTGCCCGCACGGGGGTGCAGGTGCATGTGCGGCTGCGGGCCGAGGGCAACAAAGCGGTTTCCGTCAAACTGCCACACCTCATAGCGGTCGGTGAGTTGTCGCTGTTCGGCAAGTGGCACATAGAGTTTGCGCGTGGCAGCATCGTAGGCAAAGAGCCAGTCGTAGCCGTAGCCGTCGGTTGCAAAATACCAGTGGGGAATGGAGTAGTTGACGCTAAACCAGCTATCGTCGCCGTCAGTGAACGGCCCGCCGTCAACCACATTTACCTGGCGGATGGAATCGCCCGCTATGCGGTAAGCCTGCAGGTAGTTGTAGCCGTCGGACGAGCTGGCCTTGCTGCTGCAATCCATCAGGTAATAAGTACTGCCGTCGCACCGTACAATGGTATGAATGCGACTGATGTAGACATCAAAATCGAAAGTAATCACCCGTTTTTTTCCTGCGTCGGTAACAAGGGTCCACACTGTCCAATAGTCGGGCGAGGTGCCGCTGTCGGGATGCATGCCCGCACGGATGGTGATGCGTCCGTCGGTGGAACGGCACACTGCCCCACCCTCATACTCCCTACTATCTTCTTGCCCATCGGCTGCCAGCAGGTTGTCCTCTCCTTTCGGGTTCGCCACCTGCCCCGCTGTGGAGCGGGCTTCCGCGAAGTCTGTTGCAGGTTGCACCGGTTGCGCACCATTGACTTGCACCCCCTTCACATCCTGCGGTCCACCACAACTCGCACAAATTCCAAGTCCGGCCAGCAGTCCGGCCCATACCATTTGCTTCATCACATTCATCTGTACTTACACCTTAGTTTACTTTGACACCCGGCGGTCTTCCTACTGCCAGCCTTACAACTCCGAAGGGCTGAACTCGATGGTGCATACCTGGCCGGAGGTATCGCCAGCATACTTGTAACGAATGCCTACACCGGCCTGCTTACAAGTAATTACCACCTGATTGATGGTTGGGTCATCACTCGAAATCTGCTGCCTGATTTTATCTTTGAGCATCGATTGGTTGACATTTAAAGCTTCCATAGAGACTTTCGAATCATCGATACTGTAATTATAAACAAAATAAGATCCTTCGATCGTTGCCGAGTTAAGTGTGGTTGCGAAATCAATCTGCTGCGGGCACAAGGCATTGGTTGTCATAACCATGATACTCAGCATTTCGCGCGGCGAAACGGGATCAACCTTGCCTTCAATCAAATCGTTCAGTTCCTTCTCGGTCACATTGATTTTTACCTGATCCTGCGAATTACCACTTCTAAAAACCAGGGCAAAGCGCGAACCGGCCTCAGCAATGAGTTTCATCATGTTCACAACATCGTTTGATTTAACCCAGTTGCCCAGCATGGAACGTTTGAGCGTATTTTTACACTCTTTCAACGCCTCAATCTTTAACGGGAGCGCCTTACTGATGGAGATGGTCATAACCACCTCCGCATCGCCCTCGTTGTACGTAAGTTTGGAAATTTCGCCCATCATGCCCATGTCCATCGGACATTCATTGTTGAAAGAAGCCACTTGCTCACGCAACGCATTTTGAGCCTCAACTTGTTCCGAGGTGGAGGAATCGGTTAACGACTCCCCGAAACTCTTTTTTTCGTAAAAATAGAAGCCTACTACCATCAATACAATGGAAACGACGGCAAAAATTATCCACGAAATTATTGTTCTTTTCATTATTCTATACCCTCAATCCGTGTCGGGCACAACTTTTAAATCCAATAATCTGATATTCCTTACTGCTTTTGCTGTCTGACAAAGTTAAGCTGCCCTTCTGTTAAAACGGACAATCAAGACGCTTCCAGACAGCTATCCGGGTTACTTCAGCATTTGCTGCGCCTTCGTCAAACAGTTTATTGCCTGATTGTTGGCATCAGTCATTTTCTTCAGGTACATATTGCTCTGATTCAAGGCGTTTTTGGCCTTGCGCTCCTGCTCCCTGGCATTATGGGTATCTCCGCGTTTGGTGTAATAAGCAGTCTGTCGCTGATGTTCCTTATACTTTTCCAAGTAATAAGATGCTTCGCGACGGTAGCCCTCGGCCTTTTTCTGATAATATTCGGCCTGCCGCTGATACTTTTTAGACTCCTGCAACTTGTAATCGGACTTACTGCGGAGCGCATGAACTTGTTTCTGAGCGTCTTCGGCCTGCCGCAACGAGCGTTCGAGAGCGCGAATTTTGTCATTCGACTGGGCAAGAGCGGGGACAGCCTGGCAACCCCATAAAATGCAAAGTAGCAAGATGGTGCGCATATATGCAATCTTTATTGAATAATCAGGCCCAACAAGCCGTCGGGCCTGCAATAAACGACAACCGGAGTTCTATGAACCATATACCCTATGCACCCACTACACCCAAGCCAACAGGGCACTGAGAATAATGAGCACACCAATGACCTTGATGAGCGTGGCTATAAAACCGCGAAGACCTAACCACGCGGGTACTTTGTCTATCAAGATCCAGCCTATCAGGATGCGCACGGCTGTACTAATCAATGCGTGTATCATAAAATTGTATGATTAAAACGGGTTGACTATTTCTAATTGATGCTTGCCACACATGGAGCAGAACCGCGTGATTTGATTGGTAAATGGTGTTGGCACGACATAGCCGCATGCCTTGCAACGATACCAACCTCTGGCCTCAACGTCGGCCTTACACTTGGGGCAGTCGGTGGCATTGGCATCCATCTCAGCACGACAATGTGGATTCCGGCAGATTTTGGTCAGCCTTCCATCAGGCAACACTCCGTTCTGCAATAACTTAACCAGATACAACGCTCCATACAGGGCTGCGGTCAAAGGATGGAAGGTACCCTGTGCTGTCTGCAAACAACTCACCATATCCGTGGGGTATTTGCTATGCTTAGGCAGTTCGTTGAGCAAATTGTTCACAACGCTACCAATCAAAGCACCGCCTCCCAACAGAAGCACCAGTTGCACAGCCGGCAGTTTGACGGGGTTGCTGCCATACCATGAATCGACCACCTGCTGATATTCGGCCTTGGTTATGATGCCCATTTCGCCAGAGGGCAAAGCCACATTGGTTTTAGAGAATACGACCAGGTCCTTTCGAACCGTTTCGGCATCGGAAAGGGTCAGGTTTTGCGTCTGAAACTTTTGATTCAAGTAGTTTCGTAACTGTTCGTCGAAAGTCTTCAGTCCGAATTTACTCTTCAGACGGCAAGCCGTATTGCGCATGGTTTGCACGTCCATCACATTGAGCACGGTGTGGGTATAGCCCAAATCAAGAACGGCTACACTCCCTTTCGTAGGAAAACCTGTCAAGGAGCGGTAATAATGGATGGCTGCTACGGGAGCCGATACAAAACGTATTTCGCCTGAAAGAAGTGGGCGCACAGCCCGGTACAATGCTTGCACAAAGGTGTGCCTGGGTGTGAGAGGATAAACAAAAACGGCATGCTCCGGCCGGTGCTGTGCGATTTGCTGCTTAATGAAACGCTGACACACCTCGTCATTTAGCCAGCCATCATCGTAATCGTTTGCTTCGTACGGCTCGTAAACGGTATCTACCCGGGGTTGCCCATTCTCAAAGACGGCTACTTTAAGCAAGCAAGTTCCTAAGTCAAAGGCTATCCACTTGCCGCTGTATGGGGTTTGTTTATTGTTCATCAACGAATTTTCCATTTATATCTATATCAAACTGGTCGCCGTTAAGGGAAACGGTCAGCAGGCGTTGTTTCTTTTTCCAAGTCATCATTTCATAGCGCGGGGGAATGACCACCCGGTAATTACAGACATCGAGCAGACCCATGCGGTGGGTATGCATAAACACAAACCATTTGTAAAGCGGGCGCTTGCGTGAGTGGAGAATGCCCCTGTAGGTATAAGGCTCGATGAGATAGCCTGCAGGAACTTTTTTGCTTAGAGGCAGTTGTTGCTTAACAATTACCCACGTCAGTATAAAAGCCCAAAGGGTTACAAAGCACCATATAATGAATAAAAGCAAAGTAAACCGGATGATATGTTGTGCATCTAAAAAAGTTGCTAATGCAAACCCGGTACAGAAGCCAACAAAAGTTCCTGCCAGTAATTTCAAGGCAATGCCCCAAAAGGGACGTTTCCAGATGGCACATACTTTCCAGGTATGCGTATGATTTTCTTGAGTAATGGTCCAATCTGCAGCCTCCAGATTTTCCTGAAAAGGCATTCCGCAATGCCGGCAATACCGGGCACCGGGCACATTAGCGGTATAGCAGACAGGACATTCTTGGGTTGTTGTGGTGTCTTGCCCCTCATTTTGCTCCGGCTTTGCAGGCGTGGGTTTAGGTGTGGGTTTAGGCTGTTGCTCAGCATCGGACTTTGCAGGTGCGGGTTTAGGCTGCAAAGAAACTTCGGGGTGAGGAATTTTTGAATAAGCATCATTAGCTGCAGCCCGTGCTTGCTTGCATAACCTTTCAACTTCGTAGAGTTCAAACATTTTATGTTCAATAATCTTTACCAAGCGATTATAAGCGGCAACAGCATCGACATATCTTTTCTCAGTTTCCCGGTGTTTGTCATGAGCCTCTTTATACGCCTTCGTGTTCGAAGCAAACGACTCCATACGCTGATGTTTTTGCTCCAAATCACGCTCTAAGCTCTGCAAGTTGTTATAAGCCTTGAGTTTGTCTTCCTCTATCTGCGCACACTCTGCGGCCAAATCGTTATACGCTTTTTCCAGTTCTACAGCCCTTGCCAACAAGCATTCGTAAGCTTTTTTGTCAAGCTGTACTTGTTGCTCTTTGCCGTTCTTAGCTTCCTCATTATCCTCGCGCTTACCGAGGAACATTTTACCCTTCACACGACTTGGACCTATTGAGAAAGTCACGTTTTGCTTGTTGTTTTCCGCAATGCTTTCTTGTTCTGTATTCATCATTTAAATTACTCCTTCAGACTACAAAAGGTCAATTAATTACGCCTTTAAACCTGTCTGCCTCCGCTTGTTCAGCGTCCAAACCAGGCTTTTATTTTATGCTGCCACTTCGCTGCCTTTAAACGCTCAACTTCCTCTTTCAGGCGTTCTATTTCTTGTTGCTGGTTGTCGGCAGTTTGATAATATTGCAAGTTGTTGTCGACAGATACTACTTGCTTCTCCTGCTGTGTTAAGGCTGCGTTTATCAACACGTGTAGGGCATAGGTTGATACTCCTTGCTGCTTAAACCTTTGCTGCAGCTGGTGGTATTGCTCGTCCACTCGATGCTGACTCACAGCCATTTGTATATCGGCCAATAAAGCACGTACAGATTTTTCCTGCATCACACATTAAATTATTGAAGTTCGATAATCGGGTGGCTCATCAGTACCCACTCCGCCCGGCTTACAGCCAAATCATTACACAGCAACATGCCCGGAGAATGACAGACGGCCCACTCAGGCGATTGGGTGGCACGTATCATGATGCGGCAACAGTTTCCAAACATGTTTTTGGCCTGATTGATGAGTTCGGCGCCGCGAAAGTTGTCCAAACGGTCTAAGTTGGGTATCAAAGTGGCTGTATCAGCAGCAACATGGGGTTCGATGCGAAAAACGGAGTTGCGCTGTTGCACATCGTCGCTTGTGGTGTAGAAAACCGGACGGCCGGATACTTGGTGCAACTCCCAGCTATCAACATACTTCGTTTTGTTTGCCTGCATGTCGGCCTGTGCATCGTTGTAGTCAAAACTTTGTTTCGTGTCGTACACTTCGTACAGAAAACCGGGCAGCAGTTCCTTATAATGGCGATAGCCTTCGAGTTGCAACTCCTGTTGCTCGTTGGGAAAGGGCTGTCCGTTGCGAAAGACCTTGAAACTTAGCATACTTCCTGCCTGCCAGCAGGGCTGCAGAGCTTCGAGCACATCGAGTACAGCCACACCGGGTATTTCGCTCTCTACCACGGCAAAACATCCCTTTTCGACGCAAATCAATGCCAGTTTGAACTCGTTTCCGGGTTTGTCCTGAAAACAGAGAATGAGGTGTCGGCCCACTTCAATCCCGGCTACCGACAAGGGGCTGGCCGATTGTCGGACTGAAGGTTGCGAGTAAATGTGGATGTTCTGCCCCATCGTCAGAATGCGGCTGCGGGCTTCGGCCTCGCTCAAGCCATACTTGGCACACTCCCGGAGGAGTGTGTCAAGTTGTTGGTCTGTGAGCTTGGTTTGGTCAACCATCAACGTACGGGTGCGTTGATTGACCTGCACGCGCTCTACGATGTTCTGCAGAATATATCGTTGCAAATAATCGTCAGTGTTCATACTTAATTTGTGCTTCTTCCAAAATACGACGGATGGTCAATGCATCGACAGCATAGGCAATGCCTTCAGCGCGTTGAATAGAACCGGTCATCAATGAAAGGGTTTTATTTAATCGAATCGACTGGTTGATGCCCACTACCTGACCATATTTATTAACGAGCGGGCCGCCACTATCACCATTATTGACCGGGCAGGAATGGGTGATATAACTGTACATATTTCCAGCGTTATCCTGAACATTGTTGTAGTTACTCAAGTTTCCACCCGAAAAGTTAGCTATTTCGCCTACCGGGCAACCCAATTTCCACACCGCAATGCCTTCTGCTTGCTTTTCCTTTACCAAAGGCATGTACGGAGTTTTCTCGCCTTGCCTTAACTTCAGTTGGAAAATGGTGAAGTCTATCTTGCTGTCACTTGACGTTACATACACCTGTTCAACTTCACGATGATTCAGTCGGTCGAGCGTACCGTCTTCACCGAAAAAGACGCATACGGCATTCCCATAATTACTTGGTGAAAGCACATGATTATTAGTTAAAGCCAAGCCTAATTCGTTAATCAAAAAGCCTGTTCCGGTACCATCGGGGGTAATAATCTGAAAGGTTGCCGGCTTCATGTAAGCCAACAGTTCCTCCGGGGTCTTAGGTTCGGGAATGGTATCGGGCTTTACAGCAACATATGCTTTAAAAACCTCGACCGAATCCTTGCAGTTACCCATATCCAAATCAGCCGGAGTTCCAAATTCCTTGAGCATTTTACCTTGGATAGACATTACTTCGTTACCCAAACGGACATAGGCTTTAATTTTTTTAGGCACGCCATCGTACTCCTCTTTGGGGGTGTTACTGCCCTTGTCACGCACAAGTTTTACACGTTTGCCTACTACGTGCTGCTTCAGGTATTCCATGGTTTGGTCACTGCCCTTTATACCCAGGAGCTGCACATGCAAGCCATTGCTCAACTCGATGGTGCGGCTATCAACCACCTTCACCACCTTCGATTTATAGCCGTTGGGCTTAAACGCGTCATTCTTACAACTTGTTGCCACGATGGCCAGCAAAACGCACATGCCTGCTATAGCCATTGATTGGAGCGGTTTTATTTTCATCATTTTTAAAGGGTTACGTTATACATATCGTAAGCTGATTTTAGAGCTTATCACCCATTTGCCCTGCTGCAGCACCAAACGTCCGGGAGCGGTTGTTTCGATACGCTGCAAGGCATAAGGCGGATTGTTTTCGAACGCATAGGTCTGGCTCGGAACCATGCTGCCCCCTTGCGCCACAAATTCGGTTTTAGCCTCAGCCGTCAGGTCGAATGTGGCCTCGGTAGCCGAGTGCAGGGTGATGCAATAAAAGGCGCGATACGAACTCGAACTGCAACTTTTAACATCAAAGCCTGCCGGCGGCGTTAAATCGGCCTGCCGTGCATAGCAGCGATGGGGATAGGCTGCCACCGATGCCGCTGCGGTTTGCTGCCGCTCCTGCACCTTGGCCTGCAGCCATTGCAACTGTTGCTCAATGACAGCCAGCCGGTCCGACAGCCCTTGCTCCATATTTTGGAGTTGCAATTGCATGGCGGCCAGTTTTGCCTCAACTTGCCGGTTTCCTTCGGCCTGCACTGTTTGCTGCTTTTGCAAGGCAGCAAGCAGTTGCCTTCCCGCTTCATTCTTCGGCTGATAAGTAGGAGAAGACTGCGAAGTTCCCGGTTGCCCGGCAGCCTGGGGATTCGGGCTGCCCGCACGCATAGCCGCCTCCTGAACCTGCTGTAGGGCTTTGTTCAAGAACGCAGCGATGTTTTTTCGGGCTTGCTGATTATTCCACAAGAATAAAAAGACTCCGGGAACTAATAGAATGAAGAGAAGAATGAGATAAAATAAAAAGTCCTCCATTAAACTGAATGTTTAGAGATGACTATTGATAGTGAAGGATGATGGGCTCAACCACCACATAACAGTTTCCATCCTGACGGAGTTTACTGGGAGTGACTTTGTCAAGCTGCGTCGGACTTGCCGTATTTCCTGCAATTACAATACATCCGTCGTAGGTGTTCAGGGTTGAAAGAATTCCCTGGCGGGCTTCATCCTTCAGGGTAAAACGAATGTCATTTCCTTTTTTGACAACGCGGATAATGGAACTGGAATTTTCGGACGTCAAGAAACAACGCTTATCACTAACGTACCTTACCTTATCAAACACTTCTTCGGGTGTAGGTTGAGGGGAAGGTGGTGTAGGAGGCAAAGGCTGAACATGCTGCTGTTGTTGCGGTACATGCTGCTGTTGCGGTACATGCTGCTGTTGTTGCTGAACATGCATTGACTGAATACCTTGCTGCAAGAATTCTACCTGCTGCTTCAATGCTCCAAGTTCAGCAAGAATCTGTTGATATTCCGGATTGCGATTAGACGAAACAAAGGGCTGAGGCTGCTGCATACTTGCTGCACTCGGTGACGGAACCTGTTGCGCTTTTGGCAACTGGCTCTTACCTTTACGCACAAACTGTAGGATTAAGAGAATCAGCAGCAGCAGCGTATTAAACGCTACCAGTACGTTCGAAGATTTGGGTTTTTCAACTTGATCACCGTTAGGTTTACCTACATTGTTATTTCCATCACCGCCAAGCGTAGGATTTGATTCTACGGCTAAAGAAACTTTTTCTATCTTTGTGGTATCAGGAACATAACCTTTATTTCCTTCTTTCTTGGTTCCCAAAAAACACAATGTTGCTTTGAAAGCTGTGTCCTTGACTTCTGTAAGATCTAACATCAAAGATCGGTATATATTACAAACAACTTTTGCTGGATGTTCAGGCTGATATTCATTATATTTATCTTCGAAATATTGATTACCTTCATTATCTGCACCACCAAACTGCGTCTCCGTTACTTCATCATAATCCCCATACAAGGGATAGGTTATTTCACAAGCATCGGCTATAGCCCACATGGGGATTATCGTCCCGAGATACTCTTTCTTGATGGTAAAGGTGTTTGAATTCTTATCGTATGTACCATACGTTGTGTCTGCTGCACACCCCTCCGTGCCTTGGGCACACACCTCGCTGAGGAGGTGTGCACCCAACACGAAGAGCATGCATAAAAATGCTATTCGCTTCATGGTTGAACTATTGATAGGATTGGTAATTCTTAGAAACTTCGTACAGGGCATGCTTCAACGGCCAGAAGAAGAGGGTTTCGGTGACATTGACCTGAGCATGTCCCGCAGCCATACCGCTATAGTTATTGTAGCTGGCCTCGGCCTTATTCTTCAAGTCATCGAGCAAGCTGTCGCAAATGGTCAGCGCAAACTTGCTATGCAGGTAATTACGGAACTCCTGACTGCCCCTTATCAAATCGATAAAGTGCTCGTATTCCACCAGCACGGCCTTTCGCACTTCATCCTTGCTCACATCGGCGTAAGTAAGCGTCTGCTCGGTATCAAAGCCGTAGTCATTGACATTCTGCGGGTTCGAAGCGACAAAGCCGGCTGCCAGACCCGTTACTGCCAGAGCACCATTGGCTGTCATCTCTTTGGCTGCTCCCGGACGCTTTACGCAAAATGTTTTCGGAAATTCCTGGTCGTCGGTAACGGTAAAGAGTTGCAGCAGAATCCGGGTCAGTTCGGTCAATTCGGCATCCTGAGGGGCTATCAGGCGGGTGTACTTGCTACCCATACCAGTAAACGAGAGCACCTCGGGAATGGGCAGTTTCTTCTTCTTCAGGATGCGTGCCACGTTGTAGATAACCGCCGCGTAATGCACAAAGATTAAACTGAATAAGTTCTTTTGTTCAGCGATTTTGGCCTCGGTATTGAAGGTTTTGTCATTCTTGAATAAGTAACCCATTATATCGGCCGAATTCTTTGCTATTTGGTCGGCAAATGTTTTATAGGCACTTTGGCTGGCTAAATCGATGCCGGAACCTGTGACCATGCCATCCATATACGATTTAAATCCGTTGTCGCAATTGGTGCGCAATGCCGCTCCGCCGGCGGCCACGCTGAACCCATCGCCCCAAAGGTCGTTCGCGGCAAACTTGGTCGAGGTGAAATAGGTTGCTACAATCGTACCACCATTTTTTACGACATACAAAATATCAGAGGTACCGCCACCGATATCAATGTTCATAAAGCTACTGCCCATCACGGTACTTGCCATGGCATGATAGGGAGCCAACGATTCGCTATCTACCACTAAGTAACGCTTGATGACTGTACCTCCGGCATCTACCTCATCCTCATAAGGAAGATGCAAGGCAGCAAAAGCTTCTTGCCAGCAATTTATTAATTGATTCTTTACCGTTGCCAACATTACCTCGGGGAAGGTAATGTAAACGGTGCCGGGCAAGCCATGGCCTTCGAGCAGACTCTTGGACTTAATCATCCAAAGCAACGACTTGAAATAATTGATGATGCGGTTCTTGTAAGGGATGGACGCCGGGTCGGTTTCAAAAGCCCACTTCAGATTGGTATCGTAGGTCCAGTCATCCACACCGACATATTGCTCGGACAGGAAGTTAAATCCGGGCGAGATATGGCCGAACAAACGGGGATTGGGAATGGTAGCAAAATTCTTCACCTCACAGGTCGTGGTGCGCATGGGGAAAGCAAACTTGCTGTTGCCTTGCCCGATTACGCCGGGCACATACTCTCTGGGATATTGGGTAGCCATTACATTGGACAATAGCTCAGCGTCGATTGCTGCAGCTGAGTAATCGCTGCTGGCGCTCAAGAAGGTGACCATGCTGCTGATGCTAAAGGGCTCAGGTGTATGCCCGGGAGACATCACGGCAATGTGCGTGTTCGATGTACCAAAGTCTACAGCAGCCTTCATGCCTGCCCCGGCTGCTTTTACCTGATAGTCAGGTTGGTAGAAGCGAGGTAAAATCAATCCTTTGGCCTTTACGTTTTCTTTTGTATCGTTAATACAAACGGCTACATAATCGAAGGCCTGATCTACCTCGTAATAGGTAGTCGACAAAATTGTTTGGTTAGATGTACGGAGGGTTGAATGGACATCTACCGGTTGCTGGGAGGTGGTATCGTATGCCGTAAACTCCAACGCAATATCGTTGGCATACAAGGCCACGGCATACTGGTTATGCTGAGGGTCGTCGGTACAGCGGTAGAAGGGGAAGATGCCCACTTCAAACTGTCCTTGCTGGCTCACAATGTCTGACGCTGCATATACCTTGCGCAATTCGATGAAAGAATGATGGGTGGCACCCGGTGCCTGATGCGATACGGGAATGCGCAGTGTGACCTGCATGCCCTCTGCTCCACAAGGTTCCAGGCTGAGCAGTTTCAAGGCCTTTCCGCCGCCCTGATGTCCTACAATATTCTCTAAATCGGAGATATTGAAAAAGTCAAAAAAGCGTGACTTGAGCGGCAGCAAGTAGCGCGAGTTGCCATCAAAGGCCGTCAGGAAGCGCTTGCTGTCGATGGCGTAAGGCAAGCGAATCAGTTTGTCTTCCAAAAAGTCCTTGGCTGTCAGGAAGGGATATTGGATGCCCATACCACCGGGCAGACTGCGCAGGTGCAAAGCATCAGTCAGCGCGGCCTCATGAATTTGGCAGGTAGCCGGGTTCCAAGGCGTATCGCCCACATACTTAGCTCCGGGTATGCCGCCTTCGTTGAGCACCAACGGGGTTTGCAACACCACAGCCGCACCCTCATAGGTGTAGTTCTTGTAGCGGTCCGATGTGCATTCTATCTGGTAGTCGCTGGTGGTCAAACTCACGGGTTCGTAAGCCAAAGGTACCGTCCCGTTATGAATGGTGACCTGTGTTCCTTTTACATCTTGAAGAGGTGTATACCATGTCAGGAACTGAGCGGGACGTTCAGGAATGCTCAAACTATTTAATTGCATGGCATGCGGAGGCAGACCGGCACCTAACAAAGCGCTCAACGTATCTGTAAAATCACGAGCAGCAAAACCGCCTGAATAAGCCAGATAGGTACTTAATACCCAATCTTTGAATTTTGGAGCGCGTGCTGCAAAGGCATGTACGCCCCCGTCGAACATGGCAGAACCATCAAGGCGGTTAAATGTCCATCCACATTCGGCCATGTTCCGTGTCCAGTTGGGCGAGGTAAACACCATGGTGTAGGGCGAAGTACCGCCTATCAGATGTATTTTGCTTTGACCAGAGGTAGTTGCATTAGTCCAATAAAACAGGTAAATGACCTGAAGTTCGGGCTTTGCTTTTATTTCGTCCTGCAAATAGTTGGCTAAATTCTGATGTTCCGGTTTGCCACTCAGCTTTAAATAGTTAATTTGCTCACTGGCATCCCAGCGGCACACCTTGAGATTGGCCGAATTGCCATGCTGAAAAAGGAACTCCAGCATATCCCAACACACTGTAAGCAACTTGGCCTTGGGGGTATTTTGGGTATGCGAGTGTACGTTTTTCATATCGAAGTCGTCTAAACTAATGAATGCTTAACACTTCCTTAGGAGCAGAACGGCAAA
>CALCVT010000098.1 GCA_937906495.1 uncultured Prevotella sp.
TTTAGTAAAACAATCAATTGCCTTTTTAAAACGATGCAAAGGTACGGACTTTTTCGTTCCTTGCAAATGTTTTGGGCTTTTTTTTCGACAGAATAGGTAGAATTTAACAAAAGGAATCATTATCTTCGATGTATGGCATCTATAAATTACAAAATATCACATATAGTATCTTCTAACTATTATAGACTATCCTAGTAGCATAAACTACCACTCTGTTTATTGGTCTGGATTCTTTTGATAGCCCTGATATTTCTCGGGAAGTTCACTCATTATAGTTTGATAAGCCTGTTCCATGGTTTGCTTCACATCCTCGGGACTATGTGAGGTTGGATAAATAGGCTTATGAATGATGAGCCGCATAGAATGTCTATTAACAAAGTTGAGACCTGCCATACGAGTGAGTACATCAAATGATCCATCTATCGTTACAGGGACCACTGGCAACTGCAAATCATCGGCCAATTGAAATGCTCCTTTTCGAAAGAGTCCCATATGGCCTGTAAAAGTTCGCGAACCTTCGGGAAAAACTACGAGTGACGTACCACCCTGCAATGTTTGACGTGCACGATCGATAGTTTCTTTTATAGCTTTTGGACCTGATTTATCGACAAATATATGTCGAGCTTTTTCACAAGCATAACCTACAAGTGGCATACGGCGCAAGGCCTTCTTCATCATCCATTTAAAATTACGACCTAAGTAGCCATATATTAAAAAGATGTCCATTGGTCCTTGATGATTGGCAACAAATACATAACTTTGACGTTTATCAAGGTTTTCGCGGCCTTCAACGTAAATTGGAAGCAATAAAATGCGGCACACTATTTTTGACCAAATACGTCCGGGATAATATCCCCAAAAGTGAGCATTGAACAGACTGCCTATACTTGTTATAAGAGCAGTCAATATTGTAGCTATTAAAATAATGGGAAAAGCTACAAATAACTGGTATAATCGATATAACATGATTAGCAAAAGGATGCGGGTTGACTTATTTCCAAGTTAAAACTATAAACAACAATTTAGCGGTTGTAACATATAGCACGACCCCGATACTTCTCGTCAGTAACATGACCACGGTTATAAATGGGAAATCCGTTGCAAAAGGTACGTTCAACACGCCAACGGAAGGTATGTCCTTCTAGAGGACTCCAATTACATTTGCTCTGTATGCGATTTGGAGTTAGTGTCCATGGTACATTGGGACGCACCATAACGATATCGGCCATATACCCCTCACGCAGATAGCCACGATTTTCAACTTGGAAAAGTTCCGCAGGATTATGACACATCAATTGTACCAAACGTTCCAAATCCAATACCCCCTGATCAACTAATTCAAGCATGGATATCAAACCAAACTGAATAATAGGCATACCCGAAGCTGCCTTGACACAGCCCCCAATCTTGTCTGTTAATTTGTGCGGTGCATGATCTGTACCTATAGTACGTATTCGTCCGTCGGTCAAAGCAGCCTGAAGAGCTGCGCGGTCGGATGATGTTTTTATTGCTGGATTTACCTTAATGCGCGTGCCTAAGCGACTATAATCATCATCACAAAAGATAAGATGCCCTATACAAGCCTCAGCCGTTATACGCTGATGATTTGACTCGAATAGCTCCAATTCACGAGCTGTAGAGATATGAGCTACATGCAAGCGAGCGCCGGTTTCGTGCGCCAAACGTACGGCTTGCTCAGTAGAGCGATAACAAACCTCAGCACTACGAATTTCAGCATGATGGCAAACATCTGGGTCAAGACCATAAGTTGCTTGAGCAGACCGGATATTTTGGGCTATAAGATTTGAATCTTCGCAATGAGCCATAATAGGAATACGAGCATGTTCAAAAACAGCCAGCAAAGAGTCTTCATCATTAACCAGCATATTACCGGTGGATGCTCCCATAAAAAGTTTTATTCCTGCAACCTTTCGCGGATTAATACTGTCTAGTTCATGGGCATTAGTTGCGGTCGCTCCTAAAAAGAAGCCATAGTTTACTACACATTTAGCCGCAGCAATGCGTCCTTTTTCGGCAATTGCCTCCTTGGTTGTAGTTTGAGGTAGGCAGTTGGGCATATCGAAAATAGTAGTTACACCACCTGCAGCAGCGGCACGACTTTCGGAACAAAAATCGCCTTTGCTGATAAGTCCTGGATCACGAAAATGAACGTGATCATCGATAACTCCGGGCAATACAAAGCAACCTGTACCATCAATTATCTCGTCAACCGGTATAGAAGCTTCGGCATCATATCCCTCTATAATTTCGCCAATACGGTCGTCCTCAATAATCAAGGTACCTACAAAACGGCGACCTTCGTTGACAATCGTAGCGTTTTTGATTTGAATACGAAAATGCATAGCTATATAATATAGGAGTAGTAAAAGGGTAAATAGATAAGAACTACGAACTCTATGTAGTGGAATTTATTTACGAGGTTTAATTTTTCCGGTTATTGAGGCCCAGCGTAATCGCATAACCCCAAAGAAAGCCTCGCTAAAAATGCCACCGCTCATCTTACTTGTACCTAGACGGCGATTTACAAAAATAACCGGAACCTCTTTAATTTTAAATCCGAGTTTATACGCTGTAAATTTCATTTCAATCTGAAAGGCATAACCTTTAAAACGAATTGCGTCCAAGTCAATTGTTTGAAGCACTCGGCTACGATAGCACTTGAACCCAGCAGTAGTGTCATGAATGGGCACACCTGTTACGAAGCGTACATACTTTGAAGCATAATAGCTCATTAGCACACGTCCCATTGGCCAATTGACAACATTTACCCCACTTACGTAACGTGAGCCGATGGCAACATCGTAGCCCTCGCAGGCGCAAGCACTATAGAGTCTTGGCAAATCCTTTGGATCATGACTAAAATCTGCATCCATCTCGAATACATATTCATACCCATGCTCTATTGCCCACTTAAATCCCGCTATATAAGCAGTACCAAGTCCTAATTTTCCTTGACGCTCAACCAAATGCAGTTCATATTTAAATTCTTCTGCCATCAAGCGTTTAACTATTGATGCCGTGCCGTCTGGTGAACCATCATCAATTACAAGTATATGAAATGCATGTTCTTTCAGTCCCAAAACGGCTCGGATAATACTCTCAATATTCTCCTTCTCGTTATAGGTAGGTATTATTACAATGCTGTCGCTCTTTTCCATTTGAACATTTGTTTAGAATTTTCTTTTCTGCAAAAGTAAACAATTTGCCCGACAATGCTTACTTTTGCGCCATAACTTCTTATGAAAATACTTAGATTATGCAAAACAAGAATTTAGCTATAGCTGCTTTATCGCTTGCAGCAATGCCTATGATGGCTCAAAGTTATCAAATAAAGGGCATCGCTCCTAAAGGAGCAAAGATGGTTTATCTACAAAAAATCGAAAGCCGAACCATTGATAGCGTGGCCGTATTAAATAATGGCAACTTCAGTTTTTCTGGAACTGCTCAAAATAAAGTCTTTGCCTATGTTACGACTAAAGGCGAAGAAACTGTTCCAGTTATACTTGATGGAAATATAAATGTAGACTTGAAACTCGGAAAAGTAAGTGGCACGCCTGAGAACGATGCTCTCAATATCTGGAATGAACAAATTTTGGCAATACAGAAACAAATAGCTGAACTTTTTGCAGAAGAGGCTGTTTACCGCAAAAAGGGTGAAATGTTGCCGACCGAAGTTGAGGAACGTCTAAATCATAGCTATCAGGATAAAATGAACAAAATGTTAGGCCTTATTACTCAATGTTGCAAAAGCAACCACCAACATAAGTTTCCTGCTTTCTTTCTCTCTGCTGCAGCTACACAAATGGATAAAGCTGAATTTATACGACTTGCAGAAGAGGGGAATCCAGTCTACATGAATACCCCCTAATGGAACGTAGTAAAAAAACTATTAAAGGATGGAAACGTCAACTTCCGGGAGTTGATTTTACAGATATGACTCTGAAAGATCCTGATGGAAATACGCATAATCTTGCTGATTATATTGGTAAGGGCAAATACGTATTGATTGACTTTTGGGCTTCATGGTGCGGTCCCTGTCGCAAAGAAATGCCCAACGTAAAAGTTCTCTACGAAAAATATAAAGACAAGGGATTTGATATAGTCGGATTATCACTCGACAATGATAAACAAGCTTGGACTGGAGCCATAAGACAAATGGACCTCAAATGGCATCACTTGTCAGACTTAAAGGGATGGCAAAGCGTAGCTGCTGATACTTATGGCATAAATTCTATTCCAGCAACCCTGCTAATAGGTCCAAATGGTAAAGTAATTGCAGGAGGGCTATCAATCAAAGAATTAGATGATAAATTAAGCAAACTACTCAAATAAAACAATCATTACAAACATATATTTAGTTAAAGAGCCCGGGAGTACAGAGTCTGGGCTCTCATTTTTAGCCCGACTTCGTGCAAGGATTGGCCATATATTGTATTTATAGAGCAGAAACTAATTTATTCAAAATCCCAAACCTATGAAAAGATTTTTTCCGCTTGTGGCCTTTATCGCTATGCTACTAACTTTGACAGCTTGCATCGACGACAACAACAATGACTACTACAATGTAGGCATGGGCACCCTACAAAAAAACAATCGACAGTATAACATTGTTTTTGACGGAGATAAAAGTGCTTATGCTATTCCTGACAGTACATTGATTGCATACCGCAACCTTCGCAAACCTGGCCAACGAGTTATTGCCATGTATAATATTATTAGCGAAGGAAGAGGTGAAAATCAACGTGCTATTAGCTTGCGTGATATCTTCGAAGTATTAACCAAAGGATTTGTTCCAGCTCCAACTGACGAAGCTGCCAGCAAAGCTCTTGGACAAGATATTACAAGTGTCAGCGAGGCATGGATTGCCGGTGGATGTATTAACATAAAATTTAGTGTTCCTACTTGCAGCTACACCGTCAAGCCCCATTTAATCAATGCTTATGATACTGGTCTGAATGATAGCGATGGTAATCGCATTATTGAATTTCGACATCACCTTAATGGTAACAGCCCTCAATACTGGAGTGCCTATAGCTATGCCTCGTTCATGCTGCCTAAAGATGAAAGCAATCCCAAAAGCTATGTATTGCGCTTTCAATACAGCCAAAACGAGAAACGCGTGATAAACGTAGAAAACTAATAAATGAACTCTTAACTTATAGTACCGGCTTCATAATAACCGGGAAGTGAATATGACTGAATTAGAACTATCTGAAGGACTGAAGCAAGGCGATAACTATGCACGCAAAGAGCTATACGAGCACTTTGCAGGTAGCATGTTGTCGCTTTGCCGACGTTATACAGACTGTCAAGATGAAGCAGAAGACTTACTTCACGATGGATTCATTCAGGTTTTTGAAGTTATAGATAAATTCACTTACCGAGGAGAAGGCTCATTGGGGGCCTGGCTACGAAGGGTTTTTACAAATTTCGTACTATCATGGCTTGACAAGAAAAAGAAACTTGAAGTAGAAGATTTTGAAACACTTCCTGACCGAAGCGATGAAGATGAATATACGCCACCAGACATCAGTGCTGATACTATATTAAAGCTAATAGCCGAACTGCCCCCGGGTTACCGTACTGTACTGAACCTTTTCTTAATTGAAGGATGGAGTCACTCCGAGATTGCAAAACGCTTACATATTAAAGAAAGCACATCTGCATCGCAGTATTTACGCGCAAAAAAATTATTAAAAGAGAAAATAACACTATACCTCAATACACACGATTTATGAAACATCTCAATCCTTGGGAAGAAGGTCTACGCAACCAACTGTCCTCACATCAGTCGGTTCCTCCCGTTAATGGATGGGAACGTTTGGAGGCCTCGCTTGCAACAAAAAAAATAACGAAGCAAAAACCTTTTTATCTCAAACCTTCATTTATAGCAACTGCATGCTCTGTAGCTGCATGTCTGACAATGGTCGTGTTGTTGAACCCATCTGCAACGAACAACGAACTTAATATTCAAAACAAAAAAACTGCTAAAACTACTTTAACCCAAGTCAAGCCTATAGCAACCTTATCTTCATTGACTCAAGGTGCTTCTGTAAACTCAAACACACCTTGTCAGATAGTTGTTTCTCAACAACAAAGAACCACAAGCCACAGACTAAATGTAAATAACAATACTCATACCAACGAAAAATCAGCAAATTCTTGCACGAACACATACACTCTACAAGGCAATGCAACACAAGATAAAGAGTTAACTCCAACTCAAAACTCTACGACAAGTTTGTCAAAATCCCCTTCTCATCAAAGATATACCACAAAATCAACTAATCATTGTACAACACGAACCTTACCTCGAGCTGCAAGTACAAGAACTAATCATAGTGCAGAAAGACAAATTAATATACATCAATTAGCGCTACACACAAGCGCTACGCCCTCATTTCATCAGCACGAAGCTGGTTACTATGCAAAAGCTAACGCATACGTAAGCAGCGAAGCAACTTTGAATAATGGAAAGGGACAATCAGCAGACATGGCAATGTTAATGGGCAAAAATATTAACCGTGACGTACAAACACGCGTTAGCCACCGCACCCCTTTTCAAGCAGGGTTAAGTTTAACCATTAAACTTAACAAACGATGGAGTTTAGGTACCGGTATTACTTATACACATCTGTCTTCTGATATTGAATCGGGCTCTGATGTATCATTTTATCATACTGAGCAACACCTACATTACGTGGGTATTCCTTTACAAGCAAATTATACGGCATTTAAATCTCGCCCGTTTAACGCTTACCTCACGGCGGGAGCCCAATTGGAAAAATGCATCAAAGGAAGTCAAAACACTTCATTCCACATAGATAATGCCTATAAATCGAACGCGAGCCATAATAAACACCTAGGTAACGGATTATGGCAGGCTTCCGTGAATATTGCAGCAGGTTTGCAAGCTAATCTCACTAAAAGTATTGGCTTATACTTTGAACCAGGTATTACTTATTTTATTCCAGATGGCAGTTCACTCCTCACTATTCGACATGAAAAACCATGGCAATTTACTATGCAGGGGGGCTTACGTTTTACTTTTGGTAAATGAGCTACGTGAAAATATATTTACTAATATTGCTGTCCGATAACCCTTAATAATCTTAGTCCAACCTCTAAATTTATAGAAGTTGGACTTATTTTTATTGTGGACAAGCCCCTCCTAAAAAATTTTATTACTGAAGTCATCTAAACTTATTGAGAAAATATAAAATGGGAGATTTTTGTATCTTTG
>CALCVT010000099.1 GCA_937906495.1 uncultured Prevotella sp.
GGTCGAAGTTTTGGGTAAATGAAGAAATGGTACGTTGCCATTTCTCTTTCAATTCTACACCACCGGATATAAGGCGCATTTTAAATCCGAAAATTCAGGAACAGGGTCTTGACGAGGAATATTACCAGCTTCATTAACGAGATCTTGAGAAAACTGCTTGCATATCTCAAGAATTTTGATGAATTTTGAGTAGAGGTTGTACATATACTGATGATAACTTAACTTTTTGGTCATTGCTAAGTTATTGAAAATCAGCGATATATACAACCTCTTATTGTGTTAATTTACTTGATTTAATTCCGCCAATGGGTAAGAACAGTAAACTACCGCTAAATCATTGGTTTAGCGGTAGTTTACCAGCGTTATGCTGTATGCAAATCATTGTTTTCCGGTAAATACTGTCAGTCCGGTTACATGGTGTAAACCTGCTCAATTTCGAGCACGTAAACAGTGTGGAAGGAGCCGCCCGGTTTATCGTTGTACCAGCGGCTGAGGCATTCGTTGTCGAGGAACTCAGCCTGCTGCATCTCCGAGCGGAAAAGTTTGCGGCCCTCGATGGTGAGTCGGGCTTCGGCAAACGATACCGAGCCTTGTTCGGTGCAGAGCGGCGTCAGTCCCGTTTCGCGCAGTTTGTCGTGGTCGCGTCCCGACACCGTTCCGCAGAGGTTCACCACGCGGCGCATCTCCGGCGTATGGCCAAAGAAGGTAAGCGTCAGGCGGTCGTTCTCCTCAATAAAGGGGTAAGTATAGCGTTCGGGGCGCACAAAGATAAAGGCTACCGGTTTGTTCCAGAGCCAGCCCAAGCCACCCCATGAGGCCGTCATCATGTTGAATTTGTCGGGGGTTCCGGCAGTAATCAGCATCCATTCCTTGCCAATCAGTTCAAAAACATTTTCGTTGGCTAAAGTTTCGAGCGAAGTTTGTTTCATCACACATTTCAATTTTATTTCAGACCATCTGCATCCCTGTCAAGTTTTAACGACTTGGCAACAGCATTTGTCCAAAGGTTAAACAAGTGTAGCATTTGCGCTGTTCTACATTGTCAGGAAGTAGCGCATTGGATATCAATCCGCCCGCCCCGGAATCTGCCAGTACAAGAATTTGCTGGCTGGTGGTCCGGAGCGGGCGTCAAGATTTAAATAAGGTAGGGCCTCAAGCCTTCTTTTGCAGGGAAACCTATTTTTCCGGCCACGCGGAGGCCGTGATGTTCGAGGCTGCTACCCATGAGCGTTTCGCTATAATATATAAAGGTGTATAGAAGCGGTAGGTTAGGCCAGGGCCAATTCTACAACTTTCTTCACAGCAGCCTCAATGCCGGCTGTATCCTTACCACCTGCAGTAGCAAAGTGAGGCGCACCGCCGCCGCCACCCTTAATGAGTTTGGCAGCCTCGCGTACCAGTGTACCAGCGTTGAGTTGACGGGCAGCTACGAGGTCTTTGCTGATCATCACGGTGAGTAAGGGCTTGCCCTCGTGGGTAGAACCCAGTACGCAGAGCGTATTTTCGGGCAACATGTTGGCAATTTGGAAAGCCAGGTCCTTAACGGCATCGGGAGCCACAGCCGTGGGAATGACTGCTTGTACCAAGCGCACTCCGTTGTGTTCGGTTGCTGCAGCAACCAATTTGTCGCGTAGTGCCGAAAGGTGTTCCTTTACGTAGCCCTCGACTTGCTTCTTTAAGCCGTCGTTCTCCTCGATGGTTTTGCGGATAACCGCTGTGAGGTCCTTGGCGTTGTTGAAGAACGACTTGAGGTTAGTCAGTACGTCCTCCTGAGCATAGATGCTTTCTTCGGCAGCTTCGCCCGTGATGGCCTCAATGCGGCGTACACCGGCAGCCACACTGCTCTCCGAAACAATACGGATGAGTCCGATGCGGCCCGTGCTCTTGGCATGGCAGCCACCGCAGAACTCAACGCTCTGGCCAAACTGCACAACGCGTACGCGGTCGCCGTACTTCTCGCCGAAGAGGGCGATTGCACCCAGTTTCTTAGCCTCGTCCATGTGTACGTCGCGGTAATCTTGTAAAGGAATATCCTCGCGGATGCGGCGGTTCACGATGCGTTCTACCTGGCGCAGTTCCTCGGGTGTAACCTTCTGGAAGTGCGAGAAGTCAAAGCGCAGATAGTCCGGTGTAACGAGCGAACCCTTCTGTTCTACGTGTGTGCCCAGAACTTCGCGCAGCGCCTGGTCAAGCAGGTGGGTAGCCGTGTGGTTAGCCTCGCTACCGCGACGGGCCTTGAGGTCAACGCGCGCCTTGAAGGCAGCCTCGGGATGGGCCGGCAGTTTTTTGGTCAGGTGGATGGGCAGGTTGTTCTCGCGCTTGGTGTCAAAAATCTCAACCGTTTCTTCAGTGCTCTCGAGAACACCGCGGTCGCCTACCTGACCACCCATTTCGGCGTAGAAAGGTGTTTGGTCGAGTACCAGTTCGTAGTACGTCTGTTTCTTTTGCTGCACGCGGCGGTAACGCAGGATGTGGCAGTCGTATTCAGTGTAGTCCCATCCTTGGAATGTAGTTTCGCCTTCGCCCAGAATCACCCAGTCGTCGGTTTCAACAGCAGCGGCATTGCGTGCACGTTCCTTCTGCTTCTGCATTTCTGCGTTGAACTTCTCCTCGTCGATCGTCATTCCGTGCTCGTGGCAAATCAGCTCTGTCAAGTCGAGCGGGAAGCCGTAGGTATCGAAGAGCGTGAAAGCCTTTTCGCCGTCAACAATTGTGCTGCCGGCTTGTTTGGTCTCGGCAATAACAGCCTCAAGCAAGTTGATACCAGTTGAAAGTGTGCGCAGGAAACTCTCTTCCTCCTCCTGCATGACGCGGCCGATGAGCACCTGCTGTGCTTTGAGTTCGGGGTAAGCCTCGCCCATTTCGGCCACGAGTGTCGGTACGAGTTGGCAAAGGAAAGCTTCGCGTTGTCCGAGGAAGGTATAGGCATAGCGTACGGCACGGCGCAGGATACGGCGAATCACGTAGCCGGCCTTGGCGTTCGAGGGCAGTTGGCCGTCGGCAATAGAGAAAGCAATGGCACGCAAGTGGTCGGCAATCACACGCATGGCAACGTCTACCTTCTCGTCTTTACCATAAGTAAAGCCCGACAGTTCACCAATTTTGCCGATAATGGGCTGGAAGATATCCGTGTCGTAGTTTGAGTTTTTGCCTTGGATGGCACGAACCAGACGTTCAAAACCCATGCCCGTGTCAATCACGTTCATTGATAGCGGTTCGAGCGATCCGTTTGCCTTGCGGTTAAACTGCATGAACACGATGTTCCAAATCTCAATAACCTGCGGGTCGTCCTTATTTACAAGTTCGCGTCCGGGCACTTTAGCCTTTTCTTCAGGTGTACGGCTGTCAAGGTGGATCTCCGAGCAGGGGCCGCAGGGACCAGTATCACCCATTTCCCAAAAGTTGTCGTGCTTGTTGCCGTTGATAATGTGGTCAGCCGGCAAGTGCTTGAGCCAAATATTGGCAGCCTCGTCATCGCGGCTGAGTCCGTCTTCTTCAGAACCCTCAAATACAGTGGCATAGAGGTCGTTGGGGTCGAGGTGGAGCACGTCTACCAGGTATTCCCAGGCATAATCGATAGCTCCTTCTTTAAAGTAGTCGCCAAAACTCCAGTTTCCCAGCATTTCAAACATGGTGTGGTGGTAAGTATCGTGTCCAACCTCCTCCAGGTCGTTATGCTTTCCGCTTACGCGCAGACACTTTTGCGAGTCGGTACGGCGTCGGGGTTCAGGGTTGCGTTGTCCGAGTATAATATCCTTCCACTGGTTCATACCTGCATTGGTAAACATCAGCGTAGGGTCATCTTTGATAACCATCGGTGCAGAAGGCTCGATGGTATGTCCTTTCGACTCGAAAAAGCGTTTGTACGAGTCGCGGATTTCGTTAGCTGTCATCATAAAGTTAGCTTATTATTACTTGAATTTCGTAGCAAAGGTACTACAAGCCTGGCGAAGGGCAAAGCGAAACTCTGCTTTTTGTATTTCCCTCTTTTTCCAGACCTCTTCGAGCCCTTTAGAAGTGTCAGAAAAGAAGGTCCAAAAAGGTAAACTGGAGTAAGCAAAAAGCGGGCCAAAAGTTTTAAGCAGTGCTGCAATGTTTTTGTAGCAAAATCTTAGTCAAATTTCCACGTCATTCCACCTTTTGTTTGCAAATTACAGGTATCAAACGTGTAGATGTTATACAAGTGTAACCAAATGAGTTTTAATTTTTATCAATTCAAATTGTGAAGTATCGTCCGAAATGCCCCCTTTAATTGTTAAATCTTTGGCTTAAGGCCGAATTTGATTGCACGTTTCTTGCTTGATTGTGTGAAAGTACGTACTTTTGCAGGCAGAAAAACATAAAATCTACCAAACAACCAAACAAAAATTATGCACAAACCTTTCAAAACCGTTAGTGCGTCGCTTCTGACGGCCGCCATCCTCGGTATTCCTATGTTTGTGGCTCCTTTGGAGGCGCAGGCAGAGGCCAGCATTGTACAACAGCAAGGTGTTGTAAAAGGTACTGTCAAAGATTCGAACGGAGAACCTGCAATTGGTGCTTCGGTCGTTGTCGTTGGTACTAAGAATATTACTACTACCGACCTCAATGGTAACTTCTCGTTGAAGAATGTAGCTCCGGGAGCAACTATCCGCTTCTCGCTCATTGGTTTTGAGCGTCAAGATATTAAGTGGAATGGTGGTCCCCTCGATGTGGTAATGCAGGATGCAGGCAACAGCCTTAATGAGGTGGTTGTAACTGCTATGGGTATTGCCCGTAAGGAGAAGTCTCTGACTTACGCTACGCAGCAGATTAAGAACGATGAGTTCATGAAGGTACAGGACCCCAACGTTATCAACTCTATTGAAGGTAAAGTTTCGGGTGTAACTATCACTCCGGGTGCCGGTGGTGCCGGTGGCTCTTCAAAGATTTTGCTTCGCGGTAACAAGTCAATCCTCGGTAACAACGCCCCGCTGATTGTTATTGATGGTATTCCTATGACTAATAACACGCGCGGACAGGTAAGTGATGCTCAAAGCCTGACTTACTCAAGTTCGAGCGAAGGTTCTGACCCCCTGTCAATGATTAACCCCGATGACATTGAGTCGATGAACATCCTGAAGGGTGCTAATGCTGCTGCCCTTTATGGTTCGGCTGCTGCCAACGGTGTAGTCATGATTACTACCAAGAAGGGTAAGGAGGGTCGTATGGATGTGAACTTTACTTCGAACGTAACGTTCAGCAACCCGCTTCTTACTCCGAAAATCCAAAACATTTATGGTGCTGACATCAACGCTACCGGCGGCTTGGAACTCAATAGCTGGGGCAAGCGTATGGAAGGTGTCGGTAGCTATACTGTAGATGTTCCCGTTGATAATAAGTTCGGTGGCGGTAAGCGTGCAATCTACCTCCGTAACCAGGCTAAGGACGATGTGGATGAATTCTACCGCATGGGTTACACTACCAACAACTCAATCTCGCTCTCAGGTGGTACGGAGAAGATGAGAAGCTACTTCTCTTATTCTAACTCTTACGCAAGCGGTATGGTTGATAAGAATACTTACAACCGTAATACCTTTGCATTCCGCCAGAGCTTCAAGCTCTTTGACCGTGTAACGATTGATGCTAACGCCAACTACGTACAGACCACTACCAAGAACCGTGTATCGGGTGGTACTGTTGGTAACCCCATCTACGACCTTTACATGATGCCCCGTAACATCGATCTCGATCACTACAAGCACGATTACAGTGCCAAGGGTACCTGGATGTCAGCTGAGCAGGGCTACTACAAGAAGGAAGGCGCTGGTTATGTATGGGCTGTAGGTCAGGCACAGCTTGAAGGTCCTCTCCAGCAGTGGGCTTATCAGACTGCAGGTCGCAACAACCCCTACTGGTTGCTCAATATGAACAACAAAACTGTGAAGGAAGACCGCTTCTATGGTAGTGTTCAAGGTCGCTTGGATATCTACGACGGACTTTCGTTTCAGGCTCGTGTGTCACTCGACCACTCTCGTTACAATGGCGAAAGCAAGACCTATGCTACCACCTGGGGTCCCACTCAGATGAATGACTATGGTACTTACTGGGCATCAAACGACCGCACCAACGAAATCTACACCGACTACCTCCTTTCTTACAACAAGAATATCAAGGACTTCAGTGTATCGGCTACTGCCGGTTGGGTAGGCCACGTAATTAAGGGTAATAGCTTCAGCACTTATACCTCGGCCAGCGTGAAAATTCCTATGATGGATAAGATTCCTTCAATCCCCAACTATTTCGATCCCAAGGCTGCAGCTGAGGGCGAAAGCTCTAAGAGCAAGAGCAGCAACTGGGACAAGGCTGCGCTCGTAACTGCTCAGATTGGTTGGAAGGATGCTATCTTCGTAGATGCTTCTTACCGTCGCGACTGGTACCGTGCCTTCCGTCAGGCTCAGTTCACCAAGAAGGGTACCAACGATAACTACGGTTACTTCGGATTCGGTGCCAACGCTATCCTTTCGCAGCTCATCAAGATGCCTGAATGGGTAAGCTACGTGAAGTATCGTTTGAGCTACTCTGAGGTAGGTAACAGTATTCCTAACGTACTCTACGGCATGCTCACCGTTGACTATGTAAACGGTGTGATGACTCCGAGTCAGTACAACAGCTTCAACCCGATTCCTGAGAAGACTAAGTCGTTCGAAACCGGTTTCGAAACTCAGTTCTTCAACAACCGTTTGAACTTCGACATTACTTACTATAACTCGTCGATGCACAACTCTTACCTCGTAATCCCCGGACTCAATGGTAAGTCACAGCCTGTGAATACCGGTGTTATCCGCAACCAGGGTATTGAGTTGACGCTTGGCTACGACTGGCGCTTTGCAGCAGGTTGGCGTTGGAAGACTTCAGCTAACTTCTCGTACAACATCAACGAAATCGAGAAGACTTACACCAACGAAAAGGGTCAGGAAACCCTCATCGCAACCTCGGTAGCCAATGGTAAGGTACAGGTGCGTTACAAAGCCGGTGGTAAGTATGGCGATATGTATGTAACAGACTTTACCCGTTGGGAGAACGACGTTTACAACGATAATGGTGTGCTCAACCAGGAAGGTCGTGGTGAACTCGTACACAAGAAGGGTGATATCTTCTTGAACGATAACGGTACCCCCTCAATCGATGGTAACTTCCGTTACATCAAGGATGGTAAGATTAAGACCAAGAAGGGCGAAAAGTTCGGTCGTTACATCGGTAACATGAACTCTAAGATTCAGCTCGGTTGGTCGAACACCATCAGCTATAAGGACTTCTCGCTCTACTTCCTCATCAACGGTCGTATCGGCGGTAAGGTAATCTCTTTGACTGAGGCTTACCTTGACAACCAGGGTCTCTCGCAGCGTACTGCAGCAGCTCGTGCTCATGCAGAGGCTAACAAGATTTACTTCACCGATAAGAATGGTAACCAGCAGCTCGGTATGTATGTACCCGATGGCAGCGGTCAGATTGCTCCGATTCGTGGCTGGTACGAGACTGTAGGTTCAAACGATGCTTCAAGCTACGTTTACAACGCTACTAACTTCCGTCTGCGTGAACTTTCACTCGGTTATACCTTCCGTGATCTCCTCGGCGATAATAAGAACCTTACGCTCTCAGTTATCGGACGTAACCTCTTCTTTATCTACAAGGATGCTCCGGTTGATCCCGATGTATCACTCTCTTCAGCTAATGGTCTGGGTGCCTTCGAGGTATTCAACCTCCCCTCAGAGCGTTCGTTCGGTATCAATCTTAAACTCAACTTCTAAAATCAATAGCTAACTCAACAATGAAACGCAACATATTTCTTATCGGTGCGCTTGCCTTTGCTTCGTTTGGCTTGCAGTCTTGTCTCGACTACGATGATCCCGGTAGTGAGCTCGGTTCAAACCAAATTATTGACGAGGAAACCGGTAAAGGTCAGATTGACCTGATTGATTACAAAAAAGAAATCACTAAGGAAGGTTTCATGGAGGCTCGCAAGGCCTTGACCAATGCCTTTATGCAGGGCCGTGCTGCCCAGAACATCCTTCGTGGTGCTAAGGAATCAGAACCTACTCCTAAGGCGCATGCTTACCAGCAGCAGTACAGCCTCGGTACCGATGGTTATGCACAGTACTTCGTAGTACCTCACAAGGACTTTATGTATGGTACGCTGACTTCTACTTACAACGTATCTGATGAGTTCAACGGTTCTGCGCTTTACAGCTACACGGGTACCAAGAACTCGGTAATGCCCTTGCTTCACCACCAGATGATTGACTCCATCCCCGAGATGAAGGCCATCAACCTGCTCTACTATTGCCTCTCGGCACAGGAGCACGCTGACCTTAGCGGTCCCTTCACTTACAAAGAGGATAAGGAGAATAGCGAAAATCCCCGTACCTACAACGACCTTCGTACCATCTATACTGGTATCGTAGAGAACCTCGACACGATTGTTAAGTGTCTGCAGCACTACGAAACTCGTCCTCAGTGGTATAAGGATGAGATGAATACCCTCCTCTTCGAGGCTATTGCTACAACGCGTGACCTTCTCACCGGTGAGCAGACGGGTATGACTTCGTTCATCAAGCTGGCCAACTCACTCAAACTCCGTATGGCTATGCACATCGTGAAGGTAGAACCCGAGTTGGCTAAGAAGTGGGCTGAAGAGGCTTGCGATCCTGCCAATGGCGGCGTAGTAGAATCTATCAACGAGCAGCAGGGTATCTACCCCATGGTTGGTGGTTTCACTCATCCCCTTATCGATATCGTAAACAGCTGGGGTGATGCACGTCTTTCGGCTTCGTTCGAGAGCTTGCTCCAGAGCCTTAAGCACCCCTACCTTGACTACGTATTCGTTAAGAATGCCAACGATATTGTTAACGAGCGCACTCAGGAGGTTACTCCCGCCAACAGCGTAATCTGCGGTCTTCGTGCCGGTACGCTTGTAGGCGATGGCCAGAACTTTGGTCAGAACCCCTACATTGCTTACTCTACCATCAACGCCCAGACCTTTAGCCAGGCTCCTCTCTACTTCTTGAAGTGGGCTGAGGTTGACTTCCTCCGCGCTGAAGGTAAGATTCGTGGTTGGAATGTAGGTCCCATGTCTGCAGAAGAGTACTACAACCGTGGTATCCGCAACGCATACCTTGATGAACCTATGATGGTTGAATTTGGTGGCAGCGTTTACAAGGATAAGGTAGAAGAGTACCTCCAGCTCGATAAGCCTGTTGCTTATGTCAACAAGGACTATCGTGGTGGTAACGAAGACTGGCCTTCTGTAACAAAGATTGGTGTGAAGTGGAATGAGGGTGATAACCTCGAAACTAAGCTCGAGAAAATCATTACTCAGAAGTACATCGCACTCTTCCCCCTCTCAAGCGAGGCTTGGACCGAGTTGCGCCGTACGGGTTATCCCAAGCTCTTCCCCGTTCTCAATCCCGATGATGGTGATGGTAGCTTGATGGATGGTGATATCATCCGCCGCATTCCTTGGGTAGAGACCGATCCTCAGAAGCTCGAAACCATCATGGAGACAGGTATTCCCGCACTCGGTGGCGAAGACTTCCAGGGCACTCGCCTGTGGTGGGATGTAGACGCACCTAACTTCTAATAGTTCGCAGAACGAGGCGAAAGCAACCATCCAATAGTTGCTTTCGCCTCTGTTCTTATTTAAATTCTGTTTCGGTGATTTTCAATATTGAGTTACCGGACATCTGGCAGGTTCATAGCGAATACTGCATAACCTTACAGAAAAACCCTAATCTATATATTAATTTTTTATGAAAAAAACTACACTAGCTGCCCTTGCCCTTGTGTGCAGTGGCGCACTCAATGTAGCTCCTGCTATGGCTCAGGATTATTCGCCTACAGCTACGAGCGACATTTACAACTTCTCTAAGTTTAAGGACGAGACTTTGCTCGACCTCTTCTACGATGCTCTTCAAAAGGGTCGTAACTATCCGACGGCCGAAGAGTTTGAGGCTAAGGGTATTCTTCCTTCAGACATCGCTTTCATTCGTTCGTACGTCCGTCGTAAGCCCATTATGGACCGTACCGATCGTTTGAACCAGGATACTTACGAGAAGCGTGAACTCTGGTGTAACCTTCCGATGGATATCGGTCAGGATGGTCTTGCCGGTTATCCCGATGGAACTTTTGCCAGCGATGTATTCTCTATGTGGCAGTACACCAACCTCTTCGGTTCGTGGAACCACGGCTTCTTCCAGGCACCCGGTGCTTGGGTTGATGCTGCCCACAAAAATGGTACCCTCATCATGTCGGGTATCAAGTTCTTCGAGAGCTGGGGTACCGGTGACGGTGCATGGTCACGCTATTGTACCGCAATGAATCCCGATGGTACCTACAAGTATGTTGAGCCCCTTATCAACTGCCTCATGTTCTTCGGTTCAGATGGTATTAACTTTAACTGGGAGGATAGCAGCTATGCTAAGTGGGACATTGTTAATTTCCATAAGAGTCTTCACAAAAAGGCTGCAGAAAAAGGCTTTACCGATTTCCAACTCGGTCTTTATACGGCCCAGTCAGGTTTGAGTGCAGCTAATGTAAATGGCCTTTTTGGTGATAACACGGGCCGTACTGCTCATACCATGTTGAACTATGCAGGTGGCGACTTCTCGTATACAATGGGTCCTTCTGTGCAAGCAGCCAAGAAATCTATGGGAACTGCCGAAGGTCTTTACGCAGGTGTATGGATTGCCAGCATGGATCGTGGATGGAACCGTCTGAATCAGACTCCCGATGCAAAGGAGTGTGGTCTCTGCCTTTGGGGTGAGCATGGACAGAGCCGTTTTATGAGCTATAACACCGGTGGTGATGCTTACGAAACGCAAGAGAACTACCAGCGTCTGCTTGAACGTGGATTCTCTGGTGGTTTCCGCAACCCAGCTAAACGTCCCGCTGTCAATAACCTTGGCAATAACTGGGAGCAGCAAGGTGACAAAAAGCCGCTTTCAACCTTCTGCGGTATTTCTGAGTTCATCCCCGAGCGCTCAGCTATTCAAGGAAACCTTCCCTTCAGCACCTACTTTAACCTTGGTAACGGCGACCGCTACAACTATAAGGGTAAGAAAACCGGTAGCCAGTGGTACAACATGGCTAACCAGGACGTAGTGCCTACTTATCGTTGGTTGGTATACAATGCTAATACCGAGACCGTAAGTACCGACATCCAGCCTGAGTTTACTCACAACGACGCATACACCGGTGGTACTTGTCTTTCACTCACCGGACAAGCTAAGTCGGCCGGTACCGACATCATCCTTTATAAGACAGCCCTCAAGGTGAGTGCCGGAACTCCCGTACTCAAGGTTGCAGTTAAGAGTGGTAAGACCGGTGCCAATGCCTCAAACCTCTCAGTTATTGTACGCAAGCAGGGTACTACCAACTGGATAGAAGTACCTTACGGTGACCTCAAGGGCGAAACTTGGGAGGAGAAGCAACTCGACCTCAGTGCCCTCGCAACCAACGATGTTATCGACCGCATCGGTCTGCGCGTAAAGGGTGATGACAGTAACTATAGCCTCCTCGTAGGTAAACTCGAAATTACTGACGATGCCAAGGCAACTCCTGCCAACATCCAGAACCTAGTTGCCGAGGTGAAGGAAGAGACTAAGGGCTCAATGTCACTTAAGCTCAACTGGGAAATCAATGCTACCGATGGTGAACGTAAGGACTATGGCTACGTTTACAATGACGAGGCAAACATCAGCCATTACGAAATCCTGTACAAGGATGGTGAGAAGGGCCGCATCAGCGAAGTAGGCCGTACCAGCCAGCGCGCAACCTTTATCAACGATATCATCTTTGAAGAAGTTGCCGAGGATCCCTACATTGGTGTACGTGCCGTAGCTACCGACTTCAAGACCTACTCTGACATTGAGTGGCTCCATGTAGAGCGTGCTGCAGCCAATCAACTTCCTGTTTATGATGCCAATACGTATGGTGTAAGTGCCATGGATCCCTCTTGTGAGGGTGCCGACATCGCTCGTCAGCAGCGTTATGTAACCGACTTCCGCACCAAGGGTGCCGTTGAGGATATCAACTACCACGCTGATGGTCCCGTTGCTGATGGTTCGCAGTATGCTAACTGCCTCGACAAGACCCTCAAGGTACGTCAGGGACAGGAAATTGAACTCTTCATTAAGGCAGCTGACTTTGGTGATGGTTTGAAGTACTGCTTCGCAGGTGGTTGGATTGACCTCGATGGTAGCGGTACTTTCAATCCTGATCCTATTGACGAAAAGCCCGAGAGTGGCGAACGCCTCTTCTTCCTGGGTACCAACCGTCAGGCAACTCCTGAGTTCCAGAACCCCGGTATCACGCACAAGTTTACCATTCCTGCCGATGCCCGCACCGGTCAGAGCCGTCTGCGCATCGTTTTCTCAGATGCATGGTTTGCAGGTGCCTTCCAACCCACGGGTCTCCATGCCAAGGGCTTCTCAATGGACTTCAACGTTGAGATTATCGGTGACAACGAGCAGCGTCCCGCACCTGCTGATACCCACGACCAGGGTGTAGCCGACGAGCCCGAAGGACTCGGTGGACAGCAGCAGGGTATCGGTCAGGCAACTGGCGAGGTATCTGAGGCTGTTGTAAATGGTAACCAGCTCCAACTCACCAATGTTGAGAAGGCTTGGATTTACACTGCTGATGGTAAGTTCGTGAAGTATGCTGTTCAGCCTACCAACATCGACCTCCGTTCGTTTGTTCCCGGTGTTTACCTCGTTCGCATGATGAATGCAAACGTTATTCGCACCGCCAAAATTGTGGTTGAATAATCCACAATATTGAATGTATAATGCATTGCTGCAGGTTTTTCCTGTAAGCTAATTTCAAGGCATATTCCGTAAGGAGTATGCCTTTTTTGATGTTCAATGCTGCAACTTTTAAACTCGTATCATTGGGGTGGATAGTTGTTGACTTTTGTGCATGAACTTTACTTGCTTAAATGGTTGGCAGCATCGTGCCAGTCCCTTCTGTCTGAATGGGATGGATAGTTTTTCTGTAAATGCGGCTGGGGGTTAAAAGTTTTCTCATGCCTTTGTCAGTAACCAGTAATATATGCCAGTTTTTGCGGAAGTAGCTCATCAAGTATTTGTTATTATAGTGTGTAAAGCTAAATCAGTGTTGTATTTCTTCAAAGTACTCAGTCCTTTTAGATATAAAGGACGTTCTATGGGCATATTTCAAATAAAAGACTTAAATTTGCACAATCAAAGCAAAAACTAAGCAGTGTATCGAAAAATGCATATCATTCCTGCTTTGCAGAAAACTCCACTTCCTTGTTAGATGTAGGCTGTAATGCTTGTCTTTCAGAAAGCAAAGCCACATTGCTTGCAGGCAGGATTTCTTGCTTATGAACTATTGAAGAAACAACCTATCATTATCAATATTCTTAACAACCTATTTTTTCAATGAAAAAGAGAGAAGTACTCCTCACCGGACTCGTTCTTTGTTCGCTTGCTGCCAATGCACAGGCTTACAAGGATGGTTACATTTATTGGGGATTCGACAGCCGCGAATTTGCAGGAGCTGTTGGCGATTGGAAACAGGATCATCAAGTTACATCAGATGATAACTTCTTCATTTCGCGCGTAAAGCCCAAAGCTACGTTCCGTAATGCAGCTACGCAGGTTCGTCAGGATTTGACTGAAGCAAATGACAAGAAGTTGATTGCCTGGGTACCTGTTAATGACGATGTGAACAAGGGTCTGCCTAACGGTGTATTCGACTCAGAAGTATTCTCAATGTGGCCGTACGTTACCCACTGGGGACACTGGACAGCTCCTATGGGACGTATCCCTGCAAGTTTCCTCGATGCCGCTCACAAAAATGGTGTTGGTGTATCGGGTGTAGCAAGTATTCCTTGGGGGTCTCTTGGAGGAGAATGGAATAAAGCATTGAGTGAATACGCTCAACTGAATGCTGATGATGTCGCTAACTTCTTCCGCTTTTATGGTTGCGATGGTATGGGCTACAACTCAGAGTTCAACGGTGGTCAGGGCTTCCTGCGTAACCTCCGTACACTCCATGAGAATGTAGTTAAGAAATCTCGCGAGACCAATCCGCTCTTCGAGAACTTCTGGTATGACGGTACCAACGATAATGGTATCTGTACCTTCGATATGGGTCTCGGAAATCATAATAAGGAAACCTTTGGTGATAGCGAACACGTTCGTACGTCACTCTTCTTTAACTATAACTGGAACAGACCGACAACTCTTGAGAATACAGTAGCTAAGGCCAAGGAAATGGGCCGCAGTTCGCTTGATATTTACGCCGGCTGCAACATGCAGGGTAACGAGCCTTCTTACAACAACTGGCCGGTTCTGAAAAACTACCCCATCTCAATCGGTTTGTGGGGTGCTCACCAGAAGAATATGTGGTGGGAGAGCC
>CALCVT010000100.1 GCA_937906495.1 uncultured Prevotella sp.
CATTCTAACTGGCATTTATATTGTGATTGCACCCAGGCGCAGCCACGCTCCTCACAGCTAAACTGCACGTGAGTCAACATTAACCTTCAACTCATGCAACAACCCGACAAACTCACAGCACCCTCATCATACCCGGCCGGCGGCAAAGCGGACATATCCGCCTATCTGCCGGCCGGCTCCCATATTGAAGCGGTGGTGTGCTACCGCAAACCACACGACACACACTACAACCTGCTGATACAAAACCAGCAGCCCCTTGTACTCAACTCCTTGCAGCAAGTTCCGCTCACAGGAGGCTATGTGGTTATGCCATTTGTCGTAACACCCCATACACCAGTCGTATTTATCACTCCTGATATCCAGGAACATCTGGCTCTACCTGCACCTCAACTTGCCCATACCCTCTACACCCACACTGACGAGGCTGCACAACGCCTGTCGTATCGGGGGACCTTTGCAGCCGCCCACAGCCGCCTGCTTCAAGGCGAGTTGCAAAAAATGGTGCTTTCGCGCCGCTTGCACATCAACCTGCAAGCCCAAACTGAAACTGCTGCATTGCAGCAGCCACAACTGCACCAACTGTGCACCCGGGGCTTCGACCTCTTTTTAAAAGCCTGCCACTACCGCCCCAATAGTTTTGTGAGTTTTTGGTGGACACGCCAAACTGGTGCCTGGCTTGTAGCTACCCCCGAGCCACTACTCGAAAAAAGAAACCACGGCTTTGGTACCATTGCCTTGGCCGGCACCTTGCCCTGGAAAAATGGCTGCGAACCGCAATGGGACCACAAAAACCGCGAGGAACAAGCCATTGTAGCCCGTTTTATTGCTCAACAGCTACAGGGCGTGGCAACCGATGTAAAACAATCGGAAACCTACTCGCTGCGAGCCGGCAACATCCAGCACCTTTGTACTGACTTCAACTTTGGATTACCCTCCGACAAAGCCATACGGCAATTGCTTTGCCACCTGCACCCCACACCTGCCGTGTGCGGACTACCACGCAACGAAGCTTTAAAGGCTATCGAGAACGACGAAACCGAACCCCGCCGCTATTATGCCGGCTTCAGCGGGCCTCTCTTGCTCCAGGGCGACACGAGCTTATATGTTTCGCTGCGCTGCATGGAGTTTGACCTTGAACAGGCCACCCTCTATGCCGGTGGCGGACTGATGCCCGAAAGCAACGAACAGGATGAATGGGACGAAACAGGACGCAAGCTGCAAACGATGCTCCAACTCTTCTGATACATTCTGACTTGAGCAATCAACCGCTCATAAAGATTCGTGAGCAACACTACTTTTGAACCCCATGCGCAACGCATGGTACAACCTGCTCACCGCACACTACTCATGCTAACAACAACTCTTCAGTGTACTGCGATACTCCACAAGTAAACCAACTCACAGCCTTGCTGCAAGCCCACGGCATTCACAACATTGTTGTGTGTCCGGGATCACGCAACGGCACCATCGTACATAATCTGCATGCGGCCGGCGCGGCCTTCAGCCTTTACCCTGCTACCGACGAGCGCAGCGCGGCCTTCGTTGCATTAGGCATCTGTTTGGCAACTCAAGAGCCGGCAGCCGTATGTGTTACCTCGGGATCAGCACTCCTGGGCTGCCTGCCTGCAGTGGCCGAAGCCTGCTACCGGCATTTGCCCCTGCTCGTTATATCGGCCGACCGGCCGGCAAACTGGATTGGACAACTCGATGGGCAAACCCTACAACAGGAAGGAGCATTGTTGCCCTACTGCAACACCCACAATGTGTGCGTACCGCACAGCTCCGAAGACAGTTGGGCCAATAACCGCCGCATCAACGCAGCGCTCAATGCCCTGCAAACTCCCGCCTGCGGCCCGGTGCACATCAATGTGCAAATTGCCGAACCTATGTTTAGCTTTACAACCAAGCAACTGCCCAACGAACGGGTGGTGCGCTGCCTAAACATTGCTACCCAATACACACTGCCCAACGAACTGTTACAAACAATAGCAGAGGCGCGACTGCCTGCCTTACTGATTGGACAATACGAACGCGGCGACCTGCGCCACGAAATTGACCAACTCGACAACAATGGGCAATTGCTCGTGCTGCCTGAGGTAATTGCTGATGTGCCTGGCAACTGGCGCATGGAAGTAATCGACCAACTGGACGAAGCTACTACAACCCTGCTTCCTGATTTAGTTATCCAGCTTGGCGGAAACTTTGTGCACAAACGCTTTAAACGCCTGCTGCGACAAGCAAGCGGGTGCCGTGTTATACGTATTGGACATGACAGCGAGGTGCCCGACACCTTCTGTCATCTCTACACCTATATCCAGGCACCCGAGCAACCCATTCTGCAAGAACTCTGTACCCATCTGCCCCACCAACACACCGGGGTACTCAAGGCACAAAGGGCCTATGTACAGCAGTACGAAGCCCTCTATCAAACACAAATAGCCTCCTGCATCCCCAACGGGCAACTTACTTTTGCCAATGTGATGGTACTGCTGAAACAAGCCCTGCAACAATGTACCGAACCCTTTAGTCTGCATCTGGCCAACAGCACGGCCGTGCGTGCAGCAGGCAAGGTGTTCGAAGCGGGCAACTTCCCCATCTTCTGCAACCGAGGGGTAAACGGCATCGAGGGCTCACTCTCAACCGCAGTAGGTTATGCTTTGAAAATGTGGGGACTGAGCATTGCTGTTATCGGCGACTTGAGTTTTTTTTACGATGCCAACGCACTATGGAATACACAATTGCCAACTAACTTGCGCGTACTGCTACTCAACAACGGACATGGTGCTATCTTCGACCATTTACCCGGACTCGACCAGTCGCCTGCCCGCAACCGCTATATAGCGGCTGGAGAGCAACACTTTAGTGCCGAAGGCATTGCTCATACCTTTGGAGCCGACTATCTGCGGGCTACGTCAATACAAGACCTCATTACCGCACTCCCTCAATGGCTATCGGCCACCAACAAAGCCCGAATTCTTGAGGTTTGCCTACCCTAAAACAATTCAAATAAACCCTATAAAACTCTTCACATGAGAACTTGGACCAAGATAAAGGACTACGAGGAAATCCTCTTCGACGCTTACAACGGCATTGCCCGTATTACCATTAACCGCCCGCGCTACCGCAATGCTTTTACCCCTTGCACCGTAGCCGAAATCAGCGATGCGATGCGCTATTGCCGCGAAGCACAGGAAATTGGGGTTGTCGTACTGACAGGTGCCGGTGACAAAGCATTCTGCTCGGGTGGTGACATGCACGTTAAAGGCCGCGGAGGATACGTTGGCGGCGACGGCGTGCCCCGACTCAATGTTTTGGACGTTCAAAAACAAATTCGCTCGCTCCCGAAACCTGTTATTGCCATGGTCAACGGCTATGCCATTGGCGGAGGCCACGTGCTGCATTTGATGTGCGACCTGACCATCGCTTCTGAAAACGCTATCTTCGGACAGACAGGGCCCAAAGTCGGTTCGTTCGATGCCGGCTTCGGTGCATCGTATCTGGCACGAATCGTCGGACAGAAGAAGGCACGCGAAATCTGGTTCCTTTGCCGACAATATTCGGCAGCCGAGGCCGAACGCATGGGCATGGTCAATAAAGTAGTACCCTTTGACAAACTCGAAGACGAAGTGGTAGAATGGGCTGAAACCATGATGGAACGTTCCCCTCTTGCCTTGCGTATGATTAAAGCCGGTCTCAATGCCGAACTCGACGGACAAGCCGGTATTCAAGAACTTGCGGGCGATGCAACTATGCTGTACTACATGCTCGACGAGGCTCAAGAAGGCGGACGCGCATTCCTTGAAAAGCGCAAACCCGACTTTAAAAAATATCCCAAGCTTCCTTAATATACAAAGCTGCGCCTTACTCTGCTGAGGCGGCATGCTTTATTATAAAATGCTGCGGTGCCTTTTCATAGAGCTTGATAACAAACTCTAAGCACCGCACCCCGAATTGTCGGGAAGCATTCCTGGCTATTACAGGAGTACCCACCCTTTTTCTGAAATCCAATTTCAAAGACTATGCATTTCCTTCCCTTCCGTCTGCGTGTAGTTCCGCGTACGCTGCGCTTTAAGCAGCCGGCCGGTACTTCACGGGGCATTTATTACGAACGTAAGGTTTGGTATATTGTCATCACTTCGGCCGACCCTCAAATTCGTTTTACCGGTATCGGCGAGTGCGCTCCGCTACACGACTTAAGCTGCGACTACGACGCCAACTACGAAGAACGGTTACGCAAGGTGTGCCGCGAGGTCGAGGAAGCCCAGGCTCTCAACTCCGAATCCTTGCGACACTTCCCTTCCATGCTCTTTGGTTTGCAAACTGCTTTCCGTTCAGCAGCCGGTTCGCTACAGGGAAACTACCTGCGGCTTTACCCATCCGACTTTACCCGTGGCGAACGCTGTATACCTATTAACGGATTGGTGTGGATGGGTTCGTTCGACGAGATGTGCCAGCGAATGGAAGAAAAGTTAGCATCAGGTTTTCGCTGTGTCAAACTCAAAATTGGAGCCATCGACTTTGATAGTGAGTTGGAACTCATCCGAAAACTCCGGCAGCGCTACAGTGCCGACGACATTGAGCTACGCGTCGATGCCAATGGTGCCTTCAGTACTAACGAGGCCCTGCCCAAACTCCGGCAACTGGCAGCCTACCACCTGCATAGCATTGAGCAACCCATCCGGCAGGGACAATGGGACGAAATGGCAAAACTGTGTGCCCAGACCCCCCTGCCCATTGCTCTTGACGAGGAGTTGATTGGCGTAAACGACCTTGCCCAAAAGGAAGCTCTGCTCAACACCATCCGTCCACACTACCTGGTACTCAAACCAAGCCTGCACGGTGCATTTACCGGAGCTGCCGAATGGATGAACCTGGCCCGCGAACGCGGTATTGGCTACTGGACGACCTCGGCACTCGAAAGTAACATCGGTCTGAATGCCATTGCGCAATGGTGTGCAGCCATCGACGGAAACAGTTCGCTGCCACAAGGACTGGGAACGGGGCAACTCTTCGAAACCAATGCCCATACCCCCATCAGCATCGAGGGCGATTGCCTATGGTTCGGCAATGCCAAACAACGAACCTTCGAAACTGAAATTGCCGACTTCAAGCTACGCTGGCTCAACGATAGCCCTACCATGACAGTACATACTTCCGGAAGTACCGGAACACCTCAAAGCATGGAGGCCGGGAAGCTACGTATGTGGGCAAGTGCCCAGGCAACTATCAAGGCTCTGGGCTTACAGCCCAACAACACGGCCCTGCTGTGCATGCCCTTGAAGTATATTGCCGGACAAATGATGCTCGTACGCTCATTTGCAGCTCCGTTGCAACTGGTAGCGGTAGCTCCCTCCTCACATCCTTATGCCCACTTACACGATGCACCCGACTTTGCAGCCCTTACCCCCATGCAGGTATACGAAAGCCTTAAAGTGCCTCATGAACGTTCGCTCCTGCGCCGTACACTCTGCCTGATTATTGGCGGAGGAGCTATTTCGCCCGAATTGGAGGCCACACTCAAAAACTTTCCCAACCCGGTGTGGAGCACGTATGGTATGACCGAAACCCTATCGCACATAGCCCTGCGACGGGTTAATGGTCCTGAGGCCTCCGACAGCTACTGTCCGCTGCCCGGTGTAAGCGTTTCGCTCTCAGACAAGGGCACACTCATTATCGATGCTCCTGAGATTGCAGCCCAACAACTCCATACAAACGATCTGGCCGAAATCTTGCCCAACGGACACTTCCGCCTGATTGGCCGACGCGACAACGTGGTTTGTTCGGGAGGCATTAAGCTCCAACTCGAGGATATTGAAAAAATACTGACTGCCCTGCCGGTACCCACACAGCTCACGGCCGTTCCCGATGCCCGTCTGGGCGAAGCGCTCACCCTGCTCTATGTTTCGGAGACCGACCGGAACAACGAACTCGAAGCCGAGTGCCGCCAACTGCTCAACGCCTATAGTGTGCCACGCCACTACCTGCGTGTTGAAAACCTGCCTACTACCGAAACCGGTAAGCCGGCACGTGCCCTGGCCAAGCATTTAGCCCAGCAGCTACTACACAAATAGTACGCACAACTCCCGGCAGCAACCACTCCCCTACTGTGTCCAACACTTTATAACCTACCGAACGTTTTTTCATCTCACTGCAAACAATGAAGCCAAACACCCGCAAACAATCCATCGAACTTCTGGCACCGGCACGCAATGCCGACTGTGGCATCGAAGCCATCCGTCACGGCGCCGATGCCGTATATATCGGAGGGCCGAGTTTCGGAGCACGCGCAGCAGCAGGCAACTCTATTGAGGACATTGCCCGCCTTTGCGATTTTGCCCACCTTTTTGGCGCACGCATCTACGTTACGTTCAACACTATTTTGTGGAACGACGAACTGAACGAGGCCGAACAAATGGTGTGGAAACTCTACCGCGCCGGAGTTGATGCCTTGATTGTGCAAGACCTGGCACTGCTCGAAATGAACCTGCCCCCCATTGCCCTGCATGCCTCAACCCAGATGGACAACTATACGCCTGAAAAGGCACAATGGCTCGAAGCTGCGGGTTTCAAGCAAATTGTAGTGGCTCGCGAAACACCTGCCGAACAACTTAGAGCTATTGCCCAGGCTGTCAAAGTGCCCATCGAAGCCTTTGTTCACGGAGCACTCTGCGTGAGCTACAGCGGTCGCTGTTATGCCTCGCAACACTGCTTCGGGCGGTCGGCCAACCGGGGATGCTGTGCCCAATTCTGCCGTTTGGCCTTTGACCTCATTGATGCCAAAGGACGTGTTCTTGTAGCCGACAGTCACCTGCTTTCGTTACGCGACATGAACCGAACCGATGCCATCGAGGAGATGATGGATGCCGGTGTACGCTCATTCAAAATTGAGGGGCGGCTTAAAGATACAAGCTATGTCAAAAACGTAACAGGCTGGTACAGGCAACACATTGATGCCATCATAGCTCGCCGGCCCGACGACTTTGTACGCGCCTCGTACGGCTCGTCAAAACTCACCTTTACCCCCAACGTTGACCGTAGCTTTAACCGCGGATTTACCGAGTACTTTTTGCACGGACGTACAGCAGCACCGGTTTACTCCTTTGTATCGCCCAAAGCTACAGGGCCGCTCATCGGCGAGGTGATACGCGTAAACCGCCAAAGCCTGGTGTACCAACCCACATCGCACCTGGCGGCTCCTGTCGTGGCTGGCGATGGGCTATGTTTTGCAGGGTCTGACGGCAAGTTGCAAGGCTTTAGAGTGAACCGGGCCGAAGGCAACGAAATTTTTCCGAACCGCATGCCACGCCTGCGACCGGGTACCCGCCTGCACCGCAGTCTCGACTTTGCCTTTGGCATGATGCTCGATAAACCTACTGCCAAGCGCACCCTACTCACCCACATTGCACTACGTGAAATACCAACCGGCTATGCTATCGATATGGCCGACGAGAGCGGCAGCCACGTAACGGTGGCTTTTGAACAGACACACGAGGCTGCCCACTCACCGCAAAAAGAGGCCATTGTGCGGCAACTGTCAAAACTTGGCGACACCTGCTTCGAAGCTGGAATCGTGACCGTTGAAACACAGGGCGAACGGTTTATTCCGGCCTCTACACTTACTAAATGGCGACGAGCGGCAGCCGATGCACTGCTACGCACACACCGCATGAACTACTGCCGCGACACCGCACAACAGCCCGACCACAAAAAACTCTGCCAACTGCATCCACAGAACCTGGACTTTACAGGCAATGTGGCCAACCGCCTGGCCGAACACTTTTACCACACGCACGGAACAGAGCATGTGGCACAAGCCTTCGAGGTAGCCGAACCCGACGGCCCGGCTGTTATCATGACCTGCAAACACTGCATACGCCACGCGCTGAACCAGTGCAAAAAACAACCCGACAGCATACCCGACCCGCTCTTTCTAAGGTTGCCCGACGGACAGACCTTTGCACTGCGTTTTGATTGCAAACGCTGCGAAATGCAAGTACTCAAAAAGTAACATCCGGCAAATGGCCGGACAGCGGTTACATGCTACCACCAGCTACGGCTGCTTATACTCCCACTAAACCATGTTTGCCATGCTTCGCTACATTCGCCTGCTGCTTGCCCTGTTGCCGGCTTTGCTCTTGCAGAGCTGCTACTACTCGCACCCCAACCAAACCGACCACTGGACCGCTGCCCACGAGGGATGTGTAGACTCGGTTAACTTTTACATTGCCCACCACTATTGGACGGGCTATAACTTTCAGGCTACCGACAGCTTGCAGCTCATAACCACTCCCCCCCTTAATACCTTGCCCGACTACAGCACACTGCTGAACGAAAGTATAGGCATCGGTCCGCGCGACCAACTGGTTGTAGCACGGGTTAGGTATGTGCCAACCGATACAGTCGACTCGGTATGGGTAAAGGTGGCACGCGACCAACTCACCCAGGGATGGATTCACGAGAAAGACTTGCTCGAAAGGGTTGTGCCTAACGATCCCATCTCAAAATTTATCTACCACTTTTCGGGCAAGCGCACCGGGGTTGTACTGGTTATTGTTGGAATGGCCATAGCCTTTGGACTGGTACAGGTGTTTCGCCGCAAACACTACCGCATGGTACACTTTCGCGATATACCGAGTTTCTACCCCACTCTGCTATGCCTGTGTGTGAGCGGTTCGGCTGCTCTTTACGGCAGCATCCAGCGCTTTGTTCCAGCCACGTGGTCGGAGTTTTACTTTCATCCAACGCTCAATCCGCTCAACCCGGACATCCCGCTCATACTCTCGCTCTTCATAGCCTCGGTATGGCTCATGCTGATAGTGGCTGTAGCAGTGGTCGACGAACTGCGCCGACAGGCCGACTTAGGCGACAACCTGGCTTATATGGCCTCGTTAGGCGGGGTTTGCATGGTGCTCTACCTGGTGTTTACGCTAACCACACCGCTCTACATAGGCTACCTGCTGCTTATAGCCTACTGGGCCTTTGCCATCCGTAAGTACTGGATGAACCAACCCTCACACCTGCTGTGCGGCATTTGCGGAAAATCGATTCCGCAAAAAGGTAAATGTCCGCACTGCGGCGCTATGAACAAATAGCCAAAGAAGGCTACTTGATATATTAACCTTTAACCCATTACCCAAACCATGAAGCACAAACTCTTAACCCTACTGGGGCTCGTGTTGTTCTGCCTGCCCCTCTGCGCCGACAAGTACACTGAGTGGGCCGACCGCCATTGGAAATGGATACAGAACGAACAAACTGACAGCCTGCTTGTTCATGCAACCGACGAGGTCAAAGCCGCTTTGCCTGCAGCTACCCTTGCAGGCATCTGGCAGAAATTGGTTCAACAAGCCGGTACGCTGAAAGGACAAGACGACTGGGAGCAGGAGGCACTGCCGGCTACCAGATATGCCGACGCCGCCTGGCTTTTGAGCGCGCTGCACTCTACCTGAACTTGACCTTTGACAAAACAATGAAACTGGCCGGCATATCGTTTACACCGGCACCGCTGCGCAAAACACCGCAACCCCTTCAGCCCGAAGCTTTGCCCGATGGCATTGAAGAGCAGACGTTCACAGTGAGCCACGGCGAGGTTGAACTGCCCGGACTGCTGACACTGCCCACTGCGCGTAGCGGTAAACTGCCGGTCGTAGTACTGGTGCATGGCAGCGGCCCAAACGACCGGAACGAAACAATCGGACCTAACCAACTCTTCCGCGAGTTGGCTTATGCTCTGGCCGCCAAGGGCATTGCCGTGGTGCGCTACGATAAACGTACGCTGGTGTATCGCGACAACTTTGAAGCCGTGAGCAACGGGGTTGTGAATTATGACACCGAAACGGTTGACGATGCCATACAGGCCCTTAAGCAACTGGCAGAGACAGACGAGATTGATGCCTCACGCCTTTATGTGATTGGCCATAGTCTGGGTGGCATGCTGGCTCTCCGCATTGTCAATTACTCGCAGATGCCGGTGGCTGGCATTATCGGGTTGGCTGCTCCCGCCCGCCCGTTCGAAAAAATGCTCAACGAACAGCTACGCTACGTTGGCCAGGTTAACGGACTCAGTAGCAAAGAGGCTACCCAAAAAGCCAAAGAACAAACACAAGCCATCATGCTAAAATTGCCAAAGGCTTACCTGGAGTGCTGCAAACAATACAACCCTCTGGCCTCGGCACGCTCGCTCCAAAACCTGCCCATGCTCTTTATTCAAGGCACCCACGACTACCAAGTGACGCGCACCGACCTGCTGCGCTGGAAAAAGGGGCTGCATAAAAACACAGCCGCACGCTTTGTGCTGCTGCCCGAAATTGACCACCTGATGCGCCAACTACCCCAAATGGCCGTACCGGCCGACTACCAGGAAAAGCATCCCGTCAGCCCACTGGTAGTTGAAGAAATAGCCACATTCATACTCCAAAAATCTAACTTCCAATAACATCATAACTCCATAACACCATGACTAAGCACATTGTTATGTTTAAATTCCGCGACGACGTACCTGCCGACGTACGCGAAGTGGCCCGCACTGCCTTTAAACAAGGCATTGAAGCCCTGCCTGCCGTAATACCCTTTATACGCCAGGTACATGTTGGCTTTAATATCAACCCTAACGAGCAATGGGACATTTGCCTGGACTCGACCTTCGACTCGCTCGACGATGTGAAGGCCTACAGCATTCACCCGGCACACAAGGCTGTTGCGGTTGAGTTGATGAAACACATTGCACAGCGTGCCTGCGTAGATTTTTAATAGCCTGCACAAACCTACAATGCAAAAGGCGTGCATCGTATGCCGGTGTAGAATTTTATACATCAGGTGTACGTGTTTCGACATTTGGCATATTTTTTTTGACATCAGCGCATGGTACTCAGCTCCGCTGCAATTGAAAAATGCATTTTACTGATTCGATAAAAAAGTGTATCTTTGTGTAAGTTAAAATGCCCATAGGTATCTTGGTTCAACGGGCCGGCTTGTTTGAGCAAGCCGGCCCGTTGTATATGTTTTTACTCCACGCTGCACCCAAAGTAAAAATGTAAAAAATACCCCTCAAAAAGGGATTTTTGGCTGCACGGAACGCAATTTCTGTCGCAGCGATAGAAAATTCTGTCGCAGCGATAGAAATTTTTAACGCCGCGACAGAAAAAACTGAGGGCCGAACATCACGTTGAAGTCCGTAGTGCTGCTTGCTAACGCCCATACGATTGAAAAACGGCCAAAAGCACTACACGCAGAAAATGGTACAACATGAATTAAAAGAGCGTCGATAAAGAGCTAACAAATAGTACTTTACGGGCTCAGATTGAGCGCCAAGGAGCATTAGCCATATATTTACAAATTTTTAATGCTTCGTTTTGCTTTGGCAGACCCCTTATAAAATGCTTCCGGCCCCGCACAAGCACAAGGCTTGACGGGGCCGGTGGTTAAAAACACGCAGTTGTGCAAGCACTGCCCTAAAGGGTTCATGCAGCCTTGCGCTCAACCGGTTTACTTGTTAAGGTATGCAGTTACGTTCTGCTCAATGCGTCCGAGCACATCCTGCTCATCGGCAGGAACGAACTTCGATCCGGTGATGTGCTCGTAGAGTTCGATGTAACGCTCAGAGATGCTCTGCACTACCTCGGGAGTCATTTCGGGAATCTTTTGGTCGTTAGCACCATGAACCTCGAAACCATTGTTCAAGAGCCACTCGCGCACAAATTCTTTGGAGAGCTGCTTTTGTGGTTCGCCGTTTTTGAAGCGCTCCTCGTAGCCCTCGGCATAGAAATAGCGCGAAGAGTCGGGCGTATGAATCTCGTCCATCAAATAAATCTGTCCGTTGTGCTTACCAAATTCATATTTGGTATCTACCAGAATCAGGCCGCGCTTGGCAGCAATTTCGGTACCGCGCTCAAAGAGAGCCAGCGTGTACTTTTCGAGTAGTTCGTACTCCTCGGGCGTAGCAAGTCCTTTGGCCAGGATTTCCTCTTTAGAGATGTCCTCGTCGTGTTCGCCATACTCTGCCTTGGTGGTCGGTGTTACAATGGGTGTGGGGAACTTTTGGTTCTCCTTCATGCCCTCGGGCAATTTTACGCCGCAAATTTCGCGTACACCACTTTTATAAGCACGCCAGGCGCTACCGCAAAGATAGCCGCGAACAATCATCTCGACAGCAAATCCCTCGCACATCAGTCCTACGGTAACCATGGGGTCGGGGGTAGCCTGCTTCCAGTTGGGGCAGATGTCGGCAGTGGCATCGAGAAACTGGGCTGCAATTTGGTTGAGCACCTGTCCTTTAAAGGGAATGCCCTTGGGCAAAATAACGTCGAAGGCCGAGATACGGTCGGTAGCAACCATTACAAGGCGGTCGCCGAGATTGTACACATCGCGTACCTTACCATGATACACACTCTGCTGTCCGGGAAAATTGAATTCGGTTTGAGTTAAAGCTGACATAGTGAATATTTTGAGGTTGAAAAATAAACAAATAAACAAAACCTGCACAGCGTTGCGCCTGCAGCACAGGCAGAAGCCCTCTAAGGGTTTTTGTCTGACTGCGGTTCGTCTGCACAGGTTTTTCTTGCCTCTTTGGCACGCGCATCCTCTTTGGCATAGGCCTCGACAATGCGTGTTACGAGTTTATGGCGGATGATGTCCTTTTGGTTCATCTCGATAAAAGCAATGCCCTTTACTCCCTTTAGGATACGCTGGGCCTCGGTGAGTCCGCTCTTTTGCGAAGCTGGCAGGTCTATCTGCGTACAGTCGCCGGTAATAATCATCTTGGTATTCCATCCCATGCGGGTCAGGAACATTTTGATTTGAGCGGTGGTCGTGTTCTGCGCTTCGTCGAGAATTACAACTGCATCGTTGAGCGTACGTCCACGCATAAAGGCCAGAGGTGCAATCTGTATAACGTTTGCATCCATGTATTCCTGCAGTTTGTTGGCAGGTATCATCTCTTGCAGAGCATCGTAAAGGGGCTGAAGGTACGGGTCTATTTTGTCTTTCATATCGCCGGGCAGGAAGCCGAGTTTTTCGCCCGCCTCGACAGCCGGACGACTCAGTATGATTTTCTTGACTTCTTTATTCTTCAAGGCCCGTACAGCCAGTGCTATTGCTGTATAGGTTTTGCCTGATCCGGCAGGCCCTACGGCAAAAATCATGTCGCTGGTACGATAAGCCTCGACCAGCAGGCGCTGGTTCTCGCTTCGGGGAGTGATGGGCTTTCCGCCAGTGCTGTATACAATCACCTCGCCCGAAGGCTCGTTGTCTTGTATACGCCCTTTAACCGCCTGCAGGATGTCTTCCTCGGTCAGACGGTTATATTTGGCACAATGCTTTTCAAGACGGTGCATCAATTCGTCGAAAGCCGCCATTTCCTCCTCGACACCGACTACACGCACCACATTGTCGCGCGCCATGATGCGCAATTTGGGACACAGGGCTCTGAGCATGCGGATGTTGGCGTTGTTTGCGCCATAAAACAATACGGGATCGGCCTCCTCGAGTATATAATGCTTTTCTATCATCAGTAGTTTTTGCTTTCAGTTCGGTCTGCCGCTTTACTGGTTGGGGCATGACGCGGTTACGCGATGCAAAAGTATATAAAAACTATCAGAAATAAGGCCGCTGGCGACAATAATCTGCTATTAAGTGTGCGGTTTGGTTTGTCTTGCCTGCCATCTTACCATACTACTTAAAAAGGCGTCTCCCCGCGCGGCCACTACCATACAAAACGAAAAAAGGAAGCATAGTTGCTGTCTGCTGCACTTTTTTTACTACTTTTGTGGCTCATATCCTTACTTGCAGTCAAAGGGAGTTTTCTTCCCGAGACGTTGTTTATAGATCTCCCCTTCCGCTTACTCATGAAATATTCGTTCACCAGCCACCGACACCACTTTATGCTGGTATTCTGCGCAATTGTTACTGTGCTGTACGTATTTAAATGTATGCACCCCGAACTCGGCGAAGAACTAAACGCAAACAACCGCACCATTCGCCATACGGCAGCTAGCAAGGCAACCGACAGCATCGACATACAGGCAGCCTACGTTGATAGTTTGTTGCTGCAAAAACGTCCTCCCCTACAGTTACTATGCGCCGATGGCAGCGCCGTACGCAACCGCGTGCGCTCGGTACCACGCTTTGAAACCAGTTTTCCCGATCTCAACGATGTACAACTGGCTACGGCCAGACGCATTGGCATTACGCACATCGAAAACCGGGCCGAAGCACAGAAGCGCATGGACAAACTGGTTTTTATAGGCGATAATCCGTTCTATTCCATCGAACAGCTCCACCAATCCATCCCCTATCTTATACCCCGTGCCGCTACTCTGCTCAACGAAATTGGTCGTGCCTTTAACGATTCGCTCGTAACCAAAGGTTTTGAACCACATAAGCTCATTGTAACCTCGGTGCTGCGTACTCGCGAGGATGTAAACCGCCTGCGCCGCGTCAACAAAAATGCCTCGGAAAACAGTTGCCACCAACACGGCACGACCTTCGACATTTCGTACAATCGCTTTTTGCAAATTAATGCCGACGGCAGCGACTCTGTGCGTTGGGTTACGGCATTTAAATCGATTTTGGCAGAAGTGTTGCGCGACCAGCGCGAAATGGGCACCTGCTATGTGAAATACGAAGTGCACCAATCGTGTTTTCATATTACAGCCCGCTAAAGCACTCTCACGGCAGTTGCCATAGGCTTGTCAGTGCTACATCACTAATCAAAAAGCCAGTGCCTTTTTACATGCTGACGCGTTGTAAAAAGGCACTGGATAATTTTTTAATTAAATTAGAAACAATGGGTAAATACTCCGCAGAACGATTCTCCGAAGTAGGTTCACCCTTAAACTGCATGCCACACTTGATGTCTGGCCAGGCTACCACCCATAAACCGGCATCAGCAAGGAGCCAGCGAGGTTTGCACAGCTACTTTGGCTTGACGGCGTGCCTCGGATTGGTTGTCGGACTCAGGCGAATACAAACGGGCAAATGCACGAATAAACTTCAGACTCTCTTCGCGCGGAGAGACTTGCAAAGGAGTAATATGCTTCATAGGCCGCAAAAAATAGGTTTGTCGTACATTCCTATTAACGCGCTCCGGGCCATTTTAGTGTATGATATGCTGAATATTTCTGCAATAATCCCATTTGTTGCCTCGGAATGCCTCCGGCAAGTATACATAATGGTCCTAAGAAGAGAGCTGGGGATTCAAATTACCATTCATCGAAGCCTAAGAAGTGCTGCCATATCAGACAGAAAGTAAGATGTGGTTGGCCTCGGCCATGCGGCGCATGTTCATAATGCCATAACGCATGCGGCCAAGCGCTGTATTGATGCTAACTCCTGTAATTTCGGAAATTTCTTTGAAACTCAAGTCCTGATAAAAACGCATATACACCACCTCGCGCTGACTGTCGGGCAGGTGGTCCATGAGCTTGCGGACATCGCTGAGCACTTGCTCGTTTACTATTTCGCTCTCACGGTTTGTATCGGCAGTCAAAGCACTTTCGCGCCATGCATTTTCGGCATCCTCGTCGTAGAGCAGCGCTTCGTTCCGCTCCGTGCGAACCTGATCGATCAGCAAGTTGTGCGCAATGCGCGTGAGCCAGGCATAAAATTTTCCATTCTCCTTATAACGCCCCTGACGCAGGGTTACAATAGCCTTGACGAAGGTCTCTTGAAAGAGGTCGTCGGCCACATCATCGTTACGTACAAGATAAGAAATATAAGTATAGAGTCGGTCTTGGTAACGCTGCAAGAGAACGTCGAATGCTTCGTTGTTGCCCGAAACAAACAACGCAACCAGTGCATCGTCTGTACGCATAGTCAAATTGTCCATTACTCTTGAGATTTTAGTAGGTAGTGAAGTAATGTCTGTCTATAGGCAAAAAAGTTTTATGAGTTGACTAAATGAATGAATCGTACGCCATTCATCCCCTGACAAGAGCATGAAAAACGCGCTTTTCTGTTATTTTGGTTGCTTATTGATGCGGCAAAGATAAACCTTTGTTACAAAAACACCAAGTTCGAACTACAATATTTTAGGCTGTCTTCCGTTACATTGCCGGTTATCTGCTCTGAAAAATCTTTATTTCCCTGCCTGTTTCCATGCCGCTACGTTCCACGTACACAAGGCTCACTCAAACCAAAAGTTCAATGAAGCCCACGCTCTATACCACCTACTCCGACTTTATGGCCCGTCACTTTGACGGAAAAGTGCAAAAGTTGCCCCTTGACGCTGGTGCCGGATGTCCGGTACGCGACGGTACACTCGGTACCGGGGGATGCGCTTTTTGTAACGGACGCAGTTTTGTTCCTGACCTTTGCAACCCAGCCTACAGCATTGCAACCCAAATTGAAAAAGCCAAAACCTTTTTTAAACGCAAACAATCGCGCAATGTCTGCACACACTTTTTGGGCTATTTCCAGGCAGGCAGCAATACCTATCCGCCTGTACCCGACATGCTCCCGCATTTGCAAACGGCATTACAAACTGAAGGGATTGACGGACTCGTACTGGGTACACGGCCCGACTGCCTGCCCGAAAGTTGGCTCGATGTCCTGGCCAAATTGGCCGAACACACATTTATTATGGTGGAACTGGGCGTAGAATCAATAAGCCCCGAAGTGCTCAAGAACATCGGACGCGGACACACCATTCACGCCGCCGAACATGCTATCAGAGCCTTGAACGAACGCAATATTGCCGTTGGCGTGCATTTAATTTTGGGACTACCCGGCGAAAGCCGCGAAAGTATGCTCGAACAGGCCGCATGGCTTTCAGAACAGCCCGCCGACGTTCTGAAACTGCACCAACTGCAAATACTGAAAGGGGCACGTATGGCCAAACACTATGAGCAACAGCCTCAAGATTACCACCTGTTTGAACTTACAGAATACATCACACTTGTTGCCGATTATTTAGAACGCCTCACACCCCGCATTGCTATAGAGCGCTTTGTATCGCAAGCGCCTGTATCGTCACTTATAGCTCCACGCTGGAACGTGAAAAACGATGAAGTAACCCGACGCATCCAGCAAGAACTGTTGCAAAGAGGTAGCTACCAGGGTAAAATTTACCCTAACAGCAACCCTATATTTGTTAGTTAGGAAGAACCTTTAGGCGGTTTTTGTGGCTTTGGGTTAACATACAGCCCTTAAAGTAACGGCACATACGGCACAAATAATTCAAAAAGTAAAAGCTTTAAGCGATTTTGAGTACAACGCTTGGTGTATATGGAATATTTTTACGATATTTGCCCCAATTAAGTAACTAATCAAAATTAAGCCGCATTATGTTTAAGTTTAATACCCAAGGTAT
>CALCVT010000101.1 GCA_937906495.1 uncultured Prevotella sp.
TCTTCTCATTGTCATCATTCTCACTCCTGTTGCATTATCCGCTTGAACTTAGGAATTTTAAACCCCGATTTTTGTTTTTTTGATAGCCCTTTTTGTTTTTTCGGTGATAAGACGTGGTCCGTCCATCCGAATCACCCGTGCCCTTTGGTGCGTACAAAGGTTGAGGCTGCAAACATTTTGAGCGGGTAAAAGGGGCTACAGCAGCGGGGTGGGGGGATGAAACCTGCGTAACCTTCTACACAAACTGTAGCAATGGCGAAGGCGTGCCCAAGCAAAGCCCCCCGGAAAGTCAGAAACATCCAACTTTCAGGGGGGCTTTCCGAATCGAGCAAAGGCCTTATGCCTTTGGGCAGTTGCCATAGAACGGAGTATGGGCGTTGCGCCCGTGTTTTGCCGCTATGAGCAGAAAAACATCCGGTACTCAGTCAATTCACCTTTTTTCTGAGTGATTTTTTCTTTTCACTTTTTAGCTATCCCTCATCGGCCTGTTGCAGCTTGCTGCCGATAAATACTTTAAAGCGGTCGTTGATGTCGAGCAAGTCAGTAGGCAGCAGGGCGCGGCATTGGTCGATGAGTGCATTGCCGAAGCTGCTATGCCGGTGGGTGTAGTCTCTGGCATCAGCAATCGAAGCAGTCATGGCCCCGATGGTGTCGGAGTCGCCCCCCATCGAGATGGCCAGTCGCAACGCCTTTTCGGCCGGGTCGCTACAACGTTCCAGATAAGCCTTGATGGCAATGGGCACACTGCCCTGGCAGGTAACATCGAACCAGTAATTGGGGCGGAGGTCTGCAAGGTTAAAGTCCAGGTTATATCCTATTTGTTCTGTTACAAAATTCCTGATTTTTTCCTCCCCTTCGGTGCGGGTAGTTTTGTTCAGGAATATGCATCCGGCAATGGCCTGAGCCCCTTTGATGCCCTCAGGGTGGTTGTGCGAAACAGCGGCAGTGATGCGTGCCAGTTCCATCGCCTCTTCGAGCGAGCTGGCATACAGCCCTGCAGGGCTCACCCTCATGGCCGAACCATTGCCCAAACTGTTGTAGGGCTGCGGATGGTTGCTCCTCAGCCAAAGCGAAAACATTTTGCCATAGCCGGCATTTGGATATTTGCGTCCCAACTGCTGCATGCAGGCAACCAACGTATCGGGTTGATGCTTCGGGTCGGTCATAAGCCATTCAGCCACGGCAAGCGTCATCACTGTATCGTCTGTGAATCGGCTTCCTGGGGGTACGAGTTCAAAATCCTCAGTCTTGATGTTGTGCTGCTCGCGGGTACTGCCCACAATGTCGCCAATGATTGCTCCTAACATAATAGTATGGTATTCAAGATTGTTCAAAAAAAAGCGTATCGTCAGTTTAAAACTCCAGTCTGAACCCCTTCTGTTTGAGTTCCTCGTATTTGTCCTTATTAAATCGGTAAAGAAAGGCCTCCTTTTTTTGTGATGGGTTGACCGTTTCGTTTGTTATTTCCAGCATCTCCAGTCGTTTCATTTTGTTGTAAAAGTTGCGGCGGTCGAATCGCACGTTCAGTATAGCCTCGTAAAGGTTCTGCAGTTCTTTAATGGTGAACGTCTCCGGCAGTAATTCAAAGCCCACCGGTTCGAAGTGAATTTGCTGACGCAACGCCTGTTCAGCCTTCCGTAGAATTTGGTCGTGGTCAAAGGCCAGCTGCGGCACCTCGTCGAGGGCAAACCAGTTCGCAGCGGTGGCATCGTCTCCTCCCTTCACCTCCTGCATCTGTACCAAGGCATAGTAGGCTATGGTAATAACCCGTTCGCGCGGGTCGCGATGTGGTGCCGTGAAGGTGTGAAACTGGCGGATGTAAGCACCTTTCAGTCCTGTCTCTTCCTGTAGTTCGCGCAGTGCTCCCTCCTCGGCACTCTCGTCCATTTTCATAAAGCCGCCGGGAAAAGCCCAGCGTCCTTTGTAGGGTTCAATGCCTCGTTGCACCAATAGCACTTTCAATTTCGTACCGTCGAAACCAAAGATTACACAGTCGGTTGTTACGCTCGGATGAGGGTATTTGTAACAGTATTTCAACTCTTTTCCGATGGGATTAGTCTCATTCATATTTTTAGTTGTGTAAAAATTACGCTGCAAAAATAATGATAGTCTTCCGAACGGCAAAGAATATCTGTGTAAAAATCACGCAAGTGTAATACTTTACGATTCCTGCATGGTGTGGTGTCCTTGGGCAAAGGTAGCCATTCAACGATACTCCACCGGTTGAACCCCCGTTGCTCCAACGAAGCGGGCAAGCGTTTGTATAAAATCGACTAAAAATCGTTCGAAAACAGCCTTTAGCCCATATAAAAGTGTGTAAGATGCCCCAATAATATGTTTTATAACATATTCTGCTGCAATTTTAGGTTCAAAGGTGCGCCTATATGGTTTTTACCTTTACTTTTGCACAAGTTATGAGTCGGCATTTCGCGAAAGTTTAAGTTTCGTTATTTCCGGCATCAACCTATTATACCCCGGTGCGTGGCAGCATCGTTTACCTTAAAAACAATAAATACCAGTAAAAGTATCACTCATATATTCTACGAACTATGAAAAAGTATTTCTTAGCATTGGTCATTGCTCTGATGGGCCTGACCGCGCACGCTCAGCGTACCCCGCATGCCATTGGTGCTCACTTTGGTGGCTCAACCATCGACTTGGAATATCAGTATCACTTCAGTAACCGCAACTTTCTGGATGTTACAGCCGGTGTCTTCGATTTGGATGACGGTTTTGCTTTCCAGGCCGTTTATAACTGGAACATCAAGCAGTGGGGCAACTGGACTCCGCGCTTCGGAACCTGGAAACTCTGGGGCGGCTTTGGTGGCGGCATGGGCTTTTATGACCACGAATGTCACGATGGTTTCTTTTTTGGCCCGGTCGGCACCTTAGGTTTTGGCTTTACGCTCAAAGCCTGTCCGCTCACCTTTGGCCTTGACTACCGTCCCATGGTAGCCTTTAACGTGGGCGACGACTTTGACATTCTCGATCGTGGTTTCCGCAACATTGGTGTCACCCTTACTTACCGCTTCTAAGGCATCGGGCCTACGTCCGGCCGCAAGCTATAGCCAAGTGCCCCGCTATCGCATACTTCCCTCAGTGGGAGTTGCGATAGCGGGGCATGGTGTTTGGGGCTAACGCTGTTTTTGAAGGGGTCACTTTTTTATATTTTATTTTATCAAAAGTCTTATTTAATCGCTCTATTTGCAGTAGGGCAAGTATGGCTTTAGTTTGGAGGTTTTGCTGTCATTGAGTTTTTATAGAATGTACAGCATTTCCGTTAGATTCTTTATATCGAGATGATTAACTGATAAATGATGAAATCAGGGGGCAGTACCATTACGATGGTAAACGCAAAAACGGATTCGGCCTTAGAGGAATTCGACGAAGCACCGCTGTTTTGTTGTTAAAATTGCAAGTTTGAGCGCTTCAAGCCTCATGGTTTTCCGTGATTTTCAATGTTAAAAGCGCTAATTTATCATTTTATTGAGGGTTATTAGGGTTTAGTTTTTTATATTTGCGATGATAAGATATTAAAATTCAATAACCTATAGATATTATGAGAAAAAAAGCATTTTTCCAGGCATTCCTGCTGGTTGTAGTGGGATGCTTATTCTTTTCGTGTTCGAATACTCCGGATAATGAAGTAGAGTATTTTGCCTTTCAAGAAACGAAAGACGGCGATTGGGGCTTGATATCTTCCGATGGTGAGGTCCTCTTTGCGGGAGAGTTTGACAATGCTCCCACCGTTGTGCGCGATGGCTGCTTCTTCGTGCAAAACGACAAAGGTAAGTGGGAACTTTTTTGAGGCGGATAAAAAGCCCAAAAAGATTGGAAGTGAATACCTGAGTGTTTCAGCTTTCCGTAATGGCCATGCCTTTGTTGTTGAAAAGGACAAACCGGTGACTATCATCAATACCAAGGGCGAAATGGTGAAGGAACTTCATAAAATTGAAGGTAAAACGGTTGTGGGCGTATGCGCACCTAATATGAAAGGTAATGCTATCTTCCAAACCGCCGATACGTTATATGGTGTAATTGATGTATCTGGCGATTGCGTAATCAAGCCGGAGTATATCGATTTAAATCATTTCGGCTTGGATAGATATATCGCTGTCTCGAAGAAGTATAAAGGCAAAGACAGCAAGAAGTACAGCATCTTAAGTAAAAATGGTGAGGTGCTTTTAGAACTTTCGTCCGATCGTTATGAAGAAATTGGTACACCCTCATTAGATGGTAAACTAATTCCGGTAGCAGTCGAAAAAGATAATGAAAAAGCCTGGGGCTTACTGAACGACAAAGGTGAGGAAGTGCTTAAGCCTACTACCCGGATAGAGAAAATCAGTGCCGTATTTGGTGATAAGTTTATCTTCAAAAGGACCGTAAGTGGGGACTGATGAATGTTGAAGGTGAAAAATTGATCTATGCTAAATACGACGAATTGATGTACGATGAAACCAAAAAAGTATTAATAGCAGGTAAGGAGGACAATGGCATGTCCTGGAAGTATATTAATGAGGAAGATGAGCAATTAAGTTCTGAAACTTTCACCAGAGCTCTGGATTTCTCTATTTTGGATGGAAAACATACCATCGTAAAGCCTGACGACCATATTTATGCTCTGATAAATAGTGAGTATGAGATGTTGAAAGGCCAGCCCGATATGGTTGACATTAGTTTAAGCGAAGGTTGTAACTGGATAGGGAGCGACTATATTGACTTTAATGAATTTATTGCCAAACTGCAACTTAAACAAAATAGTATTTTCGGTTTAAGTTTACAGTCAAAGCCGGTTGATGTAGCTAATCTGAATTCTCAATGGGATGAATATTTTGAGCCTGATCCTCGCTTGCATGGTTATTTGAATAAGTTAGCTATGCGAAGGTCGCTGGATTATACTCATCTTGAACTTGAAGTTTTATTTGATGATATAATAGGCCGAGAAGTAGAAGACGAAGGTATGCCAATCGAAGATGAAGATTTAGAGGTAGCAGACGGTCCTTGTGAGTGGACCGATGCCAAGCCCCAAAAGATAGAGTTGAATATTGAAAAAACTTCTAAGTTGAATGGCAAAATGGATACTCTGTTTGGTATGATTGCTGACATCTACAAGAAAGGTGCTGCCATTGTAAAGCAAAATAATAATGCCCTGCTGTTGAAATGCAAAGATGGTTCAGTGTGTGCTGTCGTTCGTGACTTTAACAGTATTACTATAAGCATCATATCAGCAACTTATGCAGCTGATTTCTTGGAAGGATTCTCAATTGATAAGTACGATGGTCCTATATTGGAGGGCGATTTTGACTAAACTCTTCTTTATCTAACTTCAAGCCCCCGTTGCATGCTAATCAGTGCAACGGGGGCTTGTTATTGGGGTTGAGGCTAAGGAATGCCCGGCGAACCTTCCGGATTTATTCGGGCCGAAACTTCAGTTCAATGCTGCTTCGGGCCGAAGCCGCTTCAGGTCAAACTGCTGGTAGGGTAGGCCTTAATCCGATTCATGAATGAGAGGGTTATGAGCGTGCGTGCATCGAGGCAGCTGCCGCTTGAGCATTGAATGCTCCTTTACCCTTTCCGTGCTGCCAGCCATTTGCGCACCGGCTCATCGTAGAGTTTGAGTAAAAGCCAGGCCAGAAGCACATTCCACAGGCAGACGCCCAGGGCTACCTGCCAGGTGTCGGCCAGCGTGACCAGATTGTTGGCCTTGAGCCAGGCGTAGAACAGGTACATAAAGGGGTAGTGGATGATGTAGAGGGGGAAGGAAATGTCGCCCAGAAACTTGCAGATGCGGGTGGAGAGGGCGTCGGTAGTATTGCCCGAGGCCCCTAACCACAATATCAGCGGGAAGGCCAGTACCAGGCAACCCATCTCGAATAAACCATTTAGGCATAGTGTGTTGTTGCCCGCAATATAAGGTATGGTAAAGAGCAGTACGAGCAGCAGGGTGCCGAACCAGAAGGCACCGCGTACCTTGACGGGGCGGAACACGCGCGAAAGGAGCATACCTAAGGTAAAGGGAAAGAGCATGCGCAGCGAACCGCCTAAAAAGTTCACACGGTCGAGTGTCCAGCCCACCCCTAAACTGCCGTAGCCCGATACATTGGTCAGCGTAAACCACGCGAGTGCAGCTGCCAGGATTGCACATAGCAGGGCCAGCCAGCGGGTTGCCAGGCGGCGCAGTACCAAGGCGTAGAGCAGGTTGCCGATGTATTCAAAAAAGAGCGACCAGCTCGGGCCGTTGAGCGGAAACATCTCGCCGTTGCCGCGCACCTCGTAGCTGCCTCCGGGCACGGCAGGGATGAGAAATATGCCCATGAGCAAGGCCCACAGCACCGCGCTGAAGGCCACGGAGGTGCCGTCCCACTGCACACTGCCCTGCAACATAAAGGTGAGGGTACCGAGTACAGTTCCCATCACCACCATGGGGTGCAGACGGATGAGGCGGCGCCGGGCAAAGCCTTGCAGACTCAGGGTTTTGCCCCAGCGGTCGTCGTAGGCATAGGCAATGACAAAGCCCGAGAGCATAAAAAAGAAATCGACGGCCAGGTAGCCGTGGTTGATGGTTTCAATCAGGCCGCCGCCCACAAAGGCGTAGCCCTCGAACACATGGTAGCACACCACCAGCAGGGCAGCCACACCGCGCAACCCATCGAGCAGGGCATAGTGGGGTTTAGTGTCTGAATAAGAAGCAGATGAAAGCATTTGCATGTAATGAATAAAAAAAAATACGAATAATGAAGTCAACGGCGGCCGGTGATGTCGAGTTCCGGCTGCATACGGTGTGCAAAATTACGCTTTTGCCGGAACTTCGTTTTTGCCTAAAAGCAAAAAAGCCACACCGACATTCCCCTTTTGGATCGGATGAGGGATGTAGGTGTGGCACATTCACGAAAAGAGATATGGCAGGCCCTTTGGATTGCATAGTTGGGCGGTCTACTCAATTTGAGCACGGATGCGGCTCAGCGTATAGATAGAGATGCCTAAAAAGGCTGCAATATATTTGAGTTTAACGCGGTTGGCCAGTCCCGGGTAGCGTTCCAAAAAGCGTTCGTAGCGAGCTTTGGGTGGCAGCTGCAGGCGGTCGACAAAGAGGTGACTCAACTCTTTATTCACATTTTGGTGGAGCACGCGCCCCCAGTTGGCAATGTCGATGTATTGGGTGTAGAGTTCGTTGAGGCGTTCAACACTCATTACATACAGCCGGCAGTCTTCGAGCGTTTCGATGCTCTCAATCGAAGGGTGGTTGTAGTAGAGCGAATCCATTCCAAAAGTAATGTTGCCCTCGCGGCTGAACCAGGTTGTAGTTTCTTTGCCGTCGTAATGAAAGATGGAGCGTGTAAGCCCCTCTTCAATAAAGTACACTTCGCGTCCGGTAGAGCGTGCATGTACCAGGTAGGTGTTGCGCGGCACGTAGCGTTCCGTCAAACTGTTGGCAAGGGCTTGCAGCGCCTCGTCGCCCATGGGATACACGCGACGTATGCTGTTCAGAATGTGCTGCATGGTATGGCATAAAAAGGGTTTAGCGTGTATAGCTTTCGTTGCCGTAGGCATCAACAGCAGTCACTACGTAGCTGCTGTGCTTGAGAGCAGGCAGTGTCAGCAGTTTTTCGAAGTGCGTTTGGCGCAGGCGTCTTGCCAGCAGGGCATCGCCGTGTATCGAGTCGATGCGGTACACGTTGTAAGTAACGGGTGTGCGGTCTGTTACAGGTTTCCATTTCAGGCACAGCCGCATCCCGTCAAAGCACTGTTCCACTTCGGGGTGTGCGGGTGGAACAGTATCGTGCCATACCATGGGAGGCACCAGGGCAGGCTGCAGGTAAAAGTCGCTGCACAGCCAGTTGTAGAGCCCTTTTTCGTTGTCGAGCAGAAAGCGCGTGCGGAAAAAGGCCTGTCCGCCCAACCCTTCATGCCGCGCCACGTTCATTTGGCGCTGTACACTGATGAGTGGCCAGTTTTTTTGTTCCTTGTTCAGAAAGTAGATGCCCAGTCCGGGCACCACGGGCCTTCCGGCATCATTCTCCTTCCAATCGGCCAGGAAAGGGTAGTAGTGCACGCCGTCAAAGTACATCATCGGGAAGAGCATATCCATCCATCCCATGCGCAGCCAGCGTTGCGCGTCCTGGTTCACGGCATCGCGGGCGTTCCAACCAAACGAGGAGTAGCGCGCCAGGTCGGCATATTTGCCTACAGGCGAGCAGCTCAGTTTAATCCACGGACGTACCGATTTCACGGCATCGCGAATGGCCTTGACACAACGGTCAACGTTTTCGGTGCGCCACACCGCCTTGGGTTTGCCGTGAGCATAGCGCCGGTAAGTGGGGGTATCGTCAAAGGGAATGCCCGCCTCGGGGTAGCGTATGTAGTCAAGGTGAATGCCATCGACGTTGTATCGTTCGGCAATTTCGCGGCATAGGTTAGCCAGATAGAGCGCTGTGCCCGGTACACCCGGATCCATCATCCAGGCATCGCCGCTGCGACGGCACAGTTCGGGATGTTTGTTGGGCAAGACACGTTTGCCCAGTTTGCGTGCCGTTGTAGCCTTGCAGATAGGAAAGGCTACGACCCAGGCATGACACTCCATGCCCCGCCGGTGGCACTCTTCGATGGCAAAGGCCAGCGGGTCGTACATGGGGTCGCGGCCGGGAGTACCCGTCAGACAGGCATCCCAGGGCTCATAAGCCGAGGCATAGGTGGTTGATGCCCGCAGGCGGCTTTGAAAGAGCACCATGTTGATACCGGCAGCCTGCAGGCGGTCGAGCATGTTGCATAGTTCGCGTTGCTGGCATTGTATGCCGGCCGGGGTAGTGGCAGGTTCGCTGGGCCAGTCAAGCCCCATCAAGGTGGTAAGCCATACGGCGCGTACTTCGTAGCGCACTTGTGAACTAACAGGCGAATGGGCGGGTTGTGCCGGCAGATGGCAAGTGTATAGAAAGAGAATGGAAAGAAGGAGTAGGCGATACATAGGTTGGAATGAACTGAGGGTGGATAAACCGGCGTGTGCGCATGGGGCAAGCTTTTATTGATGCTTGTATGTCAGGTTTAAAAGCGACTGTACTACGCCTCGTGGCACACCTAAGTCCATGGCCCGTTGCAGGTCGCGGCGAGCCTGGCCAAAGGCCTCCAGCGAGATGAGTATACGGGCCCGTTCGATGTAAAGATTGGCATCGTCCGGACACAGGGCAATCAGTGCATCGTAGTCGGCCCGTGCCGGGCCGTGCATGCCCAGTGCGGTGTGAACACCGGCGCGGGCGGTGAGTGCCTCAATGCTTTTGGGATGTGCCGCAACAATCAGGTTCAAACGTTCGAGCGCCTCGTTGGGGCGACCGGTTTTTTCGAGAATCAGTGCTTCGAGCACGCGGGCGCTTTCGTTGGCCGGATTGTCTTTAAGCAGTTGGTGCAGGTCGGTACGGGCTTCGGCATAAAGATGCAGTCGGTAGCGGGCAGCAGCGCGTATAAAGCGTGCGCTTTCGTGCATGTTGGCTGTCAGCAAGGCCTGGCGTTCGGGAGCAAGCAGGGCGTTGGCATCGGTCACAGCCTCGGCATCTTTTCCTAACTGCAAATTGAGTTCGGCGCGTGCCAATCGCACATCCGTATAGTCCGGGTAGTGTTTGAGCAGTTCGTTGTATTGCTCCAGTGCTTGTTTCCATTGGCCGCGGGCACGTGCAATTTGTGCCAGGTTGTAGCGCACCACGTGGTTGCCCGGTGCATGTGGCCGGAGTTTGAGTGCCTCGTTCAGTAAGGATTCAGCCTCGTTGAGCGAGTCGGTATGCAGGGCGTTAAAGGCGCGGCGCAGATTGTCGACATAGGTAAGCGAGTCTTCGCGCAGTTTTTCGGCCATTTTCATTTCGTCTTTGTAGTCGTCGATGGTCTTGGCACGCACACCGCCGCCGGGCTTCAGGTCGATAATGGTTTGAGCCTGCAGGCCACCGGCCGTGATAAGGAGTAGCAGGAGAATCAGAATATGCTTCATGGGAGTGGGGGAGTTGCAAGGAGAAAGCGGAAAGTAGGAGGCCTTATATGTAACAAGTTACCCGGTGCCCGTTAAACAGACACCGGGTAATCAGTAGGTGTGAATTCGAAAAATGATGGCGCAAAGGCCGTGGTTGTTTATCGGGTCAGCAGTTCGCTCAAGTGCTTGCGGTAAGCATCCCAGTCTTTGATGGGGCGACGTGCCACCCCGCTCTCCATAGCAGCTTTGGCTACAGCCATTGATACCTCGGTGATGAGGCGGGGATCAACGGGTTTCGGAATAAAGTATTCAGGACCGAACGAAAGGTTGCTCACCTCGTAGGTCTGTTTTACCGCTTCGGGTACCTCGCGGCGTGCCAGTTCGGCAATAGCGCGTGCAGCAGCCATCTTCATATCCTCGTTGATAGCCTTGGCAGCAGTATCGAGGGCACCTCTGAAGATGTAGGGGAAGCCGATAACGTTGTTGATTTGGTTGGGGTAGTCGGTGCGACCAGTACTCATCAGCACATCGGGACGTGCCTCGAGCGCATCTTCGTACGATATTTCGGGTACCGGGTTGGCCAGTGCAAAGATAATGGGTTTGTCGGCCATGGAACGTACCATATCTTTAGTCAGCACGTTACCTTTCGAAAGGCCTACAAACACGTCGGCGCCTTGCAGGGCTTCGGCCAGGGTGTGCACATCGGTGCGGCTGGTGGCAAATTCGCGCTTCTGTTCGTTCAGGTTGTCGCGGTCGGTGGTAATCACGCCCTTCGAGTCGAGCATAATGACGTTTTCGCGGCGTACGCCGAAGGCGCAGTACAGGCGGGTGCACGAAATGGCAGCCGCACCGGCACCATTTACTACCATGCGTATGTCCTCAATACGCTTTCCGGCAACCTCCAGCGCATTGATGAGTCCGGCTGCCGAGATGATAGCCGTGCCGTGTTGGTCGTCGTGCATCACGGGGATGTCGAGTTCTTCCTTCAGACGTTTTTCAATTTCAAAGCATTCGGGTGCCTTAATATCCTCTAAGTTGATACCACCAAAAGTGGGCGAAATAGCCTTGACTGCGGTAATAAACTTTTCGGGGTCTTTTTCGTCTACTTCAATGTCGAAGGCATCTACACCGCCGTAAATCTTAAACAGCAGGCTTTTGCCCTCCATTACGGGTTTTCCGCTCAAGGCGCCGATGTCGCCGAGTCCGAGTACGGCCGTTCCGTTTGAGATAACGGCAACCAGGTTGCCTTTGTTGGTATAGCGGTATGCGTCTTGCGGATTCTTTTGAATTTCAAGGCAGGGTTCGGCCACGCCCGGTGAGTAGGCGAGCGAAAGGTCGGTCTGAGTGCTGTGCGGTTTGGTGGGCACTACTTCGATTTTGCCGGGCTTGCCCATCTCGTGGTAATGCAACGCGGCTTCTTTGGTAATCTTGACCATAGGGTTTAGATATCAGTGTTGTTTGGTATAAAGTTTGTATTGTCGAGACGCAAATATACGGCTTTATTTACGGAGCCGGCCGATTAGTCAATTAAAAAAAACAAAAACATGGCTTCGCGCTAGCTACTTACATTTCCATGCAATCTAGATTCAAGATAGGATTGCACTTCTATTTTGAACCTATACGATTTTTATAGGACCGCCGGCCCGAAGCTGGGCTGAAGCCCTCATGCCGAATTGTGCAATAAAAATGATGCCGAATTTTTAGTAGACACTAACTAAAGCCTTATTATATAAAGGAATATGGGGTAGATAGGATGGATACCCCCAAAAACGAGGTATCCATAGCTGGACACCTCGTTGCTATTGCTGGATTCCTATTGAATCATCTGAACTTAATATCAGGACAAAACTTCTTGAGAGTAGGACCATATTTGGCAATTTCCGCATCTGTCATTAGACGGGCATGATTTGACATGCGTTCATCCTTGTAGTACACTTGTACATGTACTACACCTTTTGCGAAAACCTCACCGGTACCTTTATCCGTACCCAGTAAAACTATGGTTATTTTTCGGCATGCGCCTCCAGCCACTCCAACCGTCGCTGGTCCGGAAGGTGCTTTACCTGGAAACCTTCGAAGGTTGCCTGGAATCCCTCGCCATCGGGACAAGCGGTTGCCAGACCTACTTGCACAGGAGTGTTGTCCTGCATCCAGCAGTTGCGCATCATGGTATACGTTTGGTCATCGAACGAGTAGAAAATTTCGATGGCGTCTAAGCGGCGCACAGCTTTGATCCAGACAAAGTCGACCGGTTTATCCAGGGTGATAACACTCCAGTCGCTGGTGCGGTGGGTTACCACTGTGCTCAGGTTGTATTTGCCGTCAACGTATTCGATGCCTGCTTTCAGCCAGTTTTCCTTGTCGATGCGAATCATCAGACCGGCCTGATCGAAACGTACTTTGTAGTTTCCGGAAATCTTCACCTTGGCCTCGAATTCACCGCCATAAGTGGCATAATAGAAAGGTGCGTCATCGACGGTGAATCCATAGTGGGAAATACGCCAATAATCGCAATGCCCGGGGACATCCATTGTCAGGGTGTTCCCTTTAATTTCATAACAGGAAGGTTCGTTGAACCATGTCATCTTCTCCAATCGTTGTGCTTGCGACGTGAAGGCCAAGGCCATCCACATCCCCCAAATCCATAATTGTTTCATCTTGTTTGAATAAAAAGTATCTGACCGTTTACTTCAATAGTTCCAATTGCTTGGCTTTGTGGCATGCTTCGGCCATGTTGGAAGCCTGCATCTTGCCAATGATGTTCTGCCGATGACGGTCGACCGTATGCTTGCTGATGCCCAACCGCTCACTGATGACCTTGCTCGATAGTCCCTCGCCGACGTATTGCATGATGGTGATTTCCCGCTCGCTCAGCAGCGGTTTTTCGTCAATATCCAACAGGCGTTCCTCCCCTGTAAGCGAATTCTTCAGCAGAGCCATCCGGCTGGTCTTCTCCGTTAGGTTGAACAGGCAGATGGCATAACTCACGCCCCGCTGCCCTTCGCCCTTGAAATAGAATATCCGATGAAGAGTCGGCCGGTAGTTGCCTTCCTTGTCGCGCATACGCAACGTATTCTCCAAGTGCCATTGGAAGGCCTTGTCGGAATGCGATGTTACAACGAACTGATAATAGGCCAGTTCCTGCAGCATGCGTCGGCGATGGTCGTCCGGATGGATGCGGTCCAGAATTTTATCTTCCCAGATAGTGGCAATCTTCTCGTATGTACCGGCAGTTTCAACCCCCAGCAGGTTGCTTGTCTTACCATAATAAATATAACTTTGGTCGGTACGGAGATTGCTCAATACAGCAATGGAATGCTCGCAGATGGCATACGATTGCGCAATGGACCGCAATTGCCATTCTTGTGCTTCTTCCCAGCAACCATCCATCTGTTGCCGCAACTTTTCATTCAATCCGTTTTGATTATCCATCCTCGTCTATCGGTTTTGCCTGCAAAAATAGATAGGGTTTCGGATAATCCCAAATCAGCATCAGTTTAAGTCGTTCCGGATGGTTATTTATCAGTAGCAGAAACCAGGAAAAGAAAAGCCGTCCAGGCCATGTTCCCATTGTTCAATGAAACTATAGTTAACCCGTTGGCGGAATTAATTTAGTGCATACTTAATTCTGCCGATGGGCTT
>CALCVT010000102.1 GCA_937906495.1 uncultured Prevotella sp.
TCCCGAACGTAGTGCGCTACCAACTGCGCTACTTTCCGATTGCGGTGCAAAAGTACCGCTTTTTTTCTGTCCCGCCAAATTTTTGACGAAAATTCTTTTATTTCTTAAGGAACAATAGTTACGTCAATAATAATTTTAGACTGTTTGGGATCGTTCGTGATAATCAAAATACGCCGACGACCCTTGAAGAACGAACTGGTAGAATTTACCGAAATTTTTATCTTTTCGTCATCACCGGGCTTAATGCTCGTTTTATTTATGCTGACACTAATTCCGGGATTATACACCTGTAGGGCTTTGACCTTGAGTATGCTGTTTCCGGTATTGCGAAGCAGCAACTCACCCGAGGCTTTTTTCTTCTTTCCGAGCGGACCTAACGTGATGTGTGTACTGTCAATAACTGCCTGTGGTGCATTATCTGAAAGCAATTCGGCCTCACTAAACTCAGGAAGCAGTGTTGCCGACACGTTAAGTTCGGTTTCCTTGCTTACACGGTCGCCCATAAAACGACTCAGGTAGATGTTTGTCTGAGTAAGTCCCATAGCCGGCAGGGCATCGCTGTTAAGAGTTACCAATATGCGGCCTACACTTCCCGGACGCAGCACATCAGGGTCTGATTCTGCCGTCAGATATTTAGGAAGGTGCATCAACTCGGGGCGATACGACTTTTTGCTTGCATTAAAAATCTGAAGTGTAAAAGTAGGGGCTTCGCCACGGTTCACGTCATCGAACTCTATATTATCGGTGCTTAGATAATAGTCGCCAATCTGATAAGGGTATTCTACCGAAGGCTCGGTTTGCGTCATCGACACTTGTCCCATCAAAGTAAGATATACAGGCTCTTTGCTCAAATTGGTATAAACAGCCAGTCCCTTACTGAAATGGCCCAGCATTTCGGCATCATAGGTTGCACTGATAGTGCCAGTACTACCGGGGCCAATGGGGGTACGTGTCCATTCAGCTGCTGTACAACCACAATCAGTGCGTACATCCTCAATCAAAACATCTGAGGTCCCTTTATTGGTGAGTGTAAAGGTTGCCTTACGGGGAGTATGCCAAAGAAGAGTGCCCAGTTCCTTTGTGGTCTGGTCAAAAGTTATTTGGGGTTGGGCCTGCGCGGTGATACCTGCAATAAACAAGGAGGCAAGCGTAGTGAGGAGTTGCTTCATGTAAGAATTTGTGAGCTTGGAAAACGATGGGGTAAGTTGGGTGCAAAGTTAAGAAAAAAACATGATACCGGGCGGCATCTCGCAATAAGTTGCTATATTTGCTCACGCTGCGGGCTATATTGGCACTCCCACCTGCAAAATGCCGGAACCCACAGATTGTGCAATAACGAGCACGACCATGCTGAATGCCAAGGTTGTGCTCTAACCATGTTTCACTTTTGAAGAACTCCCAATAAATGAAATTTATATCTTGGAACGTCAATGGCTTGCGCGCCTGCGACGGCAAAGGCTTTCGCGATGCTTTTGCCACACTCAATGCCGACTTTTTCTGTCTTCAGGAAACGAAGATGCAACCCGGACAACTCGATATTGAATTTGAAGGTTACCGCTCGTACTGGAACTCGGCCGATAAAAAAGGTTACTCTGGAACAGCTATTTTCAGTCGCCACGAACCCCTCAGCGTAACCTATGGGCTGGGCATTGAGGAGCACGATCACGAGGGGCGTGTCATAACGTTGGAGATGCCCGCCTTTTACCTGGTTACTGTGTACACCCCCAATTCGCAAGACGGATTACGCCGACTGGATTACCGCATGACATGGGACGATGCCTTTCGCAGCTATCTGCAAAAACTTGATGCCTGTAAACCTGTAATTGTGTGCGGCGACCTGAACGTGGCACACCAAGAGATTGACTTGAAGAACCCGAAGAGTAACCGCAAAAATGCCGGATTTACGGACGAAGAACGCGAAAAATTCGGTTTATTGCTTGACGCCGGATTTACCGATACCTTCCGCTTTTTCAACCCCCATCTTGAGGGGGCCTACTCCTGGTGGTCGTACCGTTTTAAGGCACGCGAAAAGAATGCCGGCTGGCGTATAGACTATTTTTTGGTCTCAAACAGATTGCAACCGCAACTCCAACAAGCCGAAATACACAGCGATGTATTTGGCTCTGACCATTGCCCTGTTGCCGTAGATATTGCTTTTTGACTAAGTGCAGTCTGTCTTACTTCTACATACAGCCCATGCGCTGCTAAGAAGCCTACTATAAGTACTTTAAAATGCGTTGAAGATGTAGCAAATTACCTTTTGCTGCGTCTACAATAAAAAGGCTTGCTCCAAAACGCATTGCCAAGTATTTTAACCCCTTCAACCTTTATTATTATGAAAGATTTTTTGAAGTATGTGCTGGCCACTATTATCGGCATCATTGCTACTTCGGTCTTTATGTGCATCGTAAGTATAATCATGTTCGCTTCAATTGCTCTGAGCAGTGACAGCAAACCACCATTAAGCGATGGCACTGTACTGCGCATCCCGCTCAATGGAACTGTGGCTGAACGATCGACCGAAAATCCTTTTTCCAAATTCATGGGCAACGAAGCCGTTGAAACACAAGGATTAGACGATATGCTAAAGGCTATCAAAGTAGCCAAAACTGACGATCGTATCAAAGGCATCTACCTTGAAGGCGGAATCATCAGCGCAGACTACGCTTCGCTGCAAGCTTTACGCAAAGCCTTGACCGACTTTAAAAGCAGCAAAAAGTTTATTCTTGCTTATGCCGACAGCTATACACAAGGCAGTTACTATGTGGCCTCAGTTGCAGACAAGGTGTTGATAAACCCCAGTGGTATGCTCGATTGGCACGGCATTGCCTCGCAACCTATCTTCTTTACCGACCTGCTCAAAAAGGTGGGTGTCAAAATGCAAGTATTTAAAGTAGGTACTTTCAAGAGCGCTGTTGAGCCCTTTATATTGACCCAAATGAGCGATGCCAACCGCGAACAGGTGCAATCGTTCATCACCGATATTTGGCAAGGTATCTGTAAAGATGTGGCCCAGTCGCGTAAACTTTCGACCGACAGCCTTAATGCCTACGCCAACCGCTATACAGCCTTGGCCGATGCTCCCGATTATGTTAAAATGCATTTGGTCGACTCACTTGCCTATATCGATGGTGTTCGAGACCACCTCAGAACATTGAGCAGACAGGAAAAGGTTACGTTCATTTCGCCCACTGATTTAGCGCAAATGGAAGAACCTTCGAAGGCTACAGACGAAGTGACCGTATACTACGCCGAAGGCGATATTGTTGATGCCATAAGCGAAACACCACTGGGTGCACAGAGCGCCAAGATTGTCGGCTCGAAAGTGGTTCGCGACTTAGACAAACTCATGAACGACGACAATGTAAAAGCTGTGGTACTACGTATTAACTCGGGTGGTGGCAGCGCCTATGCTTCCGAACAGATGTGGCACGCTATTCAACTTTTGAAAAAGAAAAAACCGGTAGTGGTTTCTATGGGTGGAATGGCTGCATCGGGTGGCTACTACATGTCATGCGGAGCCGACTACATCTATGCAGAACCAAGCACACTTACAGGCAGCATCGGCATCTTTGGTATGATACCCGATGCCTCTGAATTACTTGGCAACAAACTCGGGCTGCACTTTGACATTGTAAAAACAAACCAATCGGCCGACTTTGGCGCAATGGGACGCCCCTTCAACGAAGCTGAAGCAGCAGCCATGCAAGGCTATGTGAACAAGGGCTACAAACTCTTTTTGAAAAGAGTGGCCGACGGACGTAAAATGAAAACGGCTGATGTAGACAAAATTGCGCAGGGGCGCGTATGGACAGGTAATCAAGCACTGAATATAAAACTGGTCGACAAACTTGGATCGCTCGACGATGCCATTGCCGAAGCTGCACGCCGGGCAAAACTCAAGGAATACAGCGTAACTGCTTTCCCCAACAAAGAATCGTGGTTTGACCAACTGATGAACGAAACGGTCAAAAAAGACTACCTGGAAGAGAAACTGCGCGTAACCTTGGGCGAATATTATACACCACTCCAGTTTGTAGGAACTCTCGATAGCAAACCAAGTGTGCAAGCCCGCATTTTCTACATGCCTAACCTCAAATAATTACTGATACAGCCTCCGGAAAAGTCGTGCTGAGCATTTTCCGGAGGTTTACAACTTACTCCTTTTATGATGCATGCGCTTCTTTCTTTATTAACGGCACCGCTCTCCCTGATTTGGAGAGCCTTTGCTGTTGTCCGGGGCAAATGCTTTGATTGGGGAATACTGCCTTCTACACACTACAGCATACCTGTAATTTGTGTAGGCAATCTGGCTGTAGGAGGTACTGGCAAAACACCCCATGTAGAGTATCTGCTTAAACTGCTCCACGATGCAGGATACCGGGTAGCCATGCTGTCGCGAGGCTACGGCCGCAAAACAAAAGGATACATACTGGCAACCAACGCACATACGGCTGCCGACATTGGCGACGAGCCTTTCCAAATGAGCCGGAACTGCCCCTTTGCACAAATTGCCGTATGCGAAAAACGCGTAGTAGGAATGCGCCATCTGCTCGAACAGCAATTACCGCCACAGGTGGTTGTACTCGACGATGCCTTTCAGCACCGCCATGTTACAGCCGGACTGAACATCCTGCTAACCGATGCTCACAGGCTTTACACTCACGACCACTTGTTACCCTGGGGCCGGTTGCGTGAACCTGCCAGCGCTGCACGAAGGGCACAAGCCGTAGTGATAACAAAATGCCCTGAAGGCAAAAGGCCGTATCTGGAGGTTTTGCCCCAACAAAAGCTCTTTTACAGCCAGCTATGTTATAGTACCCCCTACTCCATCGTAGGACGACAAAACTTACAACCTGCAACTTGGAAGGGCAAACGCCTGCTACTCATTGCTGGCATCGCCAATCCTGAACCATTAAAGCACTACCTCACTGAACAAGGAGCCGAAGTTGCACAAGTGCTTGCCTTTGCCGACCACCATAACTTTGGACAAACCGACCTGAACCGGATAAACAGTACCTGGAGCAAACTGCAGGCTGACAGAAAGTCACAATGGGTAGCTGTCACCACCCAAAAAGACGCTGCACGCCTCGAAACGCTACTCCATCTGCTGTCACCAGGCCTCAGAAACAGCCTCTTTGTACAACCAATTACCGTGCAGCTGAGCAGTAACTCGGCACAGCACATTAACTTCAACCAATATATACTCGAATATGTTAGCCAAAATTCAGGAAACCGCCGCATGGATTAAATCACATACTTCCATGCGCCCACAAACAGCCATCGTACTTGGCACTGGTCTGGGCCGTTTGGCCGCAGAAATCGAAATAGTTAACGAATTTCCATACGAGCAAATCCCCAACTTTCCGGTATCGACCGTCGAAGGGCACTCTGGCAAACTCATCTTTGGCCATTTAGGAGGCAAGGACGTGATGGCACTGCAGGGACGCTTCCACTTCTACGAAGGATACGACATGAAGCAAGTGACCTTTCCGGTACGCGTAATGCATGAGCTTGGTATTACCAACCTCTTTGTGAGCAATGCTTCAGGCGGCATGAACCCCGATTTCGAAATTGGTGACCTCATGCTCATAACCGACCACATCAACTTTATGCCTGAGCATCCGCTGCACGGACCTAACTTTCCTACAGGTCCGCGTTTCCCGGATATGCACGAGGCTTATGACCACGCCTACCTCGACCTGGCCCGCCAGATTGCAAAGGAAAAAGGTATTCGCACTGTCGAGGGCGTATATCTTGCCACCCAAGGACCTACCTTCGAAACTCCGGCCGAATATAAAATGTACCGCATATTTGGCGCCGATGCTGTAGGTATGTCTACGGTTCCCGAAGTCATCGTTGCCCGTCACTGCGGCATGCGTGTGTTCGGTATCAGCATTATCACCGACTTAGGTGTAGAAGGTAAGATTGTTGAGGTGAGCCACGAAGAAGTGCAACGTGCAGCCAACGCCGTACAACCACTCATGGCCGACATCTTCCGCGAAATGATTAAGCGCATCTAAGGGGTTCTGATTTCCTTAATTTTGTAACTTATACACCTACGCAACAGAGTGCCTGATTTGCAATGCTGCGTAATCAAACAAAAAGTCCGTTTGCCAAGATATAAATCCTGACAAACGGACTTTTAATTTTAATAAACTTGCAAAACGGTCTACATGCTCTGCAAGCATTGTTCAAGGTGCTTAAGCCTCAGTGGTTGTTTGTAGATAGTCGCTAAGATCCTCAGGACGCAAATTCATCACAAAGGTATGGTGGCGAGCAATCTCCGACTCTACAAAGCGAGCATATACACGGGCACTCTTACCAAAAAGGTCGGGAGCCTGAGTTGCATTATGCAGCAACAAGTGGAGCATAATAACATCAGCAGCCATCTCAACCAAATGACGGGCACAAAGGTCGTGGAAGGCAGCATCGCCAGTTTCCTTTACGCGCGCAACAGCCTCTTCAAAGCGGTCGGCCATAGCCTTGGCACGCTCTTGCAGAGGCTTGAAAGCTTCGGCTACTTCGGCAGTTTCGAACTCGCGCATCTGTGCCAAATACGAACCATTGGTTACATAGCGAATGGCTGCTACAACCTGTAGCTGCGTGGTACCTTCATAGATTGAGGTGATACGTGCATCGCGATAGTAACGCTGGATGGGATAATCCATCATAAAGCCAGAACCGCCGTGAATCTGAAGCGAGTCGTACGTATTTTGGTTGCAATACTCTGAATTCATACCCTTTGCCAACGGAGTCAGCGAGTCGGCCAACTTAGCATACTTTTTCTGCTCCTGACGCTCTGCAGCCTCCAACTTCCGCTCGCGGCTGATATCATCAAGAGCTTTGTAAATATCTACATAGCGGGCACACTGATAGAGCAAAGCACGTCCGGCATCGAGTTTAGCCTTCATGAGAGCCAGCATATCGGCCACAGCAGGGAAATTGATAATGGGCTTACCAAACTGGCAACGATCGGCTGCATAAGCCAGGCCTTCGTTATAGGCAGCTTGCGACAAACCAACACTTTGTGCTGCAATACCCAAACGGGCACCATTCATCAGCGCCATCACATACTTGATAAGACCAAGTTTACGGTCGCCACACAATTCTGCCTTGGCATTTTTGTAAACTAGCTCACAAGTGGGCGAACCGTGGATACCAAGTTTATTTTCAATGCGACGCACGTTAACGCCACCGCTGTTCTTGTCATAAATAAACATCGAGAGTCCACGGCCATCGGTTGTACCCTCTTCAGAACGAGCCAATACGAGGTGAAGGTCGGCATCGCCGTTTGTAATAAAACGTTTCACACCGTTAAGCAGCCAGCAACCCTCGTCCTCGCTGTAAGTTGCCTTGAGCATTACACTTTGGAGGTCAGAACCTGCATCAGGCTCTGTAAGGTCCATCGACATGGTTTCGCCGGCACAAATACGGGGAATAAAGCGACTGTGCTGATCTTCGTTGCCAAACTCATAGAGCGTTTCAATACAGTCCTGCAAACTCCAGATATTACCAAAGCCAGCATCGCTCGCAGCAACAAGTTCGGCACACATGGTATACGGAGTTATAGGAAAGTTCAAGCCGCCGTAGCGCCGGGGCATGGTCATGCCGTTAAGTCCGGCCTTGACCATGGCATCAAGATTAGCCTGTGTGCCGCTGGCATAGCGCACGCGGTGTCCCTCATGGTGTGGTCCTTCGAGGTCAACACCTTCGGCATTGTCGGCTATGGTTGTTCCGGCAATTTCGCCAGTGATGTCAAGCACGCGGTCATAGCTGTCCATGGCGTCCTCAAAGTCGAGTGGCGCATAGTCATAGTTTTCCTTATCGCGGAAATTGCGCTCTTTCAGTTCCACGATACGCTTCATGAGCGGATGGTTAAGCTCGAAGCGTAGTTCTGCGTGGTCAGTATAATTGTTTGCCATTGGGTTTTCTTACTGATTTACTTGCTGTTTTCCTTGTAATACTTAATCATTTTAGGAAGCACCTCTTCAACACTGCCGGTAATGATATAGTCGGCTATTTGGTTGATGGGGGCTTCGGGGTCGGTATTGATTGAGATAACGATGCCGCTCTCCTTCATACCAGCCACGTGCTGAATAGCTCCACTGATGCCGCAGGCAATATAAACTTTGGGGCGTACGGTTACACCCGTCTGGCCTATCTGCAGGTCGTGCTCGCAGAAGCCTGCATCAACTGCTGCACGGCTGGCTCCAACCTCTCCATGAAGTTCTTCGGCCAATTTGCGAAGCAGGTCAAAACCTTCTTTCGAACCTACACCGTAGCCACCGGCCACAATGATAGGAGCACCCTTCAAGTTGTTGGCAGCTTTTTCGACATGTCGCTCAATTACGCGCACCACATAGTCGGTTTCGGGTACGAACTTGGCTACATCTTCGTAAATAATCTCACCATTATAATTCTCAGCAACCTTTTCGGCCTTCATGACGCCCGAACGCACAGTTGCCATCTGCGGACGGTGGTCGGGGTTTACGATGGTGGCCACTATATTACCGCCAAAGGCAGGACGTATTTGGTAAAGCAGGTTATCGTAGTGTTTTCCGCTCTTTTTATCGTCATAATCGCCTATTTCGAGCGCTGTACAATCGGCAGTAAGTCCGCTGGTCAACGAAGAAGACACGCGGGGTCCGAGGTCACGTCCAATAACAGTTGCACCCATCAGGCAAATTTGGGGTTGCTCCTGCTTAAAGAGGTTGACCAGGATGCTGGTATGCGGTTTCGAAGTATAGGGATAAAGTCCTTCGGCATCGAACACATGTAGTTTGTCTACACCGTACGAAAGGATTTCCTTCTCAACCTTTCCTGAGATGCCCGAACCAGCAGCAACAGCCTCCAGCTGTACTCCCAACTGATTGGCAAGTTTGCGTCCTTTGGTGAGGAGTTCACACGAAACCTCCTCAACCGTATATTTGTCTATTTCGCAATATACGAATACGTTGTTCATAATCTTTACTATCCAATGGTATGGCTGTCCAACAATTCTTTTACCAAACTCTCAACATCGGCATCGGTAGCCGTCAGTCGCTTGCTCTCTTTAGCTTTGAATACAATGTTCTGCACAGCCTTCACTTTGGTGGGCGATCCGGCCAGTCCGCACTGCTGCAAGTCGCCGTCAACATCGGCCACGCTCCACTGCGTAACGGTAAGGTAAGGTTTCTTTTCGTACTCCTCAGCATAGGGCATGTTTCCATCCGCCGGGCGCTCCATGGGAGCTGTTGCACGCTTATACTTCATGACGAGCTTTGCATTGCGGGGGCGACAAGGAGCTGCATTTCCATTTACTGTAAGCAGTATGGGCAGCGGAGCCGTTACACGTTCTATACCTCCGTCAATATGGCGCGTCAGTGTAAGTTGTCCATCGGCTACCTGGTCAATGCTCGTTACATAGGTTACCTGGTTAAGGTCGAGTTTTTGTGCTACCTGCGGGCCTACCTGTGCAGTATCGCCGTCGATAGCCTGACGTCCGCCAATGACAATATCGGGGATACCAATTTTACGAATGGCCTGTGCCAAAGCGTAGCTGGTTGCCAGTGTATCGGCTCCGGCAAAAGCGCGGTCGGTCAGCAAATAGCCACCGTCGGCGCCACGATATAAGCCTTCGCGTATCACCTCTGTGGCGCGCGGAGGACCCATCGTTAAAATATGTACGGTTGAACCTGGATTTTGTTCTTTTAGACGAAGCGCCTGCTCGAGCGCATTCAAGTCTTCGGGATTGAAGATGGCAGGAAGGGCCGCACGATTGACGGTTCCCTCGGGAGTCATGGCATCCTTACCCACATTGCGGGTGTCGGGCACTTGCTTGGCAAGCACTACTATTTTAAGACTCATTTTTTGATATATGAATTAAGGGTTTAGCGTTGTTAGTCGCCACAAAAGTACAGATTTTAGACATAGATGCCAAGTAAAGTTTGCGTTTTTTGCACACTCTGCCGCATTTTGTACCTATTTATATACACATGTCAGCTACGTGCGTCACGTTCTCAAACGGTGTTCAGCAGATGCCGTCGGGCGGAGCCGTTAAGCATAAATCTACCATACGGCACATTGAGTATGTTACAGCCCTGTTTTTGTTTGATGCTACACAACATATTACCTGCAAACAGAACAAAAGCGAAAGCGCCAAGACTCGAAAAAAAGCATGAAAATAAGCCTTGTTATTCTTAAATTAGTCATACCTTTGCCTTTACAAACCTCACGTAACATGCTCAACGAACCCAACGACTTTGTAGAGGCACTCGAAAACTTCATCAAGGCCGAACTGCGGCAAAGCACCGAACCTGCCGAATACAACCACGAGGCTATCCTTATTGCCGATGCCCGTAACCACCTGTTCAGCAACGTAGGGAACAATGCTACCGACGAGGCTTTGGGAATTTATGCCATCCGCGACCTTTGCCGCGTTGATGAGTTTACACTCGAAACCATCCCCGACCGCAACCGGCTGATAAGGATAGCTCGCGAATACGGACTGCAGTAAGCGCAATACAGCCTGCTACATACTGTTCACGCTTTTGCCGTACGCCCGGGCATTACGCACAATTTTATAAACTATCATACATTCATGAACGTTCAACCCCAGCAAAACGCAACAGCCGACAGCCCGGTGTTTCGCCACCAGATGCCCATCCAAATACGCTTTAACGATGTTGACCGCTATGGTCATGTCAATAACAATGCCTACTTTGCCTACTATGACCTTGGAAAGCAAGAATATTTGTTCAAGGTTCTCGACATTGACTACCGAGCCTCAGCTATAGTTCCGGTCATTGCCAACATCAATGCAGACTTTTTCCTGCCTATTTTCTATGGCGACGAAATTATTATCGAAACCCGCGTATCGCATATCGGAAACAAAAGTTTTACGTTGCAGCAGCGTGCCTTAAATGTAGCCAAGCAGCAAGTGGTTTGCCAATGCACCACGGTAATGGTATGCTTTAACCTTAAAACGCAGGAGTCGGCCAATGTGCCCGACAACTTCAGAAAGGCCATCGAGTTATTCGAACAAACTACCTATTAAAACCAAGTAGGCCATCGGCCTACCCTTTTGCTTGCCATGCAGTCTATACTCTTTACCTCCGATATCTGCCAATGCCTTGCCCAACACTGCAGCAATGCCAATGCCGACCGCATTTTTGTGTTGACTGACGATATTACCTTCAAACTGTGCCGTAAGCGCCTTGCCGCATGCACACCGCTACAACAAGCCACCGACATCTGTATAGGAAGCACAGACAGCCATAAAACACTCGAGTCGCTGGCACAAGTATGGACTGCCTTAAGCAATGGCCAAGCATCGCGACGCTCACTACTCATTAATGTAGGGGGAGGCATGGTAACGGATTTAGGCGGATTTGCAGCAGCTACCTTTAAACGAGGCATTCGCTTTGTACATATCCCAACTACACTGTTAGCCATGGTTGATGCTGCCGTAGGAGGCAAAACGGGCATTAACCTGAACGGGCTCAAGAATGAAGTGGGCTGCTTTGCCAAGAGCGAAGCCGTGATTATCGACACAAGCTTCTTACAAACACTCGACAAGCCCAACTTGCTATCGGGCTACGCTGAAATGCTCAAACATGCCCTGCTGGAGGACCATGCCATGTGGGTCGGACACTTGCAAACCGACCTGCAACAGCCCGACTACAAGCACCTGCAACAACTTGTAAAGCAAAGCATTCACACCAAGGAGCGCATTGTTAGTATTGACCCGCACGAACACGGCATTCGCAAAGCCCTCAATCTGGGACACACCATTGGACATGCGCTCGAAAGTTTAGCACTCCGGCGCAACCAGCCTCTACTCCACGGCTACGCTGTGGCCTGGGGGTTGGTGTGCGAACTCTTTCTGAGTAGCATCTATGCCGGCTTTCCGACTACTGAAATGCGGCAAACCGTACAATTTATCCGCTCGAATTACGGAACGTTCGACTTTACGTGTAAAGACTACGACTACCTGTACGAACGGATGCTGCACGATAAAAAAAATGTGGGCGGCATTATCCACCTGACGCTCCTCAATGCCATCGGACAGGTTTGCCTTGACCAACATCTGAGCCGTGAAGCTATCTACGAATCGTTCGACTTTCTGCGCGAAGGGTAACAGCCTGCTAAGGCCATCAACTCGTACCCTGCGCAATTCATGCCTATCCTACCAAGCCCGCCTATGAACTTCACAACTCTTCACGACAGTCCGGTTGGACTACTACTCAGCCGCCTGCTTTCGCTGTTGGTGGTTTTCCTGCTGTTGGCAGCAACCGCTGTATGGACAGGCCGGCTACTTGGACGCGACATTCTGCCTTCTACCTGTACTACGGCAACCTTGCCATCAACACCGGATGCTGCTGTACTGCAAGCCCTTCAGCTCAACAGTTCAACCACCCGGCTGGTGGCACGCGATTCGGCCTCGTGGACCGTTACGGACATTGTCAGGCAGAACGAACAGGGCATCATCCTATACAGCCTGCCCTATGCACGCAACGTAAACGGTTTTGGAGGTCCTACCCCTGTGTATATCTATATTGGGCCGTCGGGAACTATCGATGCTATGGCCGTAGGGCCAAATGCCGAAACGCCCGACTTTATGAAACGTTCAAGCGAAGGTACCCTTCGGCACTGGAAAGGGCTTACGCCCAATGCCGGTGCAAACCTGAAGGTCGATGCTGTGAGTGGAGCTACCTTTACAAGCAAAGCGCTTATTGCTCATATGCAGGCTGCCTTGCAGGCTTACTCGGCCTCAAACCATACAGCTCAAAGCGAACCGGCCATCGGCTGGACACGCACGCTGGCTGTTGCAGCCGTACTGCTTTTAGGCATTTTTGTGTCGCGCCGCTACAAAGGAAACCGCCACATGCGGCTGCTGGTTCTTGCTCTCAATGTTGGAGTAACTGGTTTTTGGTGTGGACAATTCCTTTCGCTCACCTTGCTGCGGGGATGGATTGCCAATGGCTTTGATCCTATCATTTACCTCCCCACTGTGCTCATGCTGGGTGTAGCTCTTGTGCTTCCCCTATTGGGCAATAAGCGCCATCACTGCAACTGGTCGTGCCCCTTTGGCAGTTTGCAAGAACTTGCCTGGCGTATTCCCTTACCCAAAATTCATTGCTCAGCACGCACCTTCCGCCTCATGGGGCACATCCGCATGGGGATACTTTCAGTACTGCTACTCCTGCTCTGGACCGGTACTGGCGCCTTTCTACTCGACTATGAGCCCTTCTCGGCCTTTCTGCTTAGCACGGCCCCACCTGCAGTAATAGCTCTGGCCGGTAGTTTTGTTGTGGCAAGCTGTTTTGTTCCCAATCTGTGGTGCAAGGCCTGCTGCCCCATCGGTGCTCTGCTCGATTTGACTGAGCAGTAAGCTTGATAGCTCTCCCCATCTGTATGGTCCACTCCTATATAATATAGCCATTATAATATAGCCATGAACAAATACAAAATTGTTTCTCTGTTGCTGGGCATTGCCTTACTGGCCAGTTTGTCACGACTTGTTTATATGCTGAATGCAAGTAGTCAGACTACAGCCATCCCTCCTGCAGAGGCAGTACTCAACAACATCTTTTCGCGCAAGAGTGTCCGCTCATTTACCAAACAATCCGTGAGCCGCGAGCAACTCGACACATTGCTACGTGCAGCAATGGCAGCACCTACCGGACGCGACATGCGCCCCTGGAAGTTCATTGTTATCGACAATAAATCGCTCCTGCTCGAACTGAACGAACAATTGCCCTATGCCAAAATGCTAACCGAGGCTTCTGCAGCCATTGCCGTTTGCGGCGACCTTTCGGTCACCGACAAGGAGGGTAAGCCATCGACCAATTGGACCTTTGACTGCTCAGCTGCTACCGAAAACCTGCTCCTTGCCGCTGAAGCTATGGGTTTAGGAGCTGTATGGACCGGTGTTCACCCCTACGAAGACCGACTCAACGCAGTATCGAAGGTGCTCAAATTGCCCAAACATATTGTTCCACTCAACCTCATTCCGATAGGATATCCCCAAGGAAGCCCTCAACCTAAAGACAAATACAACCCGGACAACATTCATTACAATCAATGGTAAAGGTTTTACCCTCAGCCTGTTCATCCTCAACATTGCCTATTCACTTACTATTTACCAGGTATCTATATTCTTAACCCATGAAAAACTCAACATTCATTGGCATTGCCGTTGCATTGCTGGCAGCTATCTGCTATGGCTTTATCCCATACTTTACAACACCAATCCTTAAAAACGCAGCACTTGCTAATCCCAACGGCATGTCTGAGGCCTCGATTCTCTTTTACCGCTTTGGGTTTGCTGCACTCCTCATTGGCTCTTTCATGTTGTGGCGCAAGCAAAGTTTCAAGGTTACGCGTGGCGAGCTGGTCACACTGATGTACCTATCATTCATCTCCGATGGCTCTGCCCTCTTCCTTATCGAAAGCTACAACTACATGACCAGCGGCGTGGCTACAACGCTACACTTTATGTATCCGGTAGTTACGGCACTCATCATGATGACCTTCTACAACGAGGCTCGGCAGGCCAGCACCATATTAGCCATTCTGATGGCCGTAGGCGGTGTCGGGGTACTATCATGGGACCCTACGGGCAAAATGGAAGCAATCGGTGTAATTATAGCCATGATTTCGGCCGTTTGCTATGCGCTCTACCTGATTCGTGTGAACCGCTCCCGTGCAGCTACCATGGACAGCACGAAATTAGTATTTTACGTCATGTTTATAGGCGCCCTTATCTTCGGTGCCGAAGCTTTGCGGCAAGGTAGTTTCCAAGCTATCGAAACTCAGCTGCAATTTCAAAACCTTGCCGCACTGGCCATTATCTGTACGGTTGTTACCAATGTGTGCCTGGTCATTTCGGTTAAGCGTATCGGCAGCACCATGACAGCTGTCATCGGTGCACTCGAACCGCTCACGGCCATCCTAATAGGCTGCCTGGTTTTAAACGAACCTTTTACCATCCAAGTGTTTATAGGTATTGCCCTCATCATTCCAGCCGTTCTAATCATCATCTGGACACGACGCAGGTAAAAATGCATATTCGGAAGTAAAAATTTGGTCAACTTGCACAAAGTTCGTACTTTTGCGCACAACTAACAGCGTACCCCGGCTTTACAGCATGCACGCGGTACTTATGATTTTAGACCTAACGAATATGACTCACAACTTACTGAAAGGCAAGCGCGGCATTATCTTCGGCGCGCTCAACGAAGACTCCATCGCATGGAAGGTAGCTGTTAAAGCTGCCAAGGAAGGAGCCCAGATTACACTCAGCAACACCCCGATGGCCCTGCGCATGGGTACGTTGGACAAACTTGCCGAGCAGATTGGCGCCACCATCATTCCAGCCGATGCAACCAGCGTTGAAGACCTCCAGAAAGTATTCGAAGAATCTGTCAACGTTCTCGGGGGCAAGATTGACTTCGTACTCCACTCCATCGGCATGAGCCCCAATGTACGCAAACACCGCCGCTACGACGACCTCGACTACGGCTACTTGCAGAAAACGCTCGACATCTCGGCTATCTCCTTCCATAAAATGTTACAGGTAGCTAAGAAACTCGATGCTATTGCCGAGTATGGTTCGGTTATTGCTCTTACTTACGTTGCTGCCCAGCGCACCTTCTTTGGTTACAACGACATGGCCGATGCCAAGAGCATGCTCGAAAGCATTGCACGCTCCTTTGGCTACATCTACGGACGCGAAAAGCATGTACGCATTAACACCATCTCGCAAAGCCCCACTGCTACTACAGCCGGTAAGGGTATTAAGGATATGGACAACCTGATGGACTTTGCCGATAAAATGTCGCCCCTGGGTAATGCCGATGCTGAAGAATGCGCTGACTACTGCGTAATGATGTTCTCAGACTTTACCCGCAAAGTAACTATGCAGAACCTTTACCACGATGGCGGCTTCTCGAGCATGGGTATGAGCCTCCGCGCCATGAACCAGTACGCTAAGGACCTCAAACCTTACGAAGACGAACACGGTAAAATTATCTACGGATAAAACACCAGCCATAACGGACTTTTCCGGCCAAAAATTCAGCGCCCTGCAACCAATACATCATTGGTTACAGGGCGCTTTGCTCTATCTTACCACCATACTTTTTACACTGCACGCAACGCTACTTTAAAGGTATGATACCTATAGTATCTCCCCAAACGTATCAGCCACACATACTCCAAACTTTCGTCAAACTGCCTGCCGCAGATATAAACTACAAGCACCAAAGGGATGAAAACATTACTGCACAGCATGTAACGCTGCCACCCTGCGTAAGGCTTACAGACAAGCAGGCTGAATAAAAACTGGAGGTATAAATGGAATGTGTCGCACGAAGTTTGTATCTTCGCAACAAATACAAAACCGAAAACCTCAAATTGCTAATTATATGGGACTCCTTTCCTCCATCTTCGGGAGCGGCAAGCTTACCGAGAATAATAAGTTCGAAATACTACGCGACGACGGCGTACGCGCCATGCAGATGGGCGAATTTCAATACGCCGAAAAATGCTTTACTGCAGCACTCGAGTTACAGAGCGACCTAAAGACCACCGGTTTCCTGGCTGAGGTATACCTGCATATGCAAAACTACAATGCTGCACTTCCACTACTTGAAAAACTGGTAAACTCTGAGGCTAACACCTACGAACTCTCGCTACTCCTGGCCCAGACACAAGGCGAATTGCTACTATTTGCCGACGAACGCAATACTTGCCGCGATTTGCTCAATAAGCAAACCAACGAACCGCGCGCACTTTACTTAGCTGCCGAGGCCGACCACGGACTCGATGACAACCTGACTGCCATTGTACACCTCACACAATGCCTCAGCGCAGAGCCCAACTTTTTACGTGCCATGCAGCTCCGTGCAAACATATTAAGCGATATGGGACAATGGAAAGAGGCTTGCGATGATGCTGACGCATTGGTTGAAAAACAACCCGAAAACGAAGAATACCTCCTGTTGCAGGCCAATTGTCAACAGGCCTTGGGCAATCACGACGATGCTATCAACACGCTCGAAAAAGTACGTGCGCTCAACCCATTCAGCCAAGAGGCTGTCATCAAACTTGGAGCCATTTACGAAACAACTACACGCTGGGATAAGGCACTGGCACTCTATGACGAAGCTATTGAATTGCAACCCGATTTTGCCTTGGCCTACAAAGCACGCGGCGGGGTAAAACATCACCTGAAGGATGATGTCGGTGCTGCGGCCGACTTGAAACGAATGCTTGAATTAGCTCCCGAAAAAGCCAGTGAGCTTGAAGGTACTTATACCAACGTCGAAAACGAAATGCAAAAGTATTACCGAAATATGAATCCCTATGGGTTTTAAATATTAAAAACTTTTGAACTTTTCTCCCCCAGGCTATATCAACAGCTCGGGGGAGTTTTTATTTTCAGAACTTTGCAAAAGCATTGCACTCATCGTTGATTTCACACCCCCCATTGCCTTAAAAAAAGCCTTCTAAAAAATATTACGACGCTCTTTGACTTTTACTTACAACCTTAAGCATACACATCGGCAGCCATGCTGCACACATCGCTTTAAGCTTCAGCCTGCTCTTTTTTCCTCTCACAACCTCCTTTTTTACCTTCAAAGCACCCCAAATTTCTATCGGGGCTTTAGAAAATCCGAAAGGAGCGTTAGAAAATTCTGAAGCAGCGATAGAAATTTCGAAAGCAGCGATAGAAATTTAAAGAATAGCAGCCAAATACACATCCTCTATACATACAATCAAGGGCTAACCTGCATCTGCAAGTCAGCCCTTGATCGGTTTAAGCAAACACCGCACTCTTTTCTACTCAAAGTTAGAAAATTTATGGCAAACTGCCAAATTCAAATGCTTGAATTGCCTAAAAACTCCGAAATCGTACTTGAAGAATGTATCCTTTACCATTCAGAAAATTCTGATTAAAGTCAGTACATTCTACACCCTATATTCCATCAAAATTGAATGCAGAACGCTGTATAGCTCCATAGCCTAACACTACAAGAAGAGACGCTTCCACTCCTTTTCGAAGTTAGGAGTAAAAAAGCCGGTGCCCAAACGCTGTATAATTTCGTCCTTTGCAAAAAAGCGTCCACCTCCTAACTCAGCCGAAGGAACGGGTTGCAGGTCTGTTATTGTACGATATACATGTACCAACTCGCGCTCGCAGTCGGACTGCTGTACATAGCGCAGCAAAAATTCCGGTTCATAATCCGTCAGTCCAACCTCTTCGCGTACCTCTCGCCTCAAAGCATCTGCAATCTCTTCGCCCCAATCTACATGTCCGCCAACGGCCGTGTCCCATTTATCGGGCTGAATATCTTTCCACTCCGGGCGATGCTGTATAAAGAGTTCGCCCTTCGGATTGAACACATGCAAGTGAACCACTGGATGCAGCAACATCGAACCACCGTGGCATTCCCCCCGCGTGGCTTTGCTGATTACGTTGCCTGCCTCGTCAACCACAGGCAACCATTCATTCTGATTATCTTTCATCGGCTTAATTTATTCGAGAGAACAACTCAGGCTTACGGCTCTACAGAAGGCTGCAGCAACGAACTGTCGCCATAACTCAAAAATCTGAAGTCATGTTCGAGCGCATAGCTATAAATGCGTTTCCAGTCTTCGCCTACAAAGGCCGACACCAAAAGCAGCAAGGTACTTTGGGGCTGGTGAAAATTAGTTACAATATTATTGACTATATGGTAACGGTACCCGGGGGTAATAATAATTTGTGTAGCTGTATGGAGCACAGGCAGTTGGTTGCGGTCCAGATAGTCAAGAATTTCTTGCAGGGCTTGTGCTGCAGTAAGTTTTGTTTCGGGCGAAACTGCATACTCGTAGGGCATCCATTGTGGCACATGCAAATCGTCGTGTTTAGCCTGCGGATTGCGGTGCAACATCACACCCACATAGTACAAACTCTCGAGTGTACGCACCGATGTTGTTCCTACAGCAATGCAATGTGCCCCATGAGCCAGCAAACGCTCTATGCTTTGGCGTGTAACGGCTATCCACTCAGAGTGCATGGCGTGTCCACCTATCTCCTCGCTCTTGACGGGTTTAAAGGTTCCTGCACCAACATGCAGGGTTATTTCGTTACGTTCAATACCTTTGTCATCGAGCGCCTTGAGCACACGTTCTGTAAAGTGCAATCCCGCAGTAGGAGCTGCCACCGAACCTTTTACCTTGCTATACACCGTTTGATAGGTTTTCAAATCGCTTGCTTCGGTATTGCGGTTCAAGTAGGGCGGAATGGGCAATTCGCCAACAGCGGCCAACACCTCGGCAAAGGTTACCTTGCTGTCGCCCCAGTCAAAACGCACCTCATGGCCTGTACCACTCACTCCGATGCGCTCGGCCGTCAGCGTGAGTGTACGTCCGTCTACCTCAATAATGCGTTCCAAACGTCCTTCTTTCCACTTTTTGAGATTACCAACCAAGCAGGTCCACACTACACTGCCCGTAGTGCTGAAATTGAGCTGATAGTCAGCGGGAGTATGAGGTTCCAGGCAAAACACCTCAATAAGGGCACCAGTCGACTTATGGAAGTGCAAGCGGGCCTGTATCACCTTCGTGTTATTAAAGACCATCAGTTCGCCTGCCTTGAGATAATGGGGCAAGTTGTAAAAGATATCTTCAGAAATGTTGCCTTCGCGGTAGAGTAGCAGTTTCGACTCATCGCGCACCTCCTTCGGATACTTGGCAATACGGCCATCTGGAAGTGGATAGTTGTAGTCGGCTATACGAATGTGTTTAGGGTCTTGCATTATCTTATCATAAAAGTTTGGGTTGGCAAAAGTACAAAAAGAGTTTTGAGTTGGCGAGCCAAGGGCTGCACAAAGTGAGCTTGCAGGCACAAAATGCCACATTTAACATGCGTATCCCCGCTTCTACCCTTATCTTTTTACATCAACGTATGTAACACACGTACTAACTTCTACAAGCATTCGAAAGATACCTGAACACGGCTTTAGTAGGCAAAAAACTTTCTCATCTGCTGCAAAATGCCTAATTTTGCGTGGAACAGAAAGTTTCTATCCGAACAGCCGGACCCTGGCGTTGCTAATGCTGCCTAAAGGCAAAAGGTTGCAGCCTTTGGACCATTGCAGCCCTGCCACTGACTCCGTCAACACATAGCAAGGCTGCTCAAACCGCATGGTGCACGAAACCTGCCTGGAATTGTATCGGATACTCTATTTTTCTCATCTACAAACACCCCTACGCCGTGTCAGACTTTCCCAAATGGATGCTGGCTCTTGCCGGTATCAGCCTACTTCCCGTTTTACTAAGCCCCTTCTACTTATTTGGAGCCCATCCGCTGGGTACCAGCGAAAACGGGTTTGTACGTTTCTTACTCTATTTGGCTACCCAAGGATTTTGGCTCATTCCTTTGCTGCTTTTCTTTTCAAGTTTAGACCAATACCGCAGAGGATTTGAAAAAACGGGCATCACCATTGCCCTGTTCAGCGCTGCCATAGCCATTACCGGCGGCGTGTTGGTTTTTGCCTGATTCTCATTTTTCACTTTAACAAAAAGCGTTTGCGCCGATTGGCGCAAACGCTTTTTGTTTGACAGTCATTCGTTTTTTACCAGTATTGGGCTACGGGCAGCCTAACTGCTCACCAACTGCCATAAAAAAACCTTCAACAAGTTGGATACACAGCAGGCCACGCCTTGCTATGAGTATTTAGCGGTTAAGCAACAACTGCAGCCCGTTTACCAAGTCCGAAGCCGATTTACCTTCAGGTATTCCCTCAGGTTCAAAGGCTTTGACAGCCTCATTGAGTTGTCGCAGTGCCTCGCTGTTACCTGCACTTTGGTATTCGGCCCGCAAAATACGTATTTTCTCGGCCATTGCCACGCCTTCAATAAAGCGTTCATAACGAACAGACGAGCGCGGACCGGGATAAATGCAGTAGGTATCGCCGGGCGCAAACATACGGAAACGCGAGTCGGTAAGCGGACGGTCGTCCCAGTTCATCCACGACCAGTGCAAATAGCCATCAAAGTTATTGGCTACGCAATAAACTGGCAAAAAGGCTGCCTCAGCAGGCAAACTGTTTGAGAACAAGTTGGGTTCAGCGTTGCTGCAGCAGGTATAGGTGGTCGATACCCATCCCTTTGCACGACGCGCTTTTAACTCCTCTGCACTAAAGTCCTCACCATAAGCAATGCAATAGTCGTGCAGTTTATCAACAAGTTCGGGATGATACGTACCTGCCAGTGCCATCCGGATGCCGGGCACAGCCTCTTGTGCCACGCGATAGGCATCAAGCATATTGTCGAGTCCGCGCTCATCCATTGCTATGCAAGTTTTGTCGTACCAGCCTTTAGCCTTAAGATGAGCAGCAAAGTTTTGAAGAAACGATACCCATAGTTCGCGATACTCCCCGGAGTTGGTCGTGGTTTTAAGGTCTACCTCTTTAAACTGAGCCTCATCGAAGTAGCGGAAACTCATGTCCCAGGGAACCATCGAAAAACAGTTAATCTGCTCACTGATTCCACACTCCTCACACAGCGCTACCCACTTGTCGAAAACCGTATAATCGTAAGCCCAGCTGCCGTCCTTCTTTTTGATGGTGCGAATCATCGGATCGAACTTATCGACAGTCTGTTCGCCCCAGGGCTCGTAGAAGAGGATGGCCGAAACTACCTTTTGTCCCGAACGGGCTAACAGTTTTAAATAAGGCTTTAAAGCTTCAAGATGGGCATCGCTCCAGCGGGTAAGCCCCTCGTAGCGCGAAACTGCATAGGGCTGCTGCCAAAAGTCTACATGGAACTGCTGCTCCTGCGGAGTGGGCAGTGTGCGGTTAAGCACCTTGACCGAAAGATTCAGTTTTTTGAGCACCTTCGAAGTGGCTGCGTCTACCACCTCAAGCCGGGTACGATAAATTCCGGGTACGGCATTGCGGGGTACCTCGAGCGTGCACCATACCGGACGGGCGGTATAGGCCTGCAAGGCTGCTGTTGTATCGATTTCGATGATATCGGGCACCTGATAGGGTGCAAGCCCGTCGGGATGGTAACCACAAGCCTGGTAGCTGTCGGTTGTAACATAGCTCACAAAGCGTGCACTACCCTGCGATGCAGCAATCTGCCGGTTGCCTGACTTCCAGGGGGTCATGCGAAGTTGCAACTGGCCGGTAGCCGAAGGCGTATAAAGTACTGCTTGCATAGCTGCACGCTCGCCACGCCATGCAGTAAGGAGCGTGTCGGATGTTTGCAGCATGGGGTTGGCATCGTGGGCATAATGAACATCCTTTGATGCCCACGATGCTGTCAGTCCTTGCTGCGCATGCATCATCAACGGACAGCACAACAGGGAAAGAATAAGGCTTTTAATCATAATTCTTTACTAGATATACGATATAGATATTTTACATAGGATTGAACAAAACGACTGTCCGCTTGCGGCTTACTGACACCTGCAGCAAACTGGCCGTCTAAAGTCAGGCCGCATGCCGAAGGAACAAAATGAGCGCAAGTGGACAGCCGATATTCAAAAAACTGCCCGTTACCGGCTTATGCATGGCGTATGCCGATACGGAATGCTGGTTTATAAGTTCAAATGGAACTCAATTACAGCTTCGATACCCTTATGGAGCATATCGACGGGGAAGTTCTCGTTGGGCGAATGGATGGCATTGCTCTCCAGACCAAAGCCCATAAGGATGGTTTTTACTCCCAGCTCACGCTCAAAGTCGCTGATGATGGGAATGCTGCCTCCACGACGTACTGCCAACGGCCGCTTGCCAAAAGCTTTGGCAAATCCTTTTTCGGCAGCCTGGTATGCCGGCAGCGAAATGGGGCATACATAGCCCTCGCCACCATGCATCGGGGTTACTTTTACCTTGACATAATCGGGAGCTACCGACTGGATGTAATCTACAAAGAGTTTCGAAATCTTTTCGTGCTGCTGATGGGGTACCAAACGGGTTGACACCTTGGCATAGGCCTTAGAGGGAAGCACTGTTTTGGAACCTTCGCCGGTATGACCACCCCAAATGCCGCACACATCGAACGACGGACGGCAAGCATTGCGCTCGATGGTCGAATAGCCAGCCTCACCGCGCAAAGCATCTACACCTATTGACTGCTTATAGCGCTCCACATCGAAGGGAATCGAGGCTATCATGCTGCGTTCTTCCTGCGAGAGTTCTTCCACATCGTCGTAAAAGTGGGGTATCTGGATGCGACCATTCTCGTCGAGCACCTTTGCAAGCATTTCGCAAAGTACTTGAATGGGGTTGGCCACGGCTCCTCCAAAGTGGCCTGAATGGAGGTCGCGATTGGGACCGGTTACTTCGATTTCCCAATAAGCCAAACCACGCAGGCCGGTTGTCAGCGAGGGTAAATCGGGAGCAAGCATCGAGGTGTCGCTCACAAGAATAATGTCGCAAGCCAAGAGTTCGCGGTGCTTTTTAAGAAAAGCGTTGAGCGAGGGCGAACCAATTTCTTCTTCACCCTCGAGTATGAACTTAACGTTATGGGTAAGCAGGTTATGGCGTACCAAATACTCAAAGGCTTTGACTTGAATAAAACTTTGGCCTTTATCGTCGTCGGCACCACGGGCCCAAATACGGCCGTCGCGTACTTCGGGTTCAAAAGGTGCTGATTTCCACAACTCGAGCGGAGCTACAGGCATTACATCATAGTGGCCGTAAACAAGCACCGTCGGGGCATCGTTGCTCACACGACGCTCGGCATAAACCAACGGGTTACCATCAGAGGGCATCACCTCGGCTTTGTCGGCACCGGCCTCAAGCAGCAATTCGCGCCAACGCTCGGCACAACGAATCATGTCGGGGTGATGGGCAGGTTCGGCACTGATACTGGGAATACGAATCAGACTGAACAACTCGTCGAGGAAGCGGGCCTCGTTTTGTGAAATGTAATTCTTGACTTGCATGGTATGGATTAGTTAAAGTGCCACTCTATGGTCAACACGTTGTCGGCTACCTGCCGACCTGCGGCAAGCAAAGTGTAGCGAGCCTGAAAACGGCCGCCTGTGGCATTAATTATAAATGACTGGCTATGGGTAAAGAGGCTGAAATCGAACGTGCCCTCCTGTGCTGTATAGGGACAAGGCAAAAGTCGGCCTTCGATAAAAGTCATGCGCGAACGCACCTGACCGTTACGCTTTAGGTCGGCCAGGCCATCGGTAAGCATCAACATGGCTGAGCCTTGGTTTTCGGGTTCGGCATAACGGAGCATGATGCCTGTTTCCTCTACGATACAGGCACCTTGACTTTGGGTCGTAATACGGTCTTCTCCATTCTCGGTATGCGACACCAGAAGGGTTTCGATATGTGCTTTTTTCAACATGGGTCAATGGGGCTGAGAAATCAGTACTTTATACACGCGGCTACCCTTTCTGCACAAGTAGATGCCCGGCCCGGTTGGACGTAACACCTGCCTGCCCGAAAGGGTGTACCAAATTTCGGGATATGCAACGGTCGGAGCTGCAGGGCAATCAATGCCTGTGGAAGTTGGCATCGTAAAGGTTATATTTTGAACAATGGGCCAAACGCGCCTTACGCGCAGCGTATAGCTGCGACCGGGCACAAGTTGACGGAAGCGCACTACATCGACCGTATCTGCGGCGGGACGAAGATAAACAAAATGTTCGACTTGGCCATCGGTCTGGGTCACATTGTCGAGCAAGTCGTACACAAAATACGTAGCACCACGCGCTGTATCCGAGGGATTGGCTATATGCTGATGCACCTCGACCTGTGTCGAATCGGCAAATACCAATTGCGGCACATCGGCCTCAAGCTGTTGGGTTCCACCTATACCTACATTAATAACCCGGGAGTAGTGTTGCTCCTGCCCGTTGGACGAAATGGTCAGACTCAACTGGCCTGAACGCGTAAAGAGGGTATGCACCAATAAAGTATCGTGCTGGCCGGGCGCCAGCGTACAACCGGTTTGGTTGAGCAGTTCGGCATGTTCGGGCCATTGGGCATCGTCGGGTTCATGGAGCAACACGTAAAAGGGGGTTGTGAGGGTAAATTTCGATACGTTTTGCACACAAATGCGCAGGGGGGTATAACAGCCGGTTTGAGGCGTACGGTCAATGCATACATTCTCAACTATAACTTCACGGCCGGTACGGGGCAAAGAACTGGGCAACTTTACATCGGGCTGGGCATCGGGACTGCAAACGATGGCTTCCTGATTGCAAAAGAAACCACTATATACCACACTGTCTGAACGGTCGGCCTCGGGCTGTGGATGGGCCAGCACATCGAGGCGGAAGTAACCGTCGTAAGCACCGCCATAGCCCCAGTTAACATGGAAAAGTCCGCGCTCGTCCAACCCGTCGAGCACAAAGGCATGCCCTCCGCTACGCATTATGGAGCCGGCGTAGTAGACGGGACGGGCTGCTTGAATTTCGGTTGCCAGAAAATTCCAGTAAACTGCAGGGTCATAGTCGGTCGACGAAAGGTAATGCACATACTCCATGCCCCAGGCACGCTGCAGGGGATTGACCAAACGCTGCGAATAAGCCCCACTGGAGTGCTCGCCCCAATTCATCCTGCAGGCTACTCCTAAATAAAACGACAGGCGAGCCACAGCATCGGCTTCGGCCTCGGTGTAAGTGCCTTCGGCATAGTTGTCGCGAATAAGGCGCGTGTCAACACTTGCTCCTGGAAGTACGTCAGGAACAACATAATTAGGGGTTTCCCAACCCTTGAGAGTATCGGCCAACGTATAAGTACGGCGGTAATACGTGAGTATTTGTTCCATGGCCGTTGCTACACAACCTACCACGCAAGGGTTGTCCGACAGGCTGCCGTCGGCACGGCGATAGTAAGGGCAATAACGGTTGTAGGGGGCCTGCTGATGCCGGATGGTGGTGAGCAGTGGACTAACCGCCTTCCACACTGCGCCTGCAGGTGGATAGGCTGCAGTTACACGGGCTGAGGGTGCAGTACTCAACAGAGTCCGGAGTACGGGGGGTATTTCAGGGAATTGTTCGCTACAGCCATAACCTAACACAGCCGGTTCGTCAGTTCCCTTCGATACCAACAGAAACTCCGTTCCTTGCGTAAAAACATAAGCTCGCAGCAAATTATACAACGTTTGTGGTGTTGCCAGTGCCTGCTGCCTGGAATGGCGCGACTGCCACCATCCGGCAGCAACCTTGCGTGCTTCGGCCTCGGTACGTTGCGCCCACAACGGGCACACCATCACTTGCAATAACAGGCAGAACAACACAAGGCCACGCATGGAATGATTCATATTTTTCATGATACGGAAGGATTTGAGGTCAATGTTTAACAAGCTGTACAGCAAGCCGGCCTTTACAGGCTGCAGCTACCCGATATAAAGGAGGGGAAGCGGATAGAAATTAGGGCGTTAAATGTTGAATTGTTTACCCTGTTTGCCGTCTTCCAGTCCTTTGGCATAGCCTTCACGATAACCTTGCGTGTAGTTTTGCCGTTCGCTCTCGGCCTTGAAGCCGCTTGTTTCGTCGTAGGTAGCCCGGTCCTGACCGAGCGCTCCATCGTCGCAACCGGCTGTATAACCATCTTCATAACCAGCCTCGTAGGGATCGCGTTTATCTTTTCCTAAAACGGTATCGGGCAAAACCGATGGAACTATCGTATCGGAGGAAGCTGGCAACAGGCCGGGTTCCATCGTCGTATCGGGCACAGCAATGGCTTTTGAAGCTGATTGTCCGTTTTGGGCATTATTCAGACTTTTCTGTTCGCCGGCGGCTTGTTTCATGTAAATAATACCTATCACCACCAACACACAAAACAAAAATATAGCGATATTACGCCAACGGTGTTCTGAATCGGGAAGTTTATTATAGTTCATGTAGTTGATAATTACGATTATGCAAAAGAACGGTTACGCCCCGCATCGATACGGAGAAAAATAAATAACATCAGTGTAAAGCCCCATAGCGACGAACCGCCGTAACTGAAAAAGGGCAACGGGATGCCTATGACTGGCGTGAGCCCCATGACCATACCAATGTTGATAAATACATGGAATAGCAGAATACTCAACACCGAATAGCCGTAAACACGGCCAAACGTTGTGACTTGCCGCTCACTGAGATAGATAAGCCGCAGTATCATAGCCAAAAAGAGCAACAGCACTCCGGCTGAGCCTAAGAAGCCTTGCTCCTCGCCTACCGTGCAAAAAATAAAGTCGGTATCCTGCTCGGGCACGTACTTGAGTTTGGTTTGGGTACCATTCATAAACCCTTTTCCTTCAAGCCCACCCGAACCAATGGCTATTTTACTTTGATTTACATTGTACCCAGCTCCGTGATTGTCCTCGTTCATACCTAAAAGCACTTGTATGCGCAAGCGCTGGTGTTTCTCAAGGATGGAATTGAGAGCAAAGTCGGAGGTATAGAGAAAGGCGGTACTGCCTAACGTAAACAAGGCTATGAGCAGACAGGTATTTAAGCGCTGCCCCAACGACTGCCAAGCCAGATAGCCTGCCATGAATACTATGAGTAGCAATAGAACCCACGATACGTCGAACGGCAAGAGGAATACCGATACTAAAAGCGACAGAATAATGGCAGGAATACCTACTTGAAGGAACAGACTGTCGTAACCGCTTTTGGGCATATATACCCTGACCATTCCGATGGTAAAAAGGTATATCATAAGCAACACCACAAACTCGCCAACCGAACTGAGTGTACCCGGCATTTCGACCTCGCCAAAACGAATACCTATTACAAAGTAGGCTACAGCAGCCACAGCTACAAACAAAATGCAACCGGGCATGCCTTCACGATAAAACATCAGAAAGAAAGCACAATATACCAGTGCCGAACCTGTTTCGCGCTGCATAATAATCAGCACCATTGGCAAAAGTATGAGTCCGGCTGCTTTAGCAAAATTGCGCATCTCGTTCAAGCTAAAGCCATACTGATTGGCCAACTTGGCCACTGCCAATGCCGTGGCACACTTGGCAAACTCAGCAGGCTGAAGGTTACAAAAGCCCAAATTGACCCACGACCGGGAGCCCTTAATATCTTTGGCTATAAAGGGGGTGATGAACAACACCACAATCATGACCCAATACAATAGCCCAGCTAAAGTGTCGTAATATTTATCGTCGGTCATAAGTATAACAAAGGCCAATACCAACGCACAGCCTATCCACACCATCTGCTTGCCGGTGCGGGTGTCCCAGTCAAAGTAGTTGGTGTCGCCTATCTCGTGTGTTGCGCCGCAAATGCTTAGCCATCCGCAACCCAGCAATACTAAGAAGAGTATAACAATGAGCCAGTCGACTCGAAATATGGGGTATCTATTTTGTTCGTTAATCATGTTGTAACTGTCGGTTGATGGTTGCCGGACGGCTAAGTGCTCTTGGCAGCTATACGATGATGAAACATGTTTATTGTCAATGATTATGAGTGCAACCGTAAGGCTGAGGGTCAACGCTTATAGTCGGCATACTTGATACGCATATTCTGAAAATGCGTAGCTTTCTTCTCCGATTCTTCAGAGAGTTTGCCATTGAGGTATTGCTCAATGATAAGGGCACCCAAGGGCACACCATACACATTGCCGAATCCACCATTCTCCACATAAACAGCCACGGCTATACGGGGATTGTTCATCGGAGCAAATCCCATAAAGGCCGAATGGTCGTGGCCGCGGTTCTGTGCGGTACCTGTTTTGCCGCATACGTCGAGTCCGGGAATATCGGCACCACGACAAGTTCCGGATTGCACGGCACGGCGCATACCAGCCACAGTATACTCATACCAACGAGGATCAACACCTGTATACTTTTTTTGCCTGTAAATAGAATCGATTTGCCCTCCCTGCACCGAACGAACCACATGGGGCACCACATAATAACCGCGATTGGCTACGGTAGCTGCCAGATTGGCTATCTGCAAAGGGGTGGCCGTAACCTCGCCCTGACCAATGGAGATTGAAATGACCGTAAGTCCGTTCCACGATTTGCGGTAGGCCTTATCGTAATAATCGGCATTGGGTATCATGCCCCGACGCTCACCGGGTAAGTCGATGCCCAGTTTGTAACCATAGCCCATGGCAACCATGTAGTCTTTCCATTTAGTCATGGCCTGCTGCACTGAGGCATACTTTTTACGATTACTGAACATGCGGTACAGATTCCAGCAGAAATAGGAGTTGCACGATGTACCGATGGCAGGTACAAGGTTTATTGGCGAAGCGTGCCCATGGCATCCTACATGAAGCCCCTTGTAGTTAAAGCCATGATGACAGGGGAAACTGATATGCGGGTCGATTATACCCTCTTGCAAACCTACCAGCGCCTGCGTTATCTTAAAGGTAGAGCCGGGCGGGTAAGTACCCATGATGGCCCGGTTGAGCAACGGAATCATTGGGTCGCTATTGAGTTGCTGATGGTGCCGTCCCCTATCGCGCCCAACCATAATACGCGGATCGTAAGTAGGCGAGGATGCCATACACAACACTTCGCCGGTTTGAGGCTCAATGGCCACAATGGCTCCCAACTTGCCCGTAAGCAAACGTTCTGCCAACAGTTGGAGGTCTTTATCGAGACCCAGCGTAAGATTTTTGCCTGGAACAGCGGGCTTGTCGTACTTACCGCTCATGTAACGGCCCTGAGTACGGCCATGCACGTCGCGCAACATGATTTGCATGCCTTTTTCGCCACGCAACTGCTTTTCGTATGAGCGCTCAACACCAAGTTTGCCTATGTAGTCGCCGCTTTTGTAATAATGCAGTGAGTCGTCGGTGAGTTCACGCTCATTGATTTCGCCCACATCGCCCAACAGGTGGGCAGCCATGCTCTCTGCATATTGCCGGATAGTGCGTTTTTCGGCCGAGAAGCCTTTAAAACGGAACAACTTTTCCTTAAAGAGCGAAAACTCCTTAGCCGGAATTTGCGCCATAAAGAGTTGAGGTGTATAAGGCGAATAGCCGGGATTCTTCTTACGGTTTTTAATATCCTGCATCCGCTTGATGTAATCTTCCTTCGTAATGCCTACGGTACGACAAAAGTCGAGCGTATCGACGCCTTGCTGTTCTTTCATCTCGACCATAATGTTGTACGACGATTCGTTGTACACAAGCAAACGCCCCTTGCGGTCGTATATCAAACCACGCGAGGGGTACTGTATCACCTTGCGAAAGGCGTTTGAGTCGGCATTCTTTTTATAGTCATCGCTCCATAGCTGAAGCGTGAACAGGCGAATCATATAAATAAGGATGATGCCTGTTGCCACACCGCCTATAACGAACTTACGCATCTGGAAGGCGTTCTTTACATTCATGAATTGCTGCTGTGGAAAATTAGAATTGAACTTTAAACTTACCGGCAGACTGATAACGCATACCGGAACCGGCTGATCAAAACAAACAGGCTATTTAGTGCGTATCAACTCCATGGCTACAACAAAAAGAGTGGAAAGCACTGTGCTGCCGGCCATATTGATGAGCAATACCTGCCAATCGAAAAAGGAGAAGGATTCGATAATAAAAAATGCTGTGCAATGCAGCAGTACCGCACAAAAAGCATACTTGACAAACGGGCTCCACTCCATCGTCTTATGAGAGGGCTCAAAGGTTTCGTCTGCATTGTCGGTACTGACAAAGATGTGTAAAAAGAGGGGGATTAGTAAACCTGACAAACAGGTTGCACCAGCTGTCAGACCCGGGGTGTTAGTAAAAAGGTCGATGAGCAGACCCAACACAAAGCCTAACACTACGTAAAGCCAACGAGGTGTATCGCTCGGCAATATCAGTAAAAAATAAATATAGGGCATCGGTGTGGCATAGCCAAAGATGTGCACGTGGTTAAATACCAACACTTGCAATAGCAGCAGGGCTATAAACCACCCCATGCGCGATACTACGGTTTGAAACATATCTAAGGATTATCAAAAATGCTGAATGGAATGACAAGAAGAAGACAAACGGGTATACCTCAACCTTGAAGGCTGCTGCACCTAATGGCAAAACTGGCATGCTTCAGCCCCTTCTGTACATTTAGGCGTTTTGGCTACACCCAGGGCTGATGTAAAAATCTTGGCACATGGGTGTAAAAGCCTTTGCACATGGATGTAAAAAACTTTACCCCTTAAAGAGCAACTGCAACTACATGCCATTAATTCTGCAAAAGAGCATCAGCCCGCTGAGCCTGTGCCTGCAATGTGTCGATTTCGGCCTTGTAAGGTGTTTTGACTACAGATACATCGCGCAAATTGGCAAAATTTGTTCCAAGAGTTACGGCCAGACGATACGACTGACCATCGCTCGAATTGCTGATTTCGCGTATACGCCCCACAAAGATGCCTGGCGGAAATACCGCCGAATATCCGCTCGTTTCAACAACCTGTCCCTTGCGTACATTGGCATAACGGGGAACCTCGTCGACATAGGCCCGACGCAAACTGCTGCCGTCCCATTGCAAAAAGCCAAAGTAATCCTGACCGCGTACACGGCAACTGATGCTTGATTTGCGATTGGTTACAGGCAATACGAGCGAGTAGTTTTCGCCCGTCAGATAAACAATACCTACAACACCTCCACCGCTCACCACGCCCATCTCGGGTTGGATGCCATGGCTTGTTCCTCGGTCTATAACCAGATAGTTGTTTACGCGCTCCGCACTGTTTGATACTACTTTGGCCGGTACCAGTTCATAGCCCGCCAACTTTTCTTTCATCAACTTCTCGGTCAAACTGGTATCGCGGGTTGCTACATACAAGGCTTCGCGCAATTTATCAGCTTCGGCCTGCAGGGCTATGTTGCGGTCGGTTAATTCACGGTTCACATCCTTGAGGTGAACATAATTGATTACATCGCCGTAAATACCGTTGACTTTGGCTACCGTACTGTTGGCCGCGCTGAACCACACGCTCCCCTGATAGCTGTTAAAACGTATGAGCAATGTCATACTCAGCAGTTCGAGAAGGATAAAGAGGAATAGATAACTGTACTTGCGTACGAAGTCTAACAGGTTACGCATATTGATTGTTACCGGATAATAAGTCAAATCCTGCAAGGTAAAACCGGGACACATACAGCAGCTTGGTCAAAAAGCCCTTCTGTCATGCCACGCATTCACCTTGCAGGACACAAAATAAAAAAACTTATGCTCCCTGCTGCAGCTAGCGCATCAGGAACGTGTACTTCTCTACGTTTTTCAGTGCATTGCCTGTTCCCTTTGCCACACAAAGAAGAGGGTCCTCGGCTACATGGAAGGGAATATTGATTTTGTCACTGAGACGTTTGTCGAGTCCGCGCAGCAATGCACCGCCACCTGTAAGGTAAATACCATTCTTGACTATGTCAGCGTAGAGTTCGGGGGGTGTATTGGCCAGGGCATTAACTACGGCCTGTTCGATTTTTGCTATCGACGTTTCGAGGCAGTGAGCTATTTCCTGGTAACACACGGGAACCTCCATAGGCATGGTAGTTATACGGTTGGGACCATGTATTACATAATCCTCGGGCGGATTTGGCAAATCGGTAAGGGCTGCGCCTACATTGATTTTAATGCGCTCAGCCATTCGCTCGCTGACACGCACATTGTGCTGACGGCTCATGTACTCCTGAATGTCGCGTGTAAAATCGTCGCCTGCCATTTTGATGGAGTTGTTCGACACTATGCCGCCCAACGAGATTACTGCAATTTCGGTAGTACCACCACCTATGTCTACAATCATGTTGCCCTCAGGGGCGTTTACGTCTATACCGATACCGATTGCTGCAGCCATCGGTTCATAAAGCAAAAACACATCGCGACCGCCTGCATGCTCAGCAGAGTCGCGTACGGCACGGAGTTCCACTTCGGTCGAACCGCTGGGCACACCGATAACCATTCGCAACGAAGGCGAGAAGAGACGACGTCCGGAATGCACCTTTTTAATCAAGCCGCGCATCATTTGTTCGCAGGCATTGAAATCGGCTATCACGCCATCGCGCAACGGACGAATAACGCGTATCTTGTGGTTGGTCTTTTCGTACATACGCTTGGCCGACTCGCCTACTGCTATCATCTTTTCAGAGTGCGTATCAAGCGCTACGACCGAAGGCTCATTGACTGCAATTTCATCATCGGCTATGATGATGGTGTTGGCAGTGCCGAGGTCGATTGCCAGTTCTTGCGTAAACGAAAAGAACTTGGAGAAAATTCCCATATACTAAACTTGTTGTTGATTTCCGTGCCGGCATAGCTAAAACTTAACTTACACACCGGTACTACAGGGGGCTACACTACGAAGCCTTGTTGTAAAACCGGACTTGATTTTGGGCGTAAGAAAGGCCGGTAGCGGCACTATTTACTTTCCAAACCACTCATGGATAGCAGTATCGTAATGACTGCTTACGCCAAAAGCCTGTTCTGCAAACCAACGGCGCTCTTCGAGTTCGGTTTGTGCACCGTTTTTAGTAAGAATGTCGAGCAAGGGTTTGTATTGTGCCTTTGAAGGAACAATAACAACGTCGTTAAAGTTTTTGGCTCCGGCGCGGATAAGTGAAATGCCACCTATGTCAATTTTTTCGATGATATCAGCCTCACTTGCACCGCTGGCAACCGTCTGTTCAAAGGGGTAAAGATCGACAATCACCAAGTCGATTTCAGGAATTTCGTACTGCTGCATCTGCGCACGGTCGCTGTCAAGGCTGCGACGGCCTAGAATACCTCCAAATACTTTGGGGTGAAGTGTCTTTACGCGACCGCCCAAAATTGAGGGGTAAGTGGTCACATCCTCTACCTTCTGGCAAGGATAACCCAACGATTCAATAAACTGTTGTGTACCGCCCGTTGAAAGGAACTGTACACCTTCTTCGTGCAACTTGGCGAGGAGTGCGTCTAACCCGTCTTTGTGGAAAACCGATACCAAAGCGGTCTTGATTCTTTTTGTAGAGGACATATCTTATGGTTTCTGTTATGATTCATTTGATGGCTGTGCTGCTGTTCAACACGCGGATATCGCCCTTTTTAAAAGGGTGTAAAAGCGTTTACACGAGGTGTAGAATGGTATACACCGCATGCCGAAATATACAAAAGGTTGATACAACGGCTCTTCCGTTGGCAAAATTACTGTTTTTTTATGGCTTCGACCAATTTTTTCGGCATAAAAAGATGCTTTAAACGTATCGGAGGCCTTGCTTTTAGCGCTACAGACACGAGGCTTGAAGATTATGACACCTCTACTTGCAAATACTATACTTTTTGATGGTTTAATACAGAGCTACCAGGGCACGGCCTAAACAAGCGAGGATGCTTCGCCGGGTACGAAGCATCCTCGCTCTCTGTGAAGTTTGGAAAATGTTGCAACACTCCATCATATTCATGCTGCTACTGAAGGAATGGAGGTTACTTGTTAGGAAAGTGTATAACGAGTTCTATCACTGCTTTATCGCGCTCTGAGGGCTTGGCCAGTGAGATATCCTTATAGAAGTATTTTTCGTAGTTCAAACGGATGTCGGCGTTCATTTTTTTGGCAAAACTCAAGGTGATACCACCTGTTACACGCTGACGCTCGGCATCGGTAAGTTTGAGTGTTCCGTCTTCATTGAGTGTACCATTCGAATGGTTGTCCATACGGTCGTAGCGACATAGGAAACTCATCTTGCGGAAAACCCGGCGCAGAGGCTGGTCGTAGCATATAAAGGCATCGAGTGCATTGACATCCTTAAAGCTATGATTAGTGTAGTGCTTGCGCAGATATTCGCACTCCAGTGTCCAGCGTCCTCGCTGAAAGGTCACACCGCCATCGTAAAGGTAGATGGGTCCGCCCTCGGGCGAAATTTTCTGCACAGAGGCCTGGAGCGTCAAGCCAAAAGGCAAGGCATACTGCATTTTAGCCGAAAAGTTGAACTCTTTGGTCCAATAGTCCTTTTGGTTGGTCAGTCCGGAGCCGTTGAACACCCCTCCCTCGATAGTCAGAGGCACGGTAGGCAAAGTGTATCCGGCATAAAAACCTACATCACGCACATTGCCCACCTGCTTGGCTATAAACGAGCGATTGGCAAAATACTGCTTGTGGGGCGAACGGTGTGCATCGATACTGAAGGGCACGCGCATCTGTCCAAGGCGCAGTTTCATGCCATTAACAGGTAACACGCCAGCATAGGCATCGAGCATTTTGATGGCTCCTTCGTCTGAAAGGTCAATTTCGGCTTTATACTCTACGATGGGTATTATTTTTCCTTCGAGTGCCACGCGGGCTGTGCGTACTTCAAAACGGCCTTCCCCCTCATTGGGCTGGTACTCGGCCTTACCACGGATGGTTCCGCTCACTTTGGGGAACCATTCCGGGAGATGAAATTTTTCGGTTTTGGTAGTATCACTCTGAGCCGTTGCGGCTATGCTGCAGGTTGCTGCAAGCGAAAGAAGTATGCTTCGTAAACGCATAATCGGTTGGGGCAAAGGGTTAGGCTTATGCTCTCTGCTCATTCTACTGAACTGTCAGAACGGGCCAGAAGGAGCTAGAACCTTGATTTTGTATGTTTGCTATTAGTTAGTAAAGGTTTATTGGAATGGCTGTGTGGCACGCAATACTACTGCATGGCCGGCGCTTGAGCCTACAAATAGTCAGCCCTAAATAATAAGGTTGCAAGTAATGCCTGACAGCCGGTCCTCCACGGCCTCTTCTGTATAATGGGCATTACTTGCACCTTGTTGTCAGTGATTATCGAACTACAAGATTTCGCGGTAGGCCTTGAAGTTCTTAATCATCTCAGAAATTTCAAGCAAGAGTTGTTCGGTTTCCTGCGTCATATGAAGGATGAGCGAAGTTGCTGTAAGGTTATTGTCGGCCGACTGGATAGCAACACCAATATCCTGGATAAAGACTGAAAGATCTTTTTGCAACTCTGCACTACGGCCCATAAGCACATCATTATCTTCGCTACGCTGGTTACGCAAGTTCGAAGCAGCTTCGGTCATCAACTCTACCACTCTGCCGCGCAACTTGCAATACCGTTCGGCAAGGAGGGAATCAATGGGAGTAAAATGGTTATCAACATGCTCGCGGGCAGGCTCTGCAATGCGAATCAGTCCGTAAAGCATCTGACGGAGCGAGTTGTGAATGAGGTGGAAGTTTGTGCTTAAACGGATACCGGCTACAGGCGGCTCGGCACGACGCAAACAAATGGTTTCGCGACGACGCAGATTCTTTAAATCGCGCTTACTGCGGTTCAGGTCGTTCAAAGCATGACGGATGGGACGAAGTTTTTCGACAAAGAGTCCATCGGTCGAACGCTGCAGAAGATCGGCATATTTCTCAAGGACTTCGGCAACGCTCATTTGGATGTGGCGGGTAAGCATCGGCACAATCGTTGTGCGGTCTTTAGCCTGGAGCATCTGCTGGAAGAGGATGTCGCCCTCCTGGGTTTCTTCCTTTTGTTTCTTGGCAAACCGCTGCTGGCTGTGAATGATGCTGTAAATGCCCGCTGCCACAATTATCAATACGGCAACTACGCCGCCAAAGTTCATGAGCATGGCTATGATGAAGCAAGCCGTAAATGCAACACCGGCTGTAATAAACCAACCACCGATAACGGTTAGTACACCGGTTATACGGAACACTGCGCTCTCACGGCTCCAGGCACGGTCGGCAAGCGACGAACCCATGGCTACCATAAAGGTAACGAATGTAGTTGAAAGGGGAAGTTTAAGCGAAGTTCCCAAGGCTATAAGCAAAGAGGCTACAACCAGATTGACCGAAGCACGGAGCATATCGTAGGCAGCACCATTATCTTCAACATCTTCGGGAATCTGGAAACGGCTATCTATATAGCGCGAAACGCTTGTAGGAGTTACATTAGCTACAACATTAGCCACTGAATTGCTCCAACGCACCAAACTACGTGCAACCTTCGAAGAACCGAACATCTCATCGCCTTCGTTTTTGCGCGAAAGACCTACTTCGGTTTCAACCACCTTGCGGGCTTTCTTGGAAGTTGCCAACGAGAACACCATGATAGCTCCAGCTGCAGCCAAGAAGTAGATTGGTGTTTTTGCCGAGCCGTGAAGCGAAACCATCATGAAGGTTTCGGGGGTGAGACCCGCACCATTGGCTGTAAAGTCGAGATATGAACTAAAGCCGGCCAGAGGCACACCAATAAAGTTTACAAGGTCATTACCGGCAAAGGCTGTTGCGAGCGCAAATGTACCGCAGAGTACAATTATGCGGAACACATTTACCTTCATGATATGAAGTAACTGCATAAGCACGGTTGATACGGCAAACACAGCCCCGAGAATTACCAACAAATGCGTATTGATAAATGCCTTGATGTCGGCATTCATAAAAGAAAGGTCCTTGAGGCCTTTAAAGAGCATGAAGTAAAGAATAGAGGTAATGGCTATACCACCGAAAAAGCCTATTTTCCAACGCAAATTCTTAGTTATCTGGAAGGTAAAGATAATACGTGTAAGATATTGGATAAGCGAACCGAAGACAAAGGCAATGGGCACACTCATAAAGATACCAAGTATCACCTCAAGTGCTTTGGATGTATTCAAATAGTCGCCTATACCCAGAGCCAGTCCATCACCAGCCATTTTAATAAGCACAAAGGCGAACGAGGCTCCCAAAAGTTCAAATACCATCGATACGGTGGTTGACGTAGGCATACCAAACGAGTTGAAGATGTCGAGCAACACAATGTCGGTAACCATCACCGCAAGATAGATATACATCACTTCGCGGTAACTAAAGTATTCCGGAGTGAATATACCATGCCGGGCAATATCCATCATTCCATTGCTCAAGATACATCCGGCAAATACACCTACCGATGCGATAATGAGCAACGTACGGAAACGAGCCGTTCGCGACCCGATTGCCGAGTTCAAAAAGTTAACTGCGTCGTTGCTCACACCGACCCATAGGTCGAAGGCTGCAAGGACAAAAAGGAATATGACCATTCCAAGGTACATCCATTCCATACTACATTTTCTTTTGTTGGGTTTGTATTGTTTGATTTACGGGTGCAAAATTAGACGTAGCATGTTGGGGTTATGTGACAAAGGTGTTAAGAAGTTGTTACAATGCCAGGGTTGCTCAAAAATGGGACCCGGAAAGCATATTACAACTCTGTAACATGGTATAAACCAAAGGGGTTTGGCCAACAAATATTACTGATTTCCAGCTGCAGACGTAACTTTCACAAAAAATTAACCTTACTCCCAGCTACAAGATGAAGGAAAAGCCGTAATATTGCATCGCCTTAGCAAATGGTGCATACGCTTGGCCTTTTGCAACAGGCTTTATGACAAAGATGTTACGCTGTTACAATCTCGCTAACAGCGTGCGAGCGCCAATTAAGGCCGGCCTTAGCCCGATTAACCATCACACCTACATATATATTATATTATGGCTTATAAAATTCTTGTTGTTGACGATGAACCCGATTTGCGCGAAATTCTGCAGTGTAACCTCGAAAGCGCCGGTTACGAAGTCGACACAGCCGAGTCGGCCGAGGAGGCGCTGCATATACTCTCGCCCGAACACAACCTCATTTTACTTGACGTGATGCTCGGCGGGATGTCGGGTTTCCGAATGGCCGAAAAACTGCGCAAGGAACTCAAAAACCAAACGCCCATCATCTTTCTTACGGCCAAAGACACTGAGAACGACATGCTTACCGGCTTCTCGGCCGGAGGCGATGACTATATTTCAAAACCCTTTTCGCTACACGAGGTTCTGGCTCGTATCAAAGCCATTCTCCGCCGCGTACAAGTAGAGCCGGCATGCACCGAAATCAAAGTAGGCGGACTGGTTGTTGATTTTGTAAAAAAGGTAGTACGGGCCAACGATAAGGATGTCAGGCTCTCACCCAAGGAATTCGGCATTCTCAGCATGCTGGCCAAATCGCCCGGCCGTGTATTCTCGCGTGAGGAAATCTTAGCTGAAGTATGGCATGGCGACAGCTATGTTCTAGACCGCACCGTCGATGTACACATTGCCCGCATTCGACGCAAACTTGAGGACGAAGCGCACCACCTGACTAACCGTCAGGGCTATGGCTACTGCTTTGAGGAATAAGCCGGAGTTGAGGGTGGTGCACAAAAGCCATGCTGCCCGGCAACATCGCTGCTGCATGCTATTACAACACTCTTTTCATCCCCCTAAATTCCCCCTTTTATTGCCTTACCTGGCATAGAACCATACTAACCCATCTGCCGAATGACTTACCGTTCAAAGCTACTCATCAACTTTATTGCGCTCTTTGCCGGATTTACCATGCTACTCGTGGTGTTCCAATATAACCGCGAGCGCATTTACAAGCGCGACTTGCTCGAGGCGCGGCTTGAAAGCTATGCCGATGTGGTGGCCGCCGAAGTCGAAACTTCAAAACAAGCCGGCGACTCGCTGCACTTTCTCAACCTGGCCGACCTGCTGCCCGAGGAATTGCGACTGACTGTTATCAGCCGGCGCGGTGTTGTGCTCTACGAATCGTCGAGCCACAGCATTGCAGATATGGACAACCACCACGACCGTTCTGAAGTTGAAACTGCCCTGCAACACCACATGGGATCGGACATCCGCATGTCAGAAACCGACAAGCACGAATACTTTTACTTTGCCAAAACTTACACCGGATACATTGTACGTGTGGCCATGCCCTACGACAATTCGGTGCAAAGCCTCATGAAGGCCGACAACGTATTTCTTTGGTTCGTGCTAATGCTCTTTCCTGTGGCCATTGTCATTCTGATTCAAATATCCGGGCACCTGGGAAAAGCTGTATCGGGCCTGCGCATCTTTATGAACTCGGCCGACCGCGGACTGGTAGACTACGACGAGATTAAGTTCCCGAAAACCGAACTGGGCGAGATTGGGCATTCCATTATGCTTAAGTACAAGGAGTTGGAGGAATCAAACAAAAAAATTGCACGCCAGCGCGAACGCCTCATGCGCCACTTCCACTACTTTGAAGAGGGGATTGCCATCTTTACACCAGAGTGTAAAACAATCTACGCCAACCCGCGCTTTGTGCAATACGTCAATGTCATCCTCGACCACCCTACGGCCAACCTCGACACCATGTGGTGCTCCAAGCCATTTGCACCGGCCGTTGAATTTCTAAAAATTAACGGTGGTACTCGCCAGGGTACTGAAGAGGCGCCCATCTTCAGGTTTAACATACGCAGCGGGGGAAATACCTTCAGCGTACAGCAACTCATTTACAGCGACGGAAGTTTCGAAATTACTCTGGCCGACATTACTCGTGCTGAAAAGAACAAAAAGCTCAAACAACAGATGAGCAACAACATTACGCACGAACTGCGCACACCGGTGAGCAGCATTCGCGGATACATCGAAACTATCAACAATTGTCTCGGGCTGAGCGAAGAGCGCAAACGCTACTTCATGGAAAAAGCATACGCACAGGTGATACGCCTTACCGACCTTATTCACGATGTGGCACTGATTACAAAAACCGAAGAAGCTGCCGAACTACTGCCACGCGAAGAAGTGGTACTAGCCAAGGTGGTGAACGATGCGCAGGAGGATTTGAACGAGCAGTTCAACACTACGCGCATGCAACTCATCACGCATATTCCCGACAAACTGACCATCAATGGTAACTACTCGCTGATTTACTCCATCTTCCGCAACTTGATGGAAAACAGTTTGCGCTATGCCGGTGAGGACAAGGAAATACACATCAACTGCTATAATGTGACTGAGGAGTTTGTTTACTTCTCGGTTTACGATACCGGGAACGGTGTGCCCGAAGAGCACCTTCCGCGCCTCTTTGAACGCTTTTACCGCATCACCGAAGGGCGCACGCGCGATAAAGGAGGAACGGGCCTAGGCTTGTCGATTGTTCGAAATGCTGTACAACTACACCACGGCGACATTTCGGTACGTAATCGAAAAGAAGGCGGATTGGAGTTCCTATTCTCGCTCGAACGACAACCGGGAATTACCCGCGATTTTCAATCTTTATAAATGTCTATCAAGTGCCGTTACGGAGTATTGAATGTGCTGCATCGCCCACTCCGCAACGGTACTTTGCATGTAAAGGGCTGTAACGCTGCTATGCGATACTTTGATGAACGTTAATGATTCTCAAAAAACGCCATATCGACACTGCCCGGGGCTTTAAGCCATGCTAAATGCATACTTTACAAGGCTCTTCAAATCGTTTAAAGCAATAAACACCGGGTGTATAACTTTCAAAACACGGGATTAAAATGAACAAATGGCGCTGTAGTTTTAACTAATGGAGCGATAGAAATTACGGTCGGGGCGATAGAAAATTCTATCGCCCCGACCGTTAACGCCCTTTTAGGGCTTCAAACTGCGGCCTTACGGCCTGTTTTCCAGTTTCTTATCTGCATTAACACCAGGGGCTGGCTTGCTCACACAAGCCAGCCCCTGGTGCTTTTATGATATCGCCTCTCCTTTGCTTACGTACAAAGTTAAGTATTTTGAAACGCCGGAACAAATGCTTACTCCACCCTGCCCCCACAAAGGGCAGCAAGGAGATACAGCCAATTGAGTAGTGCCAAATTTGTTGAACCTCCTACAACTGCATTTTTTACTACTTGCGGAAAATGCTAAAGTTAACACTGCCGTAGGCACGGTGCTCCACAAAGCCCGGCAATTGGCTGAAATCGTTGTTCTTTCCGTGTTCGAGCACAAAGAGCGAGCCTTCCCTGAGTAACTTCGAGGCCATGACTCTTTGCGGCAGTTCGGGCAATTCGGGCAAGGCATAGGGCGGATCGGCAAACACCAAATCATAGGCCTGTCCGCAGCGTTCTATAAAACGCAAAGCATCGGCACAAAGAGGGTTCCAGGCCTCATCGGCCAACACCTTCTGACATTGTGCTATAAAGGCAAAGTGCCTACGGTCTTTTTCGACCGTTGTTACTTGTAAACAGCCGCGCGAGAGCAACTCTAACGAGATGCTTCCGGTGCCACCAAAGAGGTCGAGCGCCGTAGTCTCTTCAAAATCGAGGTAGGCCCGCAGCACATTAAACAAATTCTCCTTGGCAAAGTCGGTTGTCGGGCGAGCCTTGAAGGTGCGGGGCACCTCAAAATGCCTTCCTTTATATTTTCCGGTTATAATTCGCATAATTCTTATTTTATCAAGGCACACATCAGGTCGTAAGGCACTTGGGGTGTTGTCGACACGATGTGGCGGTTAAACTCTGCAGCCGGATTAACGGCATATACACGTCTGGCATATTTGGCCAGTTCATCGACCAGCGCATTGCGCAGCATGGAGTCGCCTGCTACGAATAATGGTGCTGTTGCAAGGTCTACCCCTTGCTGTGTAGCAAGACTGAAGGTGTAGTAGCACATGTCCGAAAGTGTGCGCACGTTATAGGAGTTTAGCAGCACCAAGCGGCTGTCCTCCATAACAGCAATGATAGCCGTTCCGTCATGCTGGTAAACAAACAGGCGTTTGCCCTCGGCATTGCCCAACCCCTTACCTGCAAAATGCTGTAGCACAGGTCCGTATACCGAGGTATAGCGCACAGAGCCAAATGCCTCTTCAATGGTATGGCAGGTTGCCTGACTCAAGGCAAAGAGCAGTACAAGATTGGAGGCGGGCACTGTATCGTAAAATATACGTCGGCGCTCGCTCGATGTAAAGCAGTAGTTGTAAATGCATTCGGCATCCTCCTCCTGAAATTCAGCAAGGGGCACTGGGGTAACCGGAGCATCAACCAGTACTTCTACACGGTCGAAAGGCTGTTTGAGCAACTCAAGCTGGCTCATGGCTTCGCGTAAATTAACTGTGAGCGAGGCCTGTGGCCGCACTTTATAGGGCTCAAAGTTAAACGCTACCTCGCTCCCTCCTGCCCAGGTAGCAAAGCAGAGGTCGGTGTCGGATATGCGGATATACAGGTTCAAGGTTCTGTCTGGGTATTAAGGGTTAAACAGTTTGTAGGCTCTGCCTTACCATGCCCTGCACACCCCACTGGCTGGTGTCAGCCTTTGAGTTTGCGGGCAAGTTTGCGCCACAAAGGGCGAGCAGCAAGAGCTAATGCCACACCTAAGCTGTTGGCTGCAAAGTCAAGCCAGTCGGCGCTGCGATAAGTGGTAAGTTTATCTTGTGCAAGTTCTACCAGTCCACTCATGGCTATGGGCAGCAATACGGCCAGCAGCAACTGCCGGGTGCGCTCCCAGTGCAGCCCGCTGCGAAAATACTCTACCCAAAACACCGCACAGCTACCTAAATACATGGTGATGTGCACCCATTTGTCGAATCCGTCGAACATGCCTATGCGCATGCTGGGTGTGCGAAACAGGCAGAGGTACCAAATGAGCACAATGCAGATAAATGTAAACGGAAACTTGCGGAGCATATTACCAAAACTTGTTTTGAGCAGCATTATACTCAAATCCGGCTTGTGCCAGCTGCTGTTCAATGGTTTCTTTGTCAACGCCCATATCCTGGCATAGGGCATCGAGCGAATGGTATTCGTCGCGCAGTTTGGTATTCACTACGCTGAAAAGCATCATCGGGTCGTTGGGTAAAGTCATAGTTACTTGCTTATTATCGGAGGCAAAATTACGCAATCTTTTTTGTCTGCCCAAATAGGTTGGGGCTTGCATGGGGCCTTAGCGGGGCAGTTTGTCTATCAATTCAAGGTTTTCCTTTAACTGTTCAAGGCGGCTTACACCTACAATAACACTGGTTACGGCCGGATGTTCGAGCACCCAGCGCATGGCATACTGCGAGAGTGTTTCGCCCCTTGCTGCAGCCTCGTTATTCCAGTTGTGTAATTGCACCAGGAGCTCGGGGGTAAGAGTTTCTTGCTTCAGGGTAAAATCGGTGCGCATACGCGAGTCGGCCGGTATGCCGTCGAGGTAGCGGCTGGTGAGCAGTCCTTGTGCCAATGGCGAGAAGGCCATAAATCCACACCGCTCCTTGCCAACCACATCGAGCACGCCATCGGTCTCGGCTGCTCGGTCGAGCAGATTGAGCCGGCCCTGATAGGCTAACAGACGCACGCCCTGTGCTTGAAGGTAGTGCACTGCATATTCAGCAGCCTCGGCCGGCCAGCGCGAAATGCCGGCATAGAGAGCCTTGCCCTGATGCACAATGTCGGCCAGGGCTTGCAACGTTTCGTCGAGTGGAGTGTGAGGGTCAAAGCGGTGCGAATAAAAAAGGTCTACATAGTCCAACTTCATGCGCTTAAGGCTTTGGTCGATACTGGCCATGAGGTATTTGCGCGAACCCCAATTACCATAAGGTCCAGGCCACATGTCGTAACCGGCCTTTGTTGCTATAAAGAGTTCGTCGCGATAAGGACGGAACGACTCATCCATAACGCGGCCAAAGGTTTCTTCGGCTGTGCCGTAGGGAGGGCCGTAATTGTTAGCCAGGTCGAAGTGGGTGATGCCGTGGTCAAAGGCATAGTGGAGCATGCTGCGACTATCGGTATAAGGACGCGTGGCTCCAAAACCTTTCCACAGTCCAAGCGAAATTCGTGGCAGCAACACGCCGCTCTCGCCACACCTTTTATAGAGCAGGTCGGCTTTTGCATAGCGATCCGGAGCTGCCTGATAAGCTAGTGATTCTCTCATAATACAACAATTGGGGGATGATTTATTTTCTATACAGGATGTAGTCTACAAGGAGCGCCGGCTGCTAAGCCGGCATTTCGTTTTCGGGTCAGGTGCAAAGAGTTTTTGCACGTTGTGCGCTACATAATAAGCCTAAACACTACGCTCCCGTTCCCATCAAAACCGGTGACAGCAAACTGCACTAAGGAGTGCTTTTCCAATTAACCAGATATACACGCTCGGTGGTACGGGTAAAGGCGGTGTAAAGCCAGCGCAGATAAGGAGCACCGGCCTCTTCATCGGGCACATAACCCTGGTCTACATATACCCTCGCCCATTGTCCGCCCTGAGCCTTGTGGCAGGTAACTGCATAGGCATATTTCAGTTGCAGGGCATTATAGTAGGGGTCTTGACGCAGGGCTTTCATGCGGTCTTTCTTGAGGGGCAGGTGCTGGTAATCCTCGAGCACACGTTCGTAAAGTTGTCTACTTTCATCGCGTGTGAGCGAGGGCGACTCCGACTGTAGGGTTGAAAGCAACACACGGCAGTCAAGTTCCACTTGTCCGTAGTCGGGAAAACGCAGCGTAGCATCGGCAAAACGAAAGCCATACTGCTCATGTACGTTGCGTATGCGCACCACTTCGGCGGCATCGCCATTTGCCACAAAGTTCATGGGCATTTCTTCGTCTTTGGGCAATGTTTTGGCTGCTTCGGCCGTCCAGTAATAATTATTCTTTACTGCCATTACGCGGTCACCGCGTGAGAGTTCCTCTTCGCGGTCAAAAATACGCGCACGAATGCCGTTATTGTAAATATTTGCCCGTTTGTTCGAACGCGTAACCACAATTACCTCGCCGGTTCCGAACTCCTGATAATCGCCCACCAGGCTCTCAATCAATTCATTGCCGGGCATTGTCCGCACCTCGCCCCTACTGTCGGTATGCAAGGGCGGTATGCCCTCAAAGCCCTGTTCCAGAAGGCTACGCAACAGCGTTGCGCCTGTCAACACGTCGCTCTCGGCAGTTTGACGTACCACCTCGGTAAGGTCGGCACTGCCTACCAGCAACCCATAGCGCTCAAGTACCTGGTTGCTGAGCGCCGGACTTTCGGCTTCGCCCACCGGAGGCAACTGTGCAGTATCGCCCACAAGCAACAAACGGCACCCTTCGCCCGAATATACATAGTTAATAAGGTCGTCCATCAGCTCTCCGGTTCCAAAAAGCGTATCTTCGCTCCACTGCCCGGTACCGTGGCTGATCATTGAAGCCTCATCAACCACAAAGAGCGCATTGCGAAGTTTATTATATCCGAGCGAAAAACGCGTACCTTCGCCTTGAAACGTTTGCTGCCGGTATATCATGCGGTGAATCGTAAAGGCCGGCTGCCGGGCATGGTGAGCAAATACTTTGGCTGCACGCCCCGTAGGTGCCAGGAGTACCACCTCACGTTCTAAACTCCGCATCACGCGTACCAAAGCACCAACTAGCGAAGTTTTGCCCGTACCGGCATAACCGCGCAGAATACAGGCCACCTTGGGCAAGGGGGTTGTTACGAAATGGGCCAGCAACAATGCTGCACGATCCTGGGTTGCTGTAAGTTGATGGGCAAAGGCTTCGGTTATGAGTTGATATACTTGAGTATTAAGCATGATTTACTGAATTTAAAACGTAGGAATACGCTACACCGGCTTGCCGTTGCACACACTACAATGATGCATGTTGGCTCTATAGCCGGATGTAGTCAGCTGCGTAAAGGGCAAATACCCATAAAAAGAACAGCGTTGCAACAAGCACGAAAGGCAGCAAGAAGTTGGTTCCACCAGCGATTTCAAATAGTTTCAGCCGTTGTCGTTAGTTCGTGTATTGTGTATGATTCATCATTCAACCTTTTGCTTTACGCATGCAAAGTTAAGCAAAAGCTGTGGGCGCGGTACAAAACTTGATGCAAATACTTGCAGGTTTAAAGCAGGTTGTCCGAAATATGCGGCATAACCATCACCAAATGCTGATGCGGGCTGTTTGATGCGGACTTGCCAAGCAACCATGCCGGCACGCATTTACAAACTACTCTGCTAAGGAGCATGGCTACAAAGGTCAAAAAATGAAAGGCGGGTTTGGGCCTTCGGTGCGATTGATGTAACTTTGCCAACATTACAAACTGCCGTAACTGCAACGATACTTTACGCTATGAATCTGACTATTATCTGCGCACTGACCGAAAACCGCGCCATCGGCCATCTGGGCCGGCTGCTCTACTACTTGCCTGCCGACTTGAAACACTTTAAACAACTTACCACGGGACACACCGTGCTCATGGGGCGCAAAACCTTCGAATCGCTGCCCAAGGGGGCATTGCCCAACCGCCGCAACGTGGTGGTGAGCCGCCAGCCGGGCTACACCGCACCTGGAATTGAGGTTTTTGGCAGTTTTGAACAGGCTCTCGAAGCCTGCCGGCACGATGCCGAAGTATATATTATAGGGGGCGAAAGCGTTTATGCTGCGGCCCTGCCACTGGCCAACCGCCTTTGCCTGACGCACATCCATGCCACACCCGAGGCTGCCGACACTTATTTCCCGACATTCGACTCTGAGCAATGGAAGGAAACCTGGCGCGAAGACCATGAGCCCGACGAACGTAACGCACAGGCCTTTAGCTTTGTAAACTACGAACGGCACAATGCCTTGACCCAATATTCAGAAAACGAACCGGCACCTGCAACGGATTCCACCTGCACAACCTCAGCTCAGCTACCCGAATGAAACGACTACTGCTACCCTTGGTTTGCGCTGCAACTCTAACCTTGAATGCACAGGCGCAACAACGCGAAGTAAACCTGACGCTGCTCGAAACGAGCGATGTGCACGGCAACTATTTGCCCTACGACTTTATAAACGGCACACCGGGCAAAGGTAGTCTGGCCCGGATTAGCACCTTCGTAAATAACTTGCGCAAACAGCAGGGCCACGATGCCGTGGTGCTGCTCGACAACGGCGACATTCTGCAAGGGCAACCCACCGCCTACTACTACAACTTTATCGACACAACCTCGGTACATCTTTGCGCAGCCATACTCAACTATATGGGCTACGACGCAGCTACCATTGGCAATCACGACATCGAAACCGGACATGCCGTGTACGACCGATGGGTAAGCCAACTCAACTTTGACATGCTGGGAGCCAATGCCCTGAAAACCGGATTACAGGCCACATACTGGAAACCCTACACACTAATCGAACGACAAGGTATTCGCATTGCCGTAATGGGAATGGTTACACCTGGCATTCCGCTCTGGCTGCCCGAAAACCTGTGGAGCGGTATGCACTTTGACGACATGGTGAGCACTGCAAAGCACTACATGCCCGAGATGAAGGCGAAAGCTGACTTGGTTGTCGGACTCTTCCACTCAGGAGTTGGAAAGAACAAAGGCACGGCACCTGGAGCCGAAAATGCCTCACTCGAAGTGGCACGCACCGTACCAGGATTCGACATCGTATTTTGCGGACACGACCACCGTACAGCCAACCGCTACCTGCTCAACACAGCTGGCGACTCGGTACTGGTGCTCAATCCGGCTGCCGATGCCTGGACCGTGGCACAAGCCAATGTGAAACTGACTATCGACAACGGAAAAGTCAAAGCCAAAACCATCAAAGGGCAACTATGCGACGTAACACAACTGGAACCCGACCCCAAACTCATGAAACACTTTGACAAGGCCTACCAAACGGTCAAGGCGTTTACCAATGAGCAAATAGGAACCAGTTCGGCTACGATGGAAACTTTGCCTGCCTTTTTCGGCCCTTCGGCATTCATCGACTTTATTCATCAAATGCAGCTCGACATTTCGGGAGCCGAAGTGTCGTTTGCAGCCCCCCTTTCGTTTGACGCCCGTATTGAAGCCGGACCCATCTACGTGCGCGACATGTTTAACCTATACCGCTACGAAAACCTGCTGTACGTAATGAAGTTAAGCGGACAAGAAATAAAAGACTATCTGGAATATGCTTACGACGGATGGGTCAGACAAATGAAAACTCCCTCCGACCCCATGCTTCGCATGAAACCGGATGCAGCTAAACTGGCCAATGCGTGGCAACGGCTGGAATACCCGAGTTTTAACTTCGACTCGGCAGCCGGCATACGCTATACCGTAAACTTGACCCAGCCCAAAGGGCAGCGCATACACATTGAATGTATGGCAGACGGAAGCCCCTTCGATTTGAACAAAACATACCGCTGTGCTCTCAATTCGTACCGCGGTAACGGAGGTGGCAATATGCTGACTACAGGTGCCGGTATAGCCAAAGACAAACTGGCCGAACGCTTGGTGTGGAGCACCGAAAAAGATTTGCGCTTTTACCTGCTCAACCGCATTCGAGAAACCAAGCAAGTTAATCCTGCCCCACTCAACCAATGGCGCTTTATTCCCGAAGACTGGGCTGAAAAGGCCCGTCTACGCGAAGCTCCCCTGCTACGGCCCTAAGTGCCGGGGCTAACTGGCAGACTCGCATTGCTTATGACAGACAAGGCCTCGCAACCTGCATTCACGGCCCTCACTCTTTGATTGCTACACACACTGATGGCAGACTTAGTTGAACCGACTAAGTCTGCCATTGCTCTTTATACCTTAGCTGCAACTCCTGGCTGCACCCAAGCAGCCAATATACCTGCCCCGGCAAGCCCCCCACAACAGCTACAACATACTACTGCTGCCCCTCAAGCTACAAACCAAACACAGCCATGCAACTACCGCTGGCAGCAATATCCTGTCTATACACCAAAAGGCCATGTAAAAACACCTACAAGCCATGTAAAAGAAACAACACCCCCTTTTCAACAAAGCAGCAAGCAAACAACTTTAACTTGCTGCGTTAGTAGTAAATATCACACATCGGCTGTGCTTTTAGTCGGCATATCTGTTAAATTCGCAATATTCACTGCTTTGTAATGCTGCCGTTATCAAAAAATCTGTAACTTTGTGTCGTAATTTTTAACACGGCAAGAAATCATAGACAAACAGACGTGTAAACAACCTATCCGCCTTTTCCACATTAATTTTTGTACAAAAAGCCCAATTTGGATAACGGATATGCAAAAAAGGGTGAGTGTTAAACACGAACGCTCCATCAAGAACCAACCCCTTAAGGTCGTATTCTTGCCACAAAGGCGCCTGCCGGTTCATCCCTTTTGCCCCTAAGAAACTACTACTACTCAATTTAATAGTATGTCACACTTAACAAAAATCATGTTGGCAGCGCTCACAGCTCCGGCTTTTGCCATCTGTGCAAGCGCTCAGGTAACTACTTCGGCCATCAGCGGTCAGGTAGTTGACGAAAACAACCAGCCTGTGATTGGAGCTTCAGTCATAGCAGTACACAACCCTTCAGGAACCCGTTACCGTGCTGTTACCAACAAGGACGGACGCTACACCATTCAGGGTATGCGTACCGGCGGCCCGTATACAGTCAAGGTAGCGGGCATTGGCTACGGCGAACGTACTTACGAGAAGCTCTACCTTGAACTGGGTGTAGCTCTGCCTATCAACGTAGAACTCCGCCCTAACGAGAAAACGCTGGGCGAGGCAACCGTAACTACCGAACGCAAACAGCGCGGCGGTGCCTCCGAAAACTTCTCGACTGCACAAATTCAAAACGTACCCACCGTTGACCGTAATGTGTACGATTTGGTAAAAAATAGCCCCATGGCTATGACCAACAAGGATGGTGGTATTACCTTTGCCGGCTCAAACAACCGCTACAACAGTTTCCAGGTAGACGGCGTGGTCATGAACGACGTGTTCGGTCTGGCCGGCTCAGGTACCAACGGCGGACAAACCAGCGCCAACCCCATTTCGATGGATGCTATTCAGGAGATGCAGGTAGTTGTGGCCCCCTTCGATGTACGCCAAAGCGGTTTTACCGGTGGTGCCATCAACGTGGTAACCAAGCAGGGTACAAACGAGACCCACGCTTCGGCCTACACCTTCTTTAACAACCAGAGCATGTATGGCAAGTACAGCGCCGTGCGCGACTATGCCAAGATTCCCATGACGCAACAGTACGAACGTACCTACGGCGGTACTTTGGGCGGAGCTATTGTTAAGGACAAACTCTTTTACTTTGTAAGCGCTGAAGCCAAAAAGCAGAGCTACCCCGTCAGCGTTTACCCCGGATATACTCCCCAGTACATCACAGCCGGTACAGCCGGACAGATTGCCGACCAGTTTGAGAAGTTGACCGGCATCTCTGAGAAGTACGGACAGCGCAACGTCGACAACAAATCGTTCGGCCTGTTGGCTCGCCTTGACTGGAACATCAACGACCAGCACAAACTGGCCCTCCGCTACCAGCACAACAACTCGTACGACGATAAGTATGGTGCCGGATCGACAAGCTATACCTTTAACAACTCAAGCTATCGCCAGAACAACAAGACCAACTCTATCGTGGCCGAGTTGAACTCGCACTTGAGCGACGAACTCTACAACGAACTCCGTGCATCGGCTACCTTTGTACGCGACTTCCGCGAAGTGGCTTACCAAGGTCCTACTGTACAGATTTACAACTTGCCCGGTGCTGACGGCAGTTCATCAATTACCGGTAACATCGGTACCGACTACTCATCGGGTGCCAACGAACTCAATCAGGACATCTACTCTGTTGAGGATAACCTGTCGTGGTACAAGGGCGACCACTCCTTTACCTTTGGTACACACAATGAGTTCTACAAAATAAACAACCTCTTTATTCAAGCTTCGAACGGTTCGTGGTACTACGATTCGCTCAACGACTTCCTGAACGACACGCCGAGCAAATTTACCTACAAGTATACCGACCCTGAACTCACCGGCGGTAATACGAAGTACGCCCCCTTCCTCAAGGCCGGCCAGTTTGGCTTCTATGCACAGGACAAGTGGACTCTGAACCAAAACTTCAACGCCACTCTCGGCTTGCGCATTGACATTCCCGTTGTGTTCAACGATCCCACTACCAACCCCGAGTTCAACAAATATGCCGACAGCAAGAACTTTGGCGTACACGTTGGCGAAATGCCGGGTGCCAAGGTATTGGTATCACCGCGCCTGGGCTTCAATTGGTATGTAAACGACAGTCACGAAACCCTTATCCGTGGCGGTGTCGGCATCTTTACCGGCCGCGTACCCTTTGTATGGCTCTCAAACGCCTTTAACAACACCGGTATGGAGCTCAAGGGAACTACTATCTCGAAAAAGAATGTTCCCACCCTTGGCAAATATGCCAAAGACCCCATGCAGGCACTTACCGATGCTGCCGGCGGCGGTTCGGCTGCCAAGCCCGATATCGTAACTATCGATAAAGACTTTAAATATCCGCAAGTGCTCCGCGCTAACTTGGCTCTTGAGCAACAGTTGATTGGTGGTGTAAAGTTCACCCTCGAGGGTGTGTACTCCAAAACCATGAACAACGTATTCTTCGAGAACCTGGCCATCTCTAAAACCGGCAAAATGGCATACGCCGTTCCGGGTGTAGAAGCTTCGGCAGCACCGATATATTCGAACGAAAAGAGCAACTACTACTCTATCATCAACCTCAAAAATACCAATAAGGGCTACACCTATGCCATTACAGCACAGTTGGAAAAGCGCTTTAACTTTGGTCTTGACCTCTCGGCAAGCTATACCTTTAGCCGCGCCAAGTCGGTAAACGATGGTAAGTCGTCGGTTGCTAACTCGAACTGGAAAAAGAATCCTGCCATCGACACGAATGCCGAAGGCGAACTCGGTTTTTCGAAATACGACATCCCGCACCGCGTATTGGTACAGGCAAGCTATACCTCGCCTAAATACTTGAACGGATGGATGAGTACTACTATCGCCGTGGTTTACAACGGTTTCTCAGGCTCACGCTACAGCCTCGTAATGGGCGATGCAACACGCACCGACTTTAACGGCGACGGAGCTTCGGGCAACTCACTCCTTTACATCCCCACGCAAGACGAATTGCAAAAGATGCAGTTTGCCGACACTAAGAACATGACTGCCGAGGAGCACCGCGCTGCTTTCGGACAATGGATTGCTAACGACAGCTATGCCAAGAATCACCGCGGACAATTTGCTGAACGTAACTCGAACCTCTCGAAGTGGGAACACGAGATTGACCTTCACATCTCGCAGAACATCCACAACATCAAGGGACTCGGCAAATTGGAATTTACCTGCGACATTATCAACTTTGCAAACATGCTGAACAAAAAGTGGGGTGCTACTTACGGCGTTGACTGGAACTACTCTCCGCTGCAAATAGCATCGTTGAATACCGATGCTGCAGGCAACCAGGTAGCCACTTATACCTTTAACCCGAACAATGCACCTAAGAAGAGCGACATATCGTCGCGCTGGCACTGCCAAATCGGTTTCCGCCTGACCTTCTAAGCGCATCTTGATTTTCTAACTTCACCAACGGCCGGTAGCCCCCTTCCTATTAAGAGGCTGCCGGCCGTTTGTATCTTGTATAAAACGAATTCATAAATACGATAAACGACGTCACCGCTCAGCAAACAGCTTTACCGAACGGGAAAACGTGTGTTATCTTTTTTGAAAAGAATCTTTCAAATTCAGCCAATAAATACCAACTTACACATCGCTCAAAAATCTTTTCGCACAGGCGCTTAAAGCATTCTGACAAGTGATGTAAATGCCTTCGTAAAAGGAAGCGAAGGTTTAGCATATAGTCAATAAGTGCTGAATGCCGCAAAAGTTGTACCTTTGCACCATCCACAACCTCAACTCCCAATGAAACAATATCAAGCCCTGCTTAACGAAATACTTACAAATGGTGCACAAAAAAGCGACCGCACCGGCACTGGTACACTCAGCATCTTCGGTCATCAGATGCGATTCGATCTTGAAGAAGGATTCCCATTACTAACAACAAAGAAACTGCATCTAAAGTCCATCATCTACGAACTGCTATGGTTTTTAAAGGGAGACACAAACGTGCGTTACCTGCAAGAACACAACGTGCGTATCTGGAATGAATGGGCCGACGAAAATGGCGACCTGGGACATATCTACGGCTACCAATGGCGCTCGTGGCCCGATTATAACGGCGGACACATTGACCAAATACGCGAGGTAATACGTCAAATCAAGGAAACGCCCGACTCCCGCCGCATGATTGTTTCGGCATGGAACGTGGCCGACCTCAAACAAATGAATCTGCCGCCGTGCCACCTCCTCTTCCAATTCTATGTGGCCGATGGCCGCCTCTCACTTCAGCTTTACCAGCGCTCAGCCGACACCTTCCTGGGCGTACCCTTCAATATTGCTAGCTATGCCCTGCTACTCATGATGACAGCCCAGGCCACCGGACTCAAGCCGGGCGAATTCATTCACACAACAGGCGACACGCATCTCTACCTTGATCATCTGGAACAAGCCCGCATCCAACTGGCACGCGAACCTCGTCCACTGCCACGCATCAAACTCAATCCCGATGTAAAAGACCTGTTCAGTTTTGACTACAACGACTTTGAACTCGAAGGCTACGACCCCTGGCCACACATAGCTGCCAAGGTTTCGGTTTAACACCCTGACCTGCAAACTGCAATCCCCAATACCCATATTCTAACTTCCTCCTGCCCACGTGCTACCTCCCGATTTCCTTACCCGGCTTACCCAACTTCTTGGACAGACTGAAGCCGATAAACTTTGCAATGCCCTGACTCAAACCGAACCTCCCGTAAGCATCAGGCTTAACCCGCTGCGCCCAGCACCCATACTGCCTGCAGAATCGGGCAATAAGGTGCCCTGGTGCACCGAAGGAGTATTCCTAAAAACGCGGCCTAAGTTTACCTACGACCCTCTGCTCCATGCCGGCACCTATTATGTGCAGGAAGCAGCTTCCATGTTCGTTGAACAAGCATGGAAACAAATTTGCTGCGATTTTACACCGGCTCGCCTGCTCGACCTTTGTGCTGCTCCTGGCGGAAAAAGCACGCTGTGGCGCAGTCTCATGCCAACAGGAACACTGCTTGTAGCCAACGAACCAATCCGACAACGGGCACAGATTTTGGCAGAGAATCTTACCAAATGGGGACACCCCGATGTGGTAACAACCTCGGCATATCCCGATGAATTTTCCTCCCTCGGCAGTTTTTTCGACGTAATAGCAGCCGACGTTCCCTGTTCGGGCGAAGGCATGTTCCGCAAAGATCAAACAGCCATAGATGAATGGTCTGCAGAGGCCGTGAGCAACTGTGCTGCACGCCAATGGGATATTATTCAGCAAGTGTGGCCCGCCCTGCGCCAAGGCGGATACCTGGTTTACAGCACCTGCACCTATAACCGCGAAGAGAACGAAGACAACGTGGCACGTATATGCCATGAACTAGGAGCTGAACCTGTAGCTATTGATACACTACCAGAATGGAACATTGCCGGCGACACTACCGGACGTAACCTGCCTGTATATCATTTCTTTCCGCACCGCACCCAGGGCGAAGGCCTCTTTCTGGCTCTGCTACGTAAAACAGCCGAAGCACCGGTAGCTAAAGAAAAAAAGAATAAGAAACGTGCAACGGTCAATCGTACCCCTGCTGCCAAAGGAGCTGCTAAAATTAATAGCTGGATTGCCGATAGCAACGAATTCAAGTTCTTACGTCCTACCGACTCACACCTGCTGGCCGTACGCCAAAGCCTGGCCGACCACATTCAGCATGTATGCTCATGCGTAAATGCGCTCACCGCCGGGGTACTCGTAGCTGAAGAAAAAGGCAATAAACTCATACCTCAACATGCACTGGCGCTCTCCAGCATACTTGCACCCGAAGCCTTTCCTCACGTAGAGTTGCCGCTCGAGCAGGCTCTGGCTTACTTGCGCCGAGAGGCACTGCAACTCGAAACAAGTACTCCCAAAGGCTACATTGTACTTACTTTCAAAGGCTTTGCCTTAGGATTTGCAAACAACTTAGGCACAAGAGCCAACAACCTCTATCCACAAGAGTGGCGTATACGCAACTAAACAATTACCCAGCCGGCCAGTACACAGATAAAACCCGCCCGACGTCGGCCCGTTTATAAAAATAATTGTACCTTTGCAGCAATTTGGGAACGCAAAACCAATTTTGCGTTTTCACCTCGCCCAACCTACCATTCACTTATGCAATCCTCTATTTGGAAATTCCTAAGTATTGTTCTTCTTTTCGCCTTCGGCACATCCATTAACGCTGCCGAAAACGAAAAACGCGGCTTCACGCTCGTTATTGACGCAGGACACGGAGGCCATGACCCCGGAGCGAGCGGCAAATTCTCGAAAGAGAAGAACATCAACCTTAAGGTGGCGCTTGCTTTTGGTAAGTTAGTCGAAGCCAATTGCCCCGATGTACGCGTAATCTATACTCGCCGCAAGGATATTTTTATACCCCTGCAACGGCGAGCCGACATTGCCAACAAGAACAAGGCTGATTTGTTTATCTCCATCCACACCAATGCACTACCCAGAGGCAAATTGGCCTACGGCTCCGAAACCTACACACTCGGTATGGCGCGAGCCGATGCCAATCTCGAAGTGGCCAAACGCGAAAACTCGGTTATTAAACTCGAAAGCAACTATGAGCACACTTACGAAGGCTTCGATCCACGTAAGGCCGAGAGCTACGTTATTTTTGAATTCCTGCAAGACCGCTACATGAAGCAGAGTGTTGACCTTGCTAAAGCCATCCAGCAACAATACAAAGTTGCCGGACGTGCAAACAAGGGGGTTCACCAGGCCGGATTCCTGGTATTACGCAACACCTCAATGCCTGCCGTACTGACCGAGTTGGGATTTATTACCACACCTGCTGAAGAAAAATACCTCAATTCGGAAAAAGGAGTCAGAGAACTCAGCCGAAGCATTTACAACGGCTTTCTCAACTACCGCAGGATATACAACAAAAACTCGGGCAAACTGCCTAAAAACCTACCGGTAGCTCTAACCGAAACCGAAGCTAAAGCTATCGAAAAACCTGCCGAAAACAAGCTATTGGTCGTTGTTCCTATCGAGGCCAAACCTACTCCGCGCTACAATGCGCCCAATCCCTACAACCAACAAGCCCTGACTGCATTGGCCACCCCTACAGATACAGCTACACTGCAAGCCTGTACAAAGGCAGACACGGCTGTTTTAAATCAACCTCTGCCCCTAATCAAGGCTGAAAATCGGCTCGTGGCTGAAGCAAACACCACAATGGTGAACGAGAACTCACGTGTAAAAATAGCAACACCAACAAGTGTCACCACACAACCTGCTGTCAAAAAAGTGCTACCCACCATTAAGCAGGACAAAAAGCTTGCTCACAAACAGCAAACTGTATCAACAACCAGCAAGCAAACAAAAGCACAAACAAGCACCCACACTAACCAACTCTATTACCACATACAGTTAGGAGCAGGAAAACGCAAAATTTCAACAAACGACCCCCAATTCAAAGGCTTTGCACCACAACGCATACGCGAAGGTGCACTCTATAAATATCACTACGGCAACTTCAGCACTTATGCCGAGGCACGAAAACAATTGGCCAAAGTGCGCCAATCGTTACCTACGGCCTATATTGTAGCATACCTTGCCGGAAACCTCATTCCCTTACACCAAGCACAGACTACGGAAAAAAAGTCTAAGTGATACCAAACACATCTTTACCGACATGAAGAAAGAAATTAAAATTGCCCTGACCGCTGTTGTAGCACTCGTACTGCTGTTTATCGGTCTGAATTTTCTGAAAGGCATCAACGTATTCCAGTCAACCAATACCTATTACGTAAAATTCAAAAACATAGCCGGACTCGCAGTGTCGAACCCTGTTTACGCCAACGGCTTTCCTGTAGGTATTGTACGCAGTATTGCCTACGATTACGAACGGGGCGAAAATGTTGTTGTATCCATTGAACTCGACGATGAGATGAAGATTCCGGCCGAAACGCACGCCGAACTTGAAACTGACCTGATGGGTGGCATTAAAATGCAACTCTTGCTCGGCCCTAATCCTACTAAAAACATTGCACAAGGCGATACCATTAGCGGGGGTATGCACCAAGGCATGATGGATAAGGTACAAACCATGGTACCGGCCATCGAAAAGATGCTTCCGAAACTAGACAGCATCATGACGAACCTGAACAAAATTACCGCTGACCCGGCATTGGCACAAACACTACACAACACGGCTGCTATTACGGCCAATCTGAAGGAAACATCAGCTCAACTCAACCAAATGATGAAGGCCGACATTCCGCAAACCATGGCCAGCCTGAAGCGTACCAGTGCCAACGCTGAAAAACTCTCGAACAACTTGGCAAAACTCGATGTGCAAACCACCTTCGACAATATCAACAAAACGATTCGAAACGCGCAAGAACTCTCTGACAATCTGGGTAACATGACTGCAAACCTGGACAAAAAACTCAAAAGCAAGGATAATACACTCGGCCTCTTCCTGAACGACCGCGGTATATACGACAACTTGAACTCTACATTGCAACATGCCGACTCGCTCATGATTGACCTCAAGGCACATCCCAAACGCTATGTTCACTTCTCCGTTTTTGGACGCAAGGATAAATAGTGCAGCAAAAACGCTACACACAACCATCGTTGCACACAGCATAGGAACAAGGCATATTGCTTTAAAAAGTACTTGCTAAACCACACTATAAAAAAAGCATACCGCCTTCTTAACAAGCCCGGTTACAAATAAATTGTAACCGGGCTTGTTATTGATTTATTCCAGCGCACTTGATGCAATGATTCACAACTTACTGAAGTCTGAAGTGCAGCTATTTAACGAAACTCCAGCAGGCATGTAGTATAAGATTCACGCATTTCTTTGGGCTAAAGCCTCCTTACAAAAATACTAACAAGGAGAAGGTAGAAATACATTTTAGAGATATCACTCTACCCCCCTACTATGTAATATCCATCGCATATGCCCACACATACTACTGCCATGTATAAACAAATACAAGCCGTGCAATTTATTTTACACGAGGGTGTAAAACTCTTTACATCCCCCAAAGACATTAGGCATACACTGCAGCCTTTTAAAATCAAAAACCTCACTCCAGACTATCCTATACAATTGGAGTAAATACACTACAGCCTGTACATGCGAGCTACGATACTCCCAAACGCATCAATGCCTCTATAATCCGATGGAACAGATGCCAAACAGAGTCGATATTACTTATACATTATAACCATCAGCCAACAAACCCAAAGGATGGCTCAGGCCTTAAAGGGCTACACTGTAACAAATTGCAGACATGCCATAATACATAAACCTACACAGCACATGACACTTAGTAAGTAAAAATGTAACAAAAGCCCTTTCCCAATCCAGAAAAAAACGCCAATTTTGTAGTCCCAAACAGCATCCCCCTATTTTTTAATGGACACTTCCACACACAATTCCTGGCTAAAATGCCTCAGTATCATTAAACAAAATATGCCGAGCCAACACTACCAAGGTTGGTTCGAGCCGCTTAAGTTCGTTAGCTTCGAGGCTAACGTGCTTACAGTTGGGGTGCCCAATAAATTCTATGCAGGCTATTTTGACCAGCACTATGCAGCTTTTTTAATGAAAGCCGTAGGCAAAGAGTTTGGAGCAGGCATTAAATTGCAGTACAAACTTTTTGACGAACCTGCCAGCAACCAGCCGGCCGAACCCCTGCTGCGCACAGCTGCCGAGGCTCCCAAGAATGTGCCCAACAGCATTCAGCAACGCAAGCCTCAGCCAGCACTCAAATCGCAACTTATTCCGCGCTATACCTTTAACAATTTTGTTGAAGGCGACAGCAACAAACTCTCCCGCAGCATCGGACTCAGCATTGCCGAAAATCCTGGAAAGAACTCCTTTAATCCTTTCTTTTTATACGGTCCAAGCGGTGTGGGAAAAACTCACCTGGTCAATGCTATCGGACTGCGCATACGCGAACTCTATCCCGAAAAGCGAGTGCTCTTTGTATCGGCTCACATATTCAAAACCCAATATACCGACTCTGTTCTCCACAACACGCCCAACGAGTTTATCAACTTTTACCAATCGATTGACGTGTTGATTATTGACGATATCCAGGAGATTACAACAGCAAAGACTCAGCAAGCCTTCTTCCACATTTTTAACCATCTACAGCAGAACAACCGGCAAATAATTATGACGTGCGACCGTCCGCCTGTACTGCTTGAAGGTATGGAAGACCGTATGCTCACGCGCTTTAAGTGGGGTATGACAACCGAAATGGAAAAGCCCGATACTAAATTGCGCCGCGAGATTTTGCATTCAAAAATTGCGCGCGACGGACTGACCATTCCCGAAGAAGTTATCCAATACATTGCACAAAATGTTGAGAGCAGTGTACGCGAAATTGAGGGTATCGTAAACTCTATCATGGCCTACTCGGTGGTAGATAACTGCGAAATAGACTTGCAACTCACTCAGCGCGTGGTGGCAAGAGCCGTGAATTTAGAAAAAAGAGAACTCACTGCCGACGACATTACAGCTACTGTTTGTAACCGATATGGCGTGAAACAAAAGGAAATTGTATCAAAAAGCCGCAAACAACTTTTTGTACAAGCCCGCCAGGTGGCTATGTTTCTTTGTCACAAATACACCGACATTACGTACAGCCAGTTGGGACGAATATTTGGCAAACGCGACCACAGCACCGTGCTCTATGCTTGTAACCAAGTGAGCCGCCGCTTGAGCGTTGACAAAAACTTTAGACACGAAATGGAAGAAATCGAAGCGCAACTCAGGTAAAACAGCAACCGCTATGCCCCTGCGCCCCATCTAGCCATCGGTAGCTCGGGCAATGCAATCACAAAAGCCGTAAAACCCATACAAGCCATAGCCAAACCAGGTAAAAAAAGAAAAGAATACTTTCGTTTGGCCAGTTCGATTTTTCTATCTATCTTTGCACGCGATTTTAAAATGCAAATCGCATTTTCACCTCTAAGGAAAGGTGCTCGAGTGGTTGAAGAGGCACGCCTGGAAAGCGTGTATACCCCTAAAGGGTATCGGGGGTTCGAATCCCCCTCTTTCCGCAAAGTTTATGAAAAAAGCAAGGTGTTCAAAGCTAAAAGTTTTGAACACCTTGCTTTTTATATTTCGTTACCTCCCACCCTGACGAGGCCGAAAGCAAGGCTTTAAAAAGCAATTGTATTGCAGGCACTGGGCGGGCGGCCATACTACTGCTGATACTGCATATAATCGGGAAGGGGCTCACGGCGGGCAGCCTCGTACTGTTCGGGCAAAAGTTGCTGTATAAGGGGAAGCAGCACCTTGTGCATCACCTTTTCGTTGAGTTGATGCCCTCCTTCAAAGCGTTCGGCATGCTTATAATACTTGGTAAAAGTATTGTAAGCATTGATGGGATTGACCGAAGTATCGTCAATGCCGAAAAGTCCGTAGCACAAATTGCTGTCGTCAGGTGTTATGCCTTGAAACTGAGTGCGCTCCATTTGGTTAAAGTGTTTCATAATGTCGTTGGTTATACGAAACTCCTTGGCATGATCCTTACGGCCGTTCAGCCACTTATGAACACCAGTGTGGAGTACTTTGCTCATGGTCGACATGCGAAATGCCGGATTTACGCAAATGCGCAAAAAGCCACGCATCTGCTGGGCATACATACCACCCATACTGGTTCCGATAACCAAATCGGGCTGCTCGTTCTCGACCAAATCACGGAGCATGGGCAGAGCCTCTTCGGGGTCGACAGGAATATCGGGTGCCACTACTTGAGCTGAAGGAAAAATTTTACGCAAATGCTGCACCGTACCCGAAGCACCCGATGAGGCAAAGCCATGAAAGTAAACAATCTTCATAAAAAGGACAGATTAAACGATTATAGGATACCGAATGTGGGCAATGCCGGTTGCATACCTGCAGCTAAGGCAAGTTCAACCGGCATTACGCATTTCAAAAAACTGGAGTATTGGGTCTTGCCAGCTTCAACTATAGTTGACAAGCGGTCAGAAGGGATAGCCTATGGCAAAATGCAGGCCTAAGCCATCCTTGAATTTCTCAATATTATAAAATCCCTTTTTAGCAGTTTCGTAAGGTGCATGGAGTGCCACACCTACATCGAAACGTAACACCAGGAAGTCAAGATCGTAGCGCAAACCCAATCCTGTACCGAGCGCAATGTTCTTGAGTGTAGAACCTTTGAACTGCGAACCAGGCCGCAAGGGGTCGTTGCGAAGTGTCCACACGTTACCGGCATCCAAAAACACAGCTCCGTGAAGATCACCAAACAGACGTGCACGCAACTCGGCATTGGCCTCAAACTTTATATCACCCGTCTGGTCCATATAGGAATATTTCGAATTGGCTGGACGAAAGGAACCTGGTCCTAACGAACGGACAGTAAAAGCGCGTACGCTATTGGCTCCGCCTACATAGAACTGGTCAACATATGGTGCTGCCGAACTGTTTCCGTAACTATAAATAACGCCGCCAAAAAGTCGGGTTGCAATGTTCACATCCTTTGTTAACCGAAAGAGTTTATGAATCTCTGCTGTCAGTTTAACGTATTGGGCAAAAGGATTGCCAAAGAGTTCTTTATTCTTCTTGCTGAACTTTTTGCCAGCTGCGGCATATACGGCCGAAGTCAAGTTACCTGCTTCTTTAAACGACACTTGCACCCACCAGGGATTACGCCGCCAATTACGCGACTGGTAAGTAAAGGTATACGAAAGCGAGGGAACAAACTGGTCGCGCATGGAAACGTAAAGCGCGGGGTTCTCGGTCATAATAGAGTCGAAGGCATGCGTTGTATGGTTCAACTTATCGAATTCCAGGTTTAGAAGCGTAAACTCGTGCTTGGCCGTTTCACGTTTATACCATTTGTAAGTAGCACCCAGGCTCAAACTCACCATATTGAAGAAGCCCGAACGGTTTTTCCAATCGGCATCGAAGGCAAATTCTGTAGAGGATGGGAAACGCACCCGGCGGCGCGAAATACCTGGAAATACGAAACGAGGAAACTTGAGCGCTAACTGGCTGCCTAATTCATAGGAGTTAAGCAGCGAATTGCCTCCTTGAGCACCCGATCCTGTCTGCCACTCGTACGAACCGAATATTTTGAACGACACCTTCTCACCACCTCTGAAAGCATTACGCTTGGCCAACTCGTACGAAATACCCGGTCCAACCTGCTGATTACTCTTCATGGTAGCATTAACCTCAAAGGTCGAATCGTAGAGTTTATCCATAGTTGCACTCACTATAACATCAAGCGTGTCGCAGGTTTCGGTAGTATCGGTGGGTACATAATTAATGTCCATCTGGCTCAGAACTCCCATAGCCCCAAGCTTTTCGAGCGTCATTTGCTGGTCTCTAAGTCTATACACCTTACCCCGGCGATGTGTAATGGCATGCCTCCACATGTTGGCACGCAAAGGCATTTTTTTACCACTGAAGTTAAAAGTATAGTTACGGCGTATCAGGTGATTATCGAGGGGAGCCATTTCGCGATCGCGCACATTGACCGTTATACGCCCAATGTACCAGGGGCGATTGGCCTTTGCAGGACGCTCGGGTGCTGGAACTACTTGTAATTGCACAAAATTTTTGCGCTGAATGGTGTCGGCCCGGAATGTTGTATAGCCGGCATGGTAAAAAAAGTAGCCGTTGTTTCGCATCAACTTTTCAATACGTTCCTGCTCGCCCGACAAGTTAACCACACTGAAGGCATCACCTTTATGCAACAACCTGAAGCGGTCGCTACGGCGCAACAGACTGTCCATCGAAGCGGGAAAGTGCAAATAAGCTATCGAGTCAAGACGATAGAGTTGACCAGCCCGTACATTATAGCTTACCTTTGCTTTTTTAGGATTGGTCTGGGTCAGCACGTTATAGTCTACATTGCCGTGAAAATAGCCGTAGTTGTGTAAAGTATTGGTAGCTACCTTTGCACGCATTTCCGGACTCACGGCACTTATAAGTACAGGGTCGGTACCAAAGTTACGGAAAATCCATTTTCCGAACTTACCTTTACTATTATAAAAGCCATTATGAACCCATAAGCCAATCTTCAAGGGCCACGTCATAGACGAAGAACCAAAAATGGCATTATTAGGCGGATAAGCCAATACAGCGTCTACTTCCTCCTTAGCCTTGGCAAAGTCTGCTTCGTTCTTTTTCTGTGCTTCCTTGAGCAGTTTTTTTTCTTCCTTAGTCAGTTCCTTCCCTGACGAAAGCAACGAATCGAGACGCACATTAGCCTTACCCTGCAACACATTCTCGACAGCAGTGACAGCATCGGCCAATGCTATAATCACCCCCGTCGAATCGCGCCCCTTACTCTTACGGAGGCGGACAGGGTCGTCGCTATAAGTAATTTGCTTGATGCCTGTATAGAGTTGCTCGTCTTCAGGAATAGCATCAGTAGTTGAACATCCCGACACAAGCATACCTAACATTAAGAACGGAAACAGAAGAACTTGCACTACTCCGCCCTTACGTTGCATATTGTTGTATTTCAGTATCATCATATAGATTTGTAAGCTGATAGGCTCGCCTTATCGTACGGGCACATCCTTCTTTTTCTTTTTGAAGATGAAGAGTTCGCCAAGACGGTCGGTTTTACGCCTTAGTACCAAACCGGCTCCAGTTTTGGTCAGTTGCCCCTCGAGCGGATCCTGGCTATCGCGGTCGTAGAATACCTTGACATAGCGCGTTGCACTTTGGTCAAGGCGGTATTCCACGGATATATTGTTAATAAAGCTCTCGGCCGAGTTAACTGCATCAGCGCCTGTCGAAACCTTACCACCAATAATCACACTGATACGGTTTCCCCAAAAGCGTTTGGCAAACTGGAAGGAATAGTCGGTAGTACTGGTTCCTGTTGCAGCAGTGCCGCTTTCAACACCCAAATTGATGTCTATAGTTTTAAGCGCAGAGCCTGCAATATTTTGTATTTCGCTCTGCAGGAAGGCATTAAGAGCATTGTTGGCCTTAAAGCCAGACCCCGAAAGCATGGTTTCATCAGTCATATACATACCCGTGGCCATCATTGTTACGGCAGCCTTTCCACGTTGTTCGGCCGACATGGTGGCCAATTGATTCTGCACAGTGAGATCTTCGGGGGCCTCGATAGTAAACTCAAGCCCCATGTCGCTGAGCGGACGGGTAATAGCTACTCCCACATCAAAGGCTACGGAACGCGGACGATTGTTTTCTGTAACAATGGCTCGGGTACGCTCCTTTGCAGCTATATTGAGTGTAGGATTCATCACATCGCCTGTAAACTCGACATACGATCCTTGTACAAGGTTGAAGGTCTTAAGCGGAATAACAGGTAGTGCATACTTCATTTCACCACTGTTAGCCGTAAAGCGTCCAGTCATACGCATCTCGCCTTGCTGCGTCATACGTAAGGTCAGGTCGCCTCCTCCCTCAAGGTCTACATAGCTTTGACCATCATCGCTCAAATTACAATGGAATCGTGCAGCATCGCTTACCGATATACCTAATGTCAGGTCGAAACTACCCTCGGGCACCGGCTTGGTACGATTGTGCGTTGTGCTATCATTGAAGTTTACAAATTGCACCAGATCGTTGAGTCGGTTATCGACCGATAGCGGAGAGTCTTTGAGCACATAAGTCATGTCGGTACGGTCAAGCACTTCGAGTTTGCCACGTATCGAAAGGTTATCGGTTGTTCCCTTGAGCGAGCCGAGGAAATTAGAATAAACCTTACCGAATACCATGGACTGGGCCTTTTTGCGAGTATTGATTAGCTCAAAGTTGCGTGCCTGCATGGTAAAGTCCATATTCATGCGCTCAAAGTTTGACATATCGAATACACCATTGAGCACTAAGGGCTCTTTGCCTGTTGAGTACAAGTTATAATTCTCAAAAAGCAATCGGCTATCAGCAATCTTCACCGCACGTTCATCGGTACGGAAGTCAAAGCCATAAACATCAGAGTAAATGTGAGCCGAATCAAGGTCGAGTGTACCATTTATAATGGGTTTGTCAGTCGAGCCCTTCAGTTTGAGGTCACCAGCAGCTATTCCTTTGAGTGCTACATCAGTACCTGCCATAAAACCATTGAGAAGTTGCAAGGGGAAGTCATGCAAATTGGCCTCGCCGTCAAAGCTTCCGCCATCGCGATCAAAGTAGGTACCGTTGCAAGCCAGCACTTCTTCGCCATTAGAGCTGATAAAAGCCGAAGCATGGTGCTCTCCTCCGGTCTTTGGCAGGTAGAGTGCCTCAACGCCTAGATTTCCGAGGGGAATACCTTCGTATTTAAATCCATTTGCCTCGACCGAAGCTACAGCCGAAAGGTTTTTATAATCGGACGAAGCCGTGATATGCACATCACCGCTAAACATTCCGCCAAGTTTAGGCATATATGGCAACACCCGCGAGAGTTCTGAAAGGTTTACCTGGTTAACACTGACAGTTACATCGTTAAGCGAATCGCGGGGCTCGCCATAGATTTTTACACCGGTGCCATCGTCAGCTAATAGGTCCATATCGGCACGGATGCTCTTGTCTTTACCTAAAAAGATATAATTATTTTTGTTTACCTTAAAGTTACGGTAAGCAAGCACAGGCCGCTCTGGATAAAGATGTACATAGGCCCCACCTTCAGTAAGTTCGGCCTGCAAACCCAGATCTACGCCTTTTTCGCCCTGACTGTCGTAATAAATCAATTCCAGTCCTGCTCCGGCTTTGAGCATATAGCCGTTTAGCTTTACTTCGAGAGGTGTAGGATTTTTTCGGTTATTCTTGACCAAGCCAAAGAGCTGTACACCTGTCGAGTCCTGCAGGATATGCGTATTGATGGTATCAAGCAGCAAACCACCTGCTTGTAACGAACCAACTCTTACATCGCCTGCCATACCAATCAAGGGGTCGGTATGAAGGTCAAGCAGTGCCGACGAAAAAGCATAGCCTTTAAGGCGGGCTATATTGTACAAAGGATTTGCCCGGCCAGCCTTGAGAGTCAAGTCCATCACGGGTAAAAGTTCCTTGAGGCGTTCCTGGTTGAGTTCACGCCTGCTTGCCTGTTCCGAAAACTCTGTGGCAAAAGTTGTAAGTTGCTTGGCTAACAAGGGAACATTGCCCTTGGAGCCTAGGCTCACTTTGAGGTCACCTGCCGAAAGATTGGCTGTTGTTGTATCGGTTGAAGTAGCAAAGTCAAAGCAGATATCCTTGGCCATTGTACTCATTTGAGGCGAGCTAAAGTGGTTTTGGCGCAAGCTGCCGTCGATATTATAAGCCGTAAATTGCTTATCGGCCTTTAAATTAACCTCCAATTTAGTTCCTACGTACAAGGTATCTTTAGTTATGCCCAAGGTTTTAAGGTCAACCGACTGTACTTGTGTAGCCAGCTGCAAGCCATAGCCATGTTGGTCAATTTGGATATCAGCATGGCCCTCAAACTGATACTTGGGGTTATTCGACGATATGTCTAAACGGCCATTACCACGCTGCAAGTCTATCTGGGCCGACAAACCACCCAAATCATAATGCTCATAACTAAGGGCTGCAATCTGAGCCTGCGCATGAAGTCGTGCCTGCGACGAAAGAACATCGAAATTGCTGCCACTGGCCGTCAGTTTTCCGGTAAAGGGGGTCAAGGGCATACCGGGCAAAAACGCAGCAAGTTGCAGTTGATTGGCTTGAGCCTCAAGCCGATAGGCAGAACGATCCAGATTAACTTTTGCACGGGCAGTCAATGTTCCTTTCCCACTCACAAGTCGCAAATCTGCCTGATAATCTGAAGATTTAAAACCTACTATTCCTCGGAGGGATACCCCATCAGGCACATTAACCGTTCGGAGCAAATCGGAGGGAAGGAGTTTTCTTACAGGGGCTAAGTTGCGCGTTTGCAACTGCACTTTGAAGTTGCCGCTCCTCCAGTTTTCCGTCAGATAAGCAGCATGCCCGTTGGCCGTAAGATTGAATACACCCGGCATAGCCAGTTCGGCCTTTTTAAGTTGCAGATTTTCAATATTTCCATCAGCTTCGGCTTGTAGTATCAAGTCTTTTCGGGGCCAGACATGCAGCATGGCCTCATCTACAAAACCTTTACCTAATATTTGGATGTCCTCGCCTCCTAACCTGGCTTCAATATGTGCTTGCAAATGGCCACCCTTTCCTACTTCAAACGAGCTGAAGTCGAATGCTGTTTGGCCCTGAATACGCGAATAAGGTGTATGAATTTCCAGATAGGGCAAGTTCAGACGCATGGTATCCATATCAATCTGTGCCTTTAGCTTATTTACCTGCAGACCGCACTTTTCACGCAAGGTTGCAGTTCGCAAGGCAGCGCGCAAGCGCCCTGTACGGTCATACGACAAGGTATCGAGCAACAGCGAAAGGTCTGAAATGGCCAAATGGTTGGGATCGAGTCCGGACTGTGGTTTTTGCAAAGGCAGGTCGTAGGTTAAACCCGACGACTGTATTTTGAGCGAACGCAAGGCATAGTAGTTATGGCCTATATCAAAGCGCCCGCCGCGCAACGACAGGCTTCCGATGTCGGCACCGATGCGCATGGAGTCACCGGGAAGCGACAAACGAATACGCGAATGCTCAATGTCGGCTTGGGCCACAGCTATATCCCAACGTACCGGTACTGTTGAGGTATCGGGCATGGCCGTATCGGATAACGCCACGTTGAAGTCAGCGCGGTCCAGACGGATGCGGTCGAGCTTGACCCGCTCATTTTTCCAGTCTACCGTACTCGGCGTAAGGGTCAGTTCGCCTGCCGTACCTTGAATACGGGTATCTGATACATAACTCTTGGTATTGAGTTTAACATCGTACAACGACAAGCCGTTAATCTCGGCACATCCATTAAGCAAGGGCATAAGCGCAACATTGAGGCGCAACGAACGGGCTGCCAACAGCGTGTCGGACTGCTCTACAGCTGTTACACGATGAACGGCAAGGTCGAGCGGAAAGGCCAATCTTACCTCTTTCACTGCAATTCGCATTCCCATGGATTCGGAAAGCGATTCGGCTACGCGGTTTACAACAAATTGCTGTACCGGGGGGATATAAACAAGGATGGCAAGCACTAAAAACAGCCCCACTGGTGCAAGGGCTGCTGCGGCAAGCCATTTTTTTAGTCTTTTAGGCTTCTTCATGAGGGCAAAGATAAGGCTTTTGTGTGGAACTACGGAAAACGGCTGTAAATAAAAGCCTTCGACCCAATGAAAAGCGTAATTTTACAAAAAACCAGCCCGTAAACAACGGGCCTCGGTCGCACGCTGCCAGTTCACATGAACGGGGTGTAAAACAGCTAACATTCATTATCAAAAATACAACACTCTACCGGTAAGCAAGCAAAAGTTGGCAACTAGACCAATCGCACACCAAATGCATTACAAAGCCCAGCTTTTATAAAAAGTAAGGCTTAGGTATGCGCACTACAAATATAAATTCGTACTTTTGCACATAGAAGCAGGTTTTGTGCTTTCTACTATTATTTTTCATTCTGCCTATGTCTATCTCCAAAACTCGCCAAAAACTACTCGAAGTTGCCCGCGAACTCTTTGCCCACCAAGGTTTGGAAGCTACCACGATGAACGATATTGCTACAGCCTCCGGACGCGGACGCCGCACGCTCTACACTTACTTCCGGAACAAGGAGGAAATTTACTATGCGGTTATTAAAGAGGAACTCGAACGGCTCTCCGACAAGTTAAAAGCTGTGCTTACGATGGACGTTGCACCTGAAGAGAAAATTTTTGCCCTCATCTACGCTCACCTGAGCATCATACGCGAGGCTGTTGCGCGCAACGGCACATTGAGGGCCGAATTCTTCCGTAACATTTGGATGGTCGAAAAGGTTCGACGCGCCTTCGACGAGGAAGAACACAAAATTTTGCTGAAACTCCTGCAGGAAGGGGTTGACAGTAAACGCTTTATGATTGAAAACGTAGGATTGTATGCCGATGTCGTTCACTGTGCCGTAAAAGGACTCGAAGTTCCCTACATTTACGACCGCCTAGGCGCAGGTTTGGAAGAGGACGAAACCTACCCCATGGTCAAAGGTATGGTTAACAGGGTACTCAATCTCAAAAAAAACTAAGGCTGTACCTTGACCGGAGCCACTACTCACATACTTAAACAACTTATTCAAATACTAACTATATCATCAATATGGGACTTTTAACTGGAAAGACTGCCTTGATTACAGGTGCCGCACGCGGCATTGGCAAGGCCATCGCCCTGAAATTTGCCGAAGAAGGCGCTAATATTGCTTTTACCGACCTCGTAATCGACGAGAACGGCGAAGAAACCCGCAAGGAAATCGAAGCTAAAGGTGTGAAATGCCTGGCCTATGCCTCTAACGCAGCCGACTTTGCACAGACTGCCGAAGTAGTTAAGCAGGTACACGCAGACTTTGGAGCTATCGACATTTTGGTAAACAATGCTGGCATCACCAAAGACGGACTCATGCTGCGCATGACCGAGCAGCAGTGGGATGCTGTAATTGGCGTAAACCTTAAATCTGCCTTTAACTTTATCCATGCCTGCACCCCCATCATGATGCGCCAGCGTCAAGGTTCTATCATCAACATGGCCTCGGTTGTTGGCGTACACGGAAATGCCGGACAAGCCAACTACGCTGCCTCAAAGGCAGGTATGATTGCTCTGGCCAAGAGTGTAGCCCAGGAAATGGGTAGCCGCGGTGTACGCGCCAATGCTATCGCTCCCGGATTTATCGAAACTGCCATGACTGCAGCACTGCCCGAAGATGTACGCAAGGAGTGGATGAAGTCTATCCCCCTGCGCCGCGGCGGTAAACCCGAAGACATTGCAGCCGTAGCCACCTTCCTGGCTTCAGACCTTGCCAGCTATGTAACCGGACAGGTTATTCAGGTTGACGGCGGTATGAACATGTAAACCTAAGCCGTATGTGCTGAACACCCATGCAACTGGCTGCTGCAAACCTTGGCGTATGCAGCAGCCAGTTGAGCCTTTAAGCCCCATGCAAGCTACAGGTGAAAGCACTAACACTCTGACATTTACCACACACATGGAGGTACTCTACGAAGACAACCATCTGATTATTGTTAACAAAGCACCGGGCGAAATTGTACAAGGCGACAAAACCGGCGATAAAACGCTCGGCGACCTTGTTAAAGCCTACATCAAAGAGCGCTACCATAAACCCGGCGAAGTTTTTCTAGGGGTTGTACACCGACTGGACCGGCCGGTAAGCGGAGTTGTCGTCTTTGCACGTACAAGCAAGGCTCTTGCACGCCTTAATGCCTTGTTCCGCGACGGAAAGGTACAAAAAACTTACCACGCACTGGTCTGTAATCTACCACGCAAACCCGAAGCTGTACTTACAAACTGGCTCACGCGTAACGAAAAACAAAACAAGGCTTACGCTCACCCGCGCGAGGTTCCCGGATCAAAAAAGGCAGTGCTCGACTACAAGCTTATCGGCTCATCAGACCGATACCACCTGCTCGAGGTTAACCTGCACACGGGCCGACACCACCAGATACGCTGCCAGCTGGCAGCCATGGGCTGCACCATCAAGGGCGACCTTAAATATGGTGCACCACGCTCTAACCCCGACGGCTCTATCTGTCTGCATGCCAGGCACATTGAGTTTGAACATCCAGTCAGCCACAAACTCATAGCGGTCAATGCACCCTACCCACAGGGAATGCCGCTGTGGCAGGTGTTCGAACCCAACACTCTAAATGCCTCGCAGCGCTAAACCTTCGGCACGAAGCCTCTAAACTTCTGAAACTTAAACCTACCATCATGACCATCGGTATTATCAATGCCATGCACAAAGAACACGAGCAGCTGGCCGGACTCCTGCAAAATGCCCGAACCGAAAGCGAAGGCAACTTTCACTTTGTGCGCGGCACACTCAACGGCCACGAACTTGTACTTATGGAGAGTGGCATAGGCAAAGTCAATGCTGCCATCGGCGGTGTTGAACTTATCAGACGCTACCATCCCAATGCCCTTATCAACACCGGAGTGGCCGGGGGCATCGATGCCAAACTCCAAGTTATGGATGTAGTGGCAGGCAGCCGCGTGGCCTATCACGATGTAGACTGCGGCCCCGAAACCGAACCGGGACAAGTGCAAGGACTCCCCCTTTACTATGAAGCAGACCCCGAACTGCTCAAAGCGGCCACAAGTTTGCAAACAGCTACACGCATCCATCAGGGCCTGATATGCAGCGGCGACCAATTTATTACCAGTCACGAACAATTAGCGGCCATCAAAACACGCTTTGCCGACGGATTGGCTGTTGACATGGAAAGCGGTGCGCTGGCACAAGTGTGCCGCATCTACGGTGTACCCTTCCTCAGCTTTCGCATCATTAGCGACACACCGGGAGCCGACAACCATTTTGAACAATACAACAACTTTTGGGGCGAAATGGCCGACCGCTCGTTTGGAGTAACACAAGCCTTGCTGCACGAAATTTGTCAATTATGAAAAAAATACCCAGCTTTACCATCGACCACCTGCGCCTGCAGCGTGGCATCTACGTTTCACGCAAAGACATGGTTGGGGATGAAACCATCACAACCTTCGACATTCGTATGAAACTGCCCAACCGCGAACCCGTATTGGGGCAAGGAGCCATTCACACCATCGAACACCTTGCGGCAACCTACCTGCGCAACAACGAGGAGTGGAAAGACCGCATTGTTTACTGGGGCCCCATGGGGTGCCTGACCGGCAATTACCTGTTGGTGCGCGGAGACCTTACGAGCAGCGACATTTTACCACTTATGCAGGCTACCTTCAAGTTCATTGCAACCTTCGAAGGCGAAGTGCCGGGTACCACAGCCAAAGACTGCGGCACCTACTTGCTTCACGACCTGCCCATGGCTCGCTACGAAGCTGCCAAATACCTGCACGAGGTGCTCGAATGTGCCACTGCCGAAAACCTGAACTATCCCGAATAAGGACTCATGACCAACATGACGCACGACACGTGCCAATGGCAATACGTGCGCTCTCTAACCTACTACAGTTGCCCATCCTGACCCAATAGTCCGGGCACTTTCAACCACAAACCCCGACCTGCAAAGCAGACCGGGGTTTTATCTTTGGGTCTGATGCCAATGCCCATAATCAAACTACAGGCATTGCATCATTTTGATGCTAAAGTTTTTACACCATGTTGTCAACCTTTCAACACCATAGTGCAAACTGTTTTACACAGCGCACACACGGGGCTGGAGCAAATACCTGCAGGCTTCAGCCCAACAGATAGCTGCGCAGCGCAGCTGCCGCTAAACGTGCATCACGCTCGGCTTCGAGCTGAGCGGTACGAGCATCGTAATAAAAGGAGAGTTCGAGCAAATAATCGAGCAGCGAAATTTGTCCTTCGTCGAGCGAACGGCGCAACAATCGGGCATTGCCGGTAAGTTTAAGCTCATCCTTTAGGCGGTCGGCAGTTTGCTGCAGTGCCAGCGCTGTGGCGTACTGCTGTTGCAGACTGGCCGAAAGTTGGGTTTCAACATCAGCCAGGTCAAGTTGTCGTGCCAATACCTCCGTACGGCTTTGACGCACTTTGGCACGGGTGTTTCCCCACAGAGGAATACTCATACCCAAAGTAATGCCACTGTATTTGCTGTCTTTTACGTATTCGCCCGAATAACCTACGCTGAACGTAGGCCACGACTCGCTCTTAGCCAATTTTAGCTGCTGCAGGCTCTGCTTGATGGCTCCCTCAGAGCTTAGCACCTGCGGGTGCGACTCTTTAACCTGCGCCATCAAGTCGGCTAAAGCAGGCAGGGCTTCGGCATAATAGAGTGTATCGTTACACTCCAGGGGCTTTCCGCCGTTCAGTCGCTGCAGGTTGAGCTGCAGGGCCTGCCTTTCGCTCTGTGCCCGCCGCAGTTCGGCCTGCGCCACGGTAGCGTTGAGTTTTACCTTGTTTACCTCCAACTGGTTTAAATCGCCTTCTGCAAACTTCTTTTCGTAGAGCAGTTGCATCTCTTGCGCCAGTTGCAAGCGCTCATCGAGTTCGTTGCACAAGCGATTGTAGTACACCATTTGCGTAAGGGTCTGCAGGGCTTCGGCCAGCACAGTCTGTCGCTGCAGGCGGTAGTTTTCGTGCGCCACAATGTCGCCTGCCTTTGCCAGTTTGCGGCGACGGCCGGTTATTACGCCCCAATCGAGCGACTGTGACACGCTCACATTAACACGATTGGGAATGCCCTTTGGCGAACCGAAGAAGTAGCCCACTTCGGCCTCAGGGTCGGACAGACGCATATCGCTACGGTTTTGCTGCATGGTGGCCTGAGTTTGCACCACCAGGGCCTGAAGGGAGGTATTGTTAGCCTCGATGCTGTCGAGCAAGGCCGGACGCTGGGCCCAGCCGGGCAGTGCTGCCGCAAACAGCATATAGAGAAGTGTATGTTTCATTGTCGGGATGCGTTATTTACTTGAACTTTTTCATCGGCGCTATAATCGGAAGTACAATCAGGTTGAGCAGGGTGCTTGTAAGCAATCCGCCCAACATAACCTGCGCCATCGGACTTTGAATTTCATTACCCGGCAAATCGCTACCCAAAGCCAGCGGTATGAGTGCCAGGGCCGATGAAAGCGCAGTCATAATAATGGGAAGCAAACGGTCGAGCGAGCCTTGACGAATAACCTCCTGACGGCTGAGTCCGCGGCTTGCCAGTTCGTTATAACGGTCAACCAACAACATACCTCCGCGAGTGGCCATACCAAAGAGCGATATGAAACCTATAATTGCGGGAATGCTGATTACGCCTCCTGTCAACACCAGTGCCAAGACACCGCCTATGAGTGCCAAAGGCAAGTTGAGCAACACCACAATAGCCTGGGGCCACGAACGGAACTGCAAGTAGAGCAGCAAAAGGATGACAATAATACTGATAACCGAAAGGCCCAGGAGCATGGTCGAGGCTGCTTCTTCGCTCTCGAACTGTCCGCCGTATTCCACATGGTAGCCTTCGGGCATAGCCACTTTGGTTTCGATAGCTTCGCGCATGTCGTTCACAACCGAACGCATGTCGCGTCCGGCCACATTGGCCGAAACTACCAGTTTACGCTGGGCATTTTCGCGACTCACGGTGTTGGGACCTGCCGTCGATACGATGTCGGCTATTTCGCCCAATGGCAACTGCCTGCCGTCGGCTGTCGAAATAAGCATTCCGCGTATGCTCTCAATGCTGCGCAGTCCGTGGTCGTCAACACGTACAGTCAGGTCAAAGGTCTTGGCCCCGTCTTGCACCTGGCTTACCACTTCACCACCCATTGCCGCATTTACATACTCGGCAAACTCGGGCAGGGTAATACCATGGCGGGCAAGGAGCTCGCGACGGGGTTTGATAGCCAGCTGCGGACGCTCTATCTGTTGCTCCACGTTCAAGTCGGTTACACCTTCAATGGTGTGTGTTGCCTGCTGTATTTGTACACCGAGCGAATGGAGGGTTCCGAGGTCCGGACCAAACACCTTGATGGCGATGCCAGCCTTGGTACCCGAGAGCATGGCGTCGATGCGGTGCGAAATGGGCTGACCAATCTCAATGCTCACACCGGGTAACGTGCGCAGGCGCTGACGCAAATCGGCCATTACCTCGTCTTTACTGCGGTCCTTGAGTTCAAAAGGCACTTCCATCTCGCTGGTATTCACACCTAAGGCATGCTCATCAAGTTCAGCACGTCCTGTTTTGCGGGCCACGGCCTTTACTTCGGGAACCTGCATGATTAGTTTTTCGGCTTGATGACCTATTTTATTGCTCTCCTCAAACGAAACTCCCGGAAGGGTACTTACATTGATGGTAAAGGAGCCCTCGTTGAAGGGAGGCAGAAAGGAACGTCCCAACGTAAAGAACAAACCTATTGTAACCATCACCAAGGCAGCTGTTACACCCAGTATCCATCGCGAGGGTCTGCCGGTAGCCCACAGCAACAGACGCTCGTAGCGGGCCTTCATGGCTACTACCCATTTAGGGCCGCCTGCACTTTGTCCGTCACCGCCGGTACTGTCGCCGTCAGCTTTTGAACCATCCTTGAGCAGGTAACTGCACAGCACGGGGGTAAGGGTCAGTGCCACAAGAGTCGATGCAAAAAGCGATACAATAAAACTTACACCAAGCGGAGTGAGCATACGGCCTTCAAGTCCCGATAAGAAAAATAGCGGAACGAAACTTACGACAATGATAAGTGTAGAATTAAGAATGGGCATACGCACCTCGCGCGAGGCATCGTAGATAACAGCCAGTTTGCTGCGACGCTGCTCTTTGGGCAATCGGGCATTAAGCCGCAAATTCTTGAACACGTTTTCCACATCTACGATGGCGTCGTCTACCAACGAGCCTATCGCAATAGCCATACCACCTATACTCATGGTGTTAATGGTGAGTCCCATCAGCTTAAGTACAAGGATGGTTACAAGCAGGGAGATAGGAATGGTTACAAGCGATATGAGCGTGGTGCGGCCGTTCATCAAGAATATAAAGAGCACCAATACCACAAAAATACCACCCTCGAGCAATGACTTTTGGATATTACTGATTGACGAATCGATAAAGTCTTGCTGACGGTAAAGGTGGGTATCAACTTTTACATCGGCAGGCAAAGATTTCTTAAGATCTTCGACAATGCGGTCAAGGCTTTCGGTCAGTTCGAGGGTACTGGTCGAGGGTTGCTTGGTTACTGTCAAAAGCACAGCCTGCTTGCCCGAGATGGAGGCCATACCCATACGTGGACTCTTGGGACCCATCTGCACATCGGCTATGTCGGCCAGCACAATGGGATTGCCGTTTGCAGTACGCTTCACAACGGCCTGGCTCATTGCGTGGGTATTAGTAGTGGTCAGTTCGCCGCGTACAATGTACTCATTGCCATTTTCATAAAGCACACCACCGGCTGCATTACGGTTCATTTGGCGGGTTGCGGCAAGAACCTCAGTAAGGGTTACACCATAGTGGCGCATCCGCTCCGGATGAAGGCGCACCTGATACTCCATCAAGTCGCCGCCCATTACTGTTACCTGGGCTACACCGCCCGTTGAGAGCAGGCGTGGACGCACTGTCCAATCGGCTAATGTGCGGAGGTCGCCCATCGATGTTTTATCGGCAGTCAGACCTATAAACATTACTTCGCCTAAAATACTTGACTGCGGACCGAGGGTCGGAGTGCCCACACCTTGCGGCAGGGCATCGCCCAATGTTGCGAGTTTCTCCGACACGATTTGCCGGTCGCGGTAAATGTCGGTTCCCCAGTCGAATTCAACCCACACAACTGAGAAGCCTGTGGTCGATGAGGAGCGCACACGGCGAACATCGGTCGCTCCGTTTACTGCGGTTTCGATAGGAAAAGTGACCTGTCGCTCCACTTCTTCCGAAGCCATACCCGGTGCTTCGGTCATGATAACCACGGTAGGCGCATTTAGGTCGGGAAATACATCAACCTCCATTTTCCATGCTGTCCACGAGCCTATAATAAGGAGCAAGGCACTGAAGAACAGAATGATGGGACGGTTGTGCAGCGAAAAGGATATAATTTTGTTTAGCATGGGAGTTTCGGGTTTAAGCGTTGTCCGGCGGGCAGATTTTCATCCGGGGTTTCATTCCGGGCTACTGCCGTTTGTTATTATTTGCTGCATGTTCATGCCACCGGCAACGGCAAATGGTTTTAATGCGTATGGCCTTCGGGCACTACTGTGGCATTAGCAGCCAGACGTACCTGTGTAGCTCCGGCTACTACAACCTTGTCGCCTGCTTTCAAGCCGCCAAGTATTTCGGTACGGCGACCATTGCTTGCCCCCAGTTGTACTTCCTGACGGCGGTAAGCATCGCCATGAACTTGCACATATACAAAATAGAGTCCTTGAGCTTCGGTTAAAGCCTCAACAGGTACAGAGAGTACACCACTGCGGGTATTTCCTTCCAAATAAACCTGTGCAAAACTTCCCGGCACAATATTACCTTGATTGTTAAACTCGAAAGTTACGGGCACAAAATAGTCACCCGTGTCGGTAGCCTGACCTTTCGACAACAGGCGTCCGCCCAGTTCCTTAACCGAATGAGTTACCGAAGCGTCGTCGTAGGCCATGCGGAAATTTGCACCCACTATGCGCGAGAGCATAGCATAATGACGCTCGGGAACATCGGCCCGGAGTTGCAGTTTGCGGTTCTGCGTAACGGTGGCCAAGGCTTGGCCGGCTGCCACATAGTCGCCGGGTTTTACCAGTACACTCTTTAAATAACCGCCAATAGGGGCTGCCAGCGAACGGGTTTGCGAAGCTCCGCCCAAGCTCTTGGCTGCTGCTGCGGCGGCCTGGTAGCGCTGCTGCGCATCCTCGAGTTCGCGCTGCGAAATAATCTTATCGGCAGCCAAACGTTCGGCACGGGCAAGTGCTTGCTTGGCAGCGGTGAGTTCGGCCTGTGCTGCAGCTGCCGGATTGCCATCGGCCATCTGGCCGGCCTCAACAACAAAGAGTGCTTGCCCCTTGCTAACGGGCTTACCGTCAGTTAAGTCTGACTGGGGAAAACGTACAATGCCTGCCATCGTGGCTGCTACCGTGGCCTCGGCACCGGGTGATGGCAGTACGCGGCCGCTTACTTCTACCACTTCGGCAAAGTCAGCAGGCTTAAGGGTTTCGATTTTTAAACCTGCGGCCTTGGCCTGTTCGGGAGTAAAGGTTATTTCGTCGGCACCATGTTCGTGCTCGTGGCCGTGTGCATCAGACTCTGCGTGTTCCTCAGGACCATGATTATGGCCGGCATGACACGCACTCAAGAGTGTAGCTGCAAAAAAGGCTACACCATAATATACTATCTTATTCATGAATAAAATGGATTTGTTGGTAATGAATCATACAGCTAATGCTGCAGACAAAATGGGGATGGAGGCTATAGGTATACGCTCCCTTATAACTACTTAAACCAACAAAGCCGGAGGACCGCGGGTGGGCAGATGCTTGCTGAACGGGCAAGCTAAATCAAAACGTTTACTGCTCCCGGGGGCATTAACGGCCATTTGTTGCACCTGCGGAGCGGGCAACTGAACAAACGAAACGGGTAAGAAATAAAGGGGAACACCGATTGGATGTTCGCCTTTCGACGGAGTGAGTTTAACAACAGCTACCGACAGCACACAAGGGTGGCTGTTTGACTTTCCGTGGTGGCCATGTGCATGGCGCGCATCGCTTGAAGGGGTATTTGTGTGACAATGTTCGAAGGTTACGCAAGTCAGCCCACCATCGTGGTGATGGTGGGGCAAAAGTACTGCCAACAGCAACAAGATGATGGACAGCCATGCGCGGGTAACCAATCGGGACTTTTTCACGCCACAAAGATAGAAAATATTTTGTGCAACCTGTTTGCATTTACTCATTTGCCTTATATTTTTAGTTTTGGCACTCTTCTATTGGCACTGACATTCTATAAAAAAACGATGCAAAACCTGCTTTAACCAATGCCTGGCGGAAGGTGCGCAACGGTCTACACATGTTGAAACTTTTACACTAAATGTATAATGACATACACCGCCAACAGACTATCAACTGGGGGATAGGCAGCCTCGACAGGGACTTTTTGACGAAAGTTCCTGCAAAATATAAAATAATCAATCTTTTTTTGACTTTCTTCGCTCGCCTTGCACTACCTTTGTCTGCGAATAACAAACAAATAACCCATTATGATGAAGAAAATCCTACTGTTCTGCATGGCTCTTGCCATGAGCCTGTCGGGAGCCCGAGCTGACGAAGGTATGTGGCTCTTGAAGTTAATGAAGCAGCAGCATTTGGAGGATTCCCTCCGTAAAGCAGGCTTGCAACTGCCTCCTGAGGCTCTCTACAGCGAAACCTCCTCTTCGCTGCGCGAATGTATCGGTATCTTTGGCGGTGGATGCACCGGCGAAGTAGTTAGTCCCGATGGTTTGATTCTTACCAACCACCATTGCAGCTTTAGCTACGTTCACGAGATGAGCGGCATCGGACACGACTACATGAAGGACGGTTTCTTTGCCAAAAGCCGTGCTGAGGAGTTGCGCACTCCCGACCACCTGACCTTTACCTTTGTATTGCGTATTGTTGATGTAACGAAGGAGGTTGAGACAGAGGCACGCAAACAAAAAGCCGACGAATATACTGCACAAAGCTACGGATTCCTGGAACCTCTGGCCCAAAAACTCTTTAAAAAGAGCGACTTGAAGAAAAAGAAAGGTATGCGCGTACGTATCGTCCCCTTCTTCGGAGGCAACCAGTTCTATATGTTCTACGAACAAACCTTCAACGACATCCGCCTGGTAGCCAATCCGCCGCACAACATCGGCCAGTTTGGCGGTAACTCCGACAACTGGGTATGGCCGCGCCATAATGCCGACTTTGCCATGTTGCGCATCTACGCTGACAAAAACGGCGATCCCGCACCTTACAGCCCCGACAACGTGCCCTTGAAGTGCAAAAAGTATCTGCCCATCTCGCTCAAAGGTCTCAACGAGCAGGATTACACCATGATTATGGGATTCCCCGGCACTACCAACCGTTACCTCACTGCTGCCGAGGTTGAACTGCGTTGCAAAGCTACCAACGAGCCTATTGTTATTGCCGGTAATCCGTTGCTGGCCTACTACAAAAACCTCATGGACCAAAGCGACGAACTCCGCCTGCTGCTCGAAGACGAATACTTCTCATGGGGTAATACAATCAAGAACTTTGGCGGTATGAACGAAGCCGTTCAAAAGATTGACCTTGTAGGACAGAAGCGTGCTGAAGAGGCTCACTTCCGCACCTTTGCCAAGCAAAGCGGAAAGGCTGAGTACCAAGATATTATTGAACGTATCGAGGCGCTCTGCAAGGCCTACTCTGACACTCTCTACGATGCCTCGCTCTACAACATCACGCTCCGCCAGCAATCGTTTAGTATAGCTCCCGAACTTGTAGAGGCTTATGATAAAGCGCTGAAAGGCGGCAAGCAAAAAGAGATTGACGCAGCCAAAGCTAAAATTATGGCTTTCTACAACGAGGCTCTGAAGGGTGTAAACTTACCCATCGACCTTGGCAAGATGGAACTGCTCGTTCCCTACTTCATGAAGCACAAAAAGTTGAGCCACACGCCCGATTTCCTCAAAAACAACGGCGACTTCAAGGCTTACTTCGAGAATATTTACAAGCAATCGGTTTTTGCAGACAGCACGAAGCTGGCCAAGGCGCTTGCACAGCCCAATGCCGACGTACTGCTCAACGACCCGCTCTACCTGGAAGCTAAAGCGCTCAACGACTACTACGGAAACGCATTTAAGGGACTGGCACACTACTCTAAGGAGCGCAAAGCTCTTGACAAAATCTACGTGCGCGGACTCTGCGAGATGTATGATTGGGCCAAAGCTCCGGATGCCAACTTTACGCTTCGCATGACTTACGGACACATTTGCGACCTTAAACCGCGCGATGCCGTTCGTTATGACTGGCACACCGTTCTCGATGGTATGTTCGAGAAGGAGAACAATTCAAACAGCGACTATTTTGTAAACAAGCGCCTGCGCGAACTTTACGATGCCAAGAACTTTGGACGCTATGCCCGCAAGGATGGTAAACTGCCCACTTGCTTCCTTTCGAACAATGACATTACCGGTGGTAACTCGGGTTCGGGCGTGCTCAATGCCAAGGGCGAACTCATTGGTCTGGCCTTTGACGGAAACATTGAGTCGCTCTCGTCCGACCTCAAGTTCAACCCGGCACTCCAGCGCTGTATCAACGTTGACATCCGCTACGTGCTCTTTATTATCGACACCTTTGGCGGTTCGTCATACGTACTCGACGAGTTGGACATCCGCAACTAAAACAAAACGGAACAGCCTGAACACATTTCACCGCAGCTAACTGCGTAACGGCTGTTCGGATTAATTGAAAACAAGGCGTGGACCTTCTTAATTAAGGGGTTCACGCCTTTATTTATTACCATACTCACAACTCTTACCTACTAATCCCCGACACATAGATTGCCGCGATAGAATTTTCTAAAGCCGCGATAGGTTTTTCCAAAGCCGCGATAGAAATTTCCAAAGCCGCGATAGGTTTTTCTAAAGCCGTATTTAAAAAAACAAATATGGGGTGTAAAATAATCTACACTGCTTCTCCATTTTTTGATGCCACATACCGTAATTACGCTTCCTGCATCCCCCAAAAACAAGATGCCTGCAAATAGTTAGAAGAGGTAATAATGTATACTATAAAATTACAATATTACCTCACTAAGGTAGCTTACGAAAGTGATTAAAGCTCTGCGTAATTACGTAAAAGCCGATAAAAACAGCTTGGTATACAACACATAACTTAAAAAGCCACAGGAATGCATCTTCCTGCGGCTTTTAGGTTTTATGCCTCCGAATGTCGGCAACTCTCATAGAGTTTAGAATAAAAAGGATGACGGCAGAGCGTTTCGGCCGAACCGAGTATAATCAGTTTATAGCGAGCTCGCGTCATGGCCACATTCATGCGGCGCAAGTCAGCCAGGAACCCAATTTGCCCCTCCTCGTTGGCTCGTACCAAACTCACTAATATCACATCGCGCTCCTGCCCCTGAAAGGCATCAACCGTATTGACTGTGATTTGTTGACGCAAAGGACGCAAATATTCATCGCTGCGTATGAGTCCGCGCAGGTATTGCACTTGTGCCCGATAGGGAGATATCACACCGAAATCAACCCGTTCATCGAGCAAACGCCGGCGCCCTATACGCTGCACGTAGCTGTGTAATGCGTGCAGCGTGAGAGCAGCTTCGGCCTTATTGATACGTCCATACGAAGAGCCTACAAAGGATTCGCGTACGGGCGTTGTTGCAACCTGCAAGCTAGTATCGTTGCACGGCGCGGCTTCGGCTGCAGGCATGACCGACGAGTCAATCCACACCAGGGGGGAATCGAGTTCGTCGAGCAGAGAACGGTGTTTTACCTCAGCCGCTGCTTCGAGTTTTCCCCCATAAAACCACTCCGACGAAAAGCGCATCAGTGTTTCGTTCATGCGGTACTGCACCTTGAGCAACCGCACGGCTTCGGGCTTGAGGGCAGCAATTTGTTCCATCAGACTGCGCCCTAATCCACCCCGCAGGGCTTCAGGACTCTTGACCGTTGGCGGCAGTTGCTGATGGTCGCCTGCAAGTACCACCCGGTCGGCCTTTTGCAACGCAATCCAACAAGCAGCCTCCAGAGCCTGGGCTGCCTCGTCGATAAAGAGGGTGTGAAAATGCTGTCCAGCCAGGAGTGGATGGCCTGAACCAACCAAGGTTGCTGCAATCACGCGCGAAGAATCGAACAAGGCGTGACGAATGCGCACTTCGAGTTCGTCGGCCCGCTCCTTGAGGCGGGCTACTTTTTGATGGAAGTTTTCAGACCGCGACTTGCGGGGCTGGGCATAGAGCTGACGTAACGTGCGACGCAACTGCCACAGGTCGGGATAATCGGGATGCGACTCAAAGCGGCGCTCGTAGGTATACGAGAGCATCTCGTCGGTTACACGGGCCGGATTGCCTATACGCAACACGGGTACACCCCGATTAGCAAGTTGGCTGCATATCCAGTCGACAGCCGTATTGCTCTGTGCGCAAACCAACACCTGTGGTTCGCGACGCAACACCTCGCATACAGCCTCAACCAGAGTTGTTGTTTTGCCCGTGCCTGGAGGACCATGCACAATGAGCACATCTTTGGCCCGCAACACATCGTTCACGGCAGCCTCTTGCGTGGCATTGAGCCAAGGCAACCTTAGGGGCATACTGCCTGCAGCTCCCCACGACAAGGGAGCAGGGGTATGAAAAAGATCGCGAAGCGCTGCCAGGCGGTTGCCTTTGGCCGACTGTACACGGGAAAGCGCATCGAACATCATACGATACGAGTAGTCGTCAAAATGCAACTGCACCCCGGCACGCTCCAGAGCCTGCAGCCGGGCCAGAGCCCCCTCACCCGGTAACTCTACCACCATGCGGTCGGTTGCAGCATAGCTTACCGTGGCCTGAAAATCCAGGTAATGGAGCATGCCCGAGCCATCTTGCGAAAAAAAACACACCGGACGGCCATACTCAAAGTTATGCTCGGTATCGGTGTCGGGGGTTCGCATAATCTCTACCACAAAACGGTCGAGCGAGTTGTAATAGGCTCGCCCGACCGTTATGGGAAACCAGCAATCGCCACGCTTAACCTTGCGGTCAATACCCATCATTTCGGTATCGCGGCGGAAGGCTTGTTTTTCGTATTCGTACTCCTTGCGCAGGAGTTCCGTCTGTCGCTGTAGCGACACTGCTTGCTTCATTGTTTGTAGTTCGTTTAGTTCGTTATACCCGGTTTGCCAGCCTTCCGCAGGCTGCTTCACAAGTATGCCTCTTAGTAGCTGCTATGTTCTACACTAACCCCAATGGTTGCGTTATTACCAATCTTAAACTCGGCTGCGGCTCCTATGCGGTCGCGCATACGGTCTAAAAACACCGGAAAGGGGTCACGTCTGAAACGGAAGGCCGACTGACGCGGCAAAAAGCTTTTTGAACCATAGGCATAGAGGTTGATGCGTTCGTTCAGGCGGTAGGCAAGCACCCCCGAGATACCTACATCGGTCTGTCGCCAGGGTCCCCAGTCCAAATTGCCGGCATAAATGCCCGCTGCCACCGAAAAGCGCGACGTTACGGGCAACACATAGGCAAAAGCGGCATGCTGGCCAAAGCCCACCCCTTTGGGGGCGTGCTTACCAAAGGCTGCACTAACCGAAAGGCCCAACTGGGCATTGAAACCCTCGTGCAGACGCCACTGGGGGCCATACAGCCCACCATAAGCCGGGTGGCAGCCATCGAGTCCGTAGCCTGCAAAACTGAGGGGGACGGACCAGGGTAGCGATAGCGACAGGCTGTCGGTTGCCGGGGGCAACGAGCAACAGGCATTGGCTGCCTTGGTGGCCAAAAGGGTATCGGGCAAAGTCGTTGGGTGAGCGGGTAAATCGGTTTGGGCTTTCAGACTCACAGCTATAAGGCATAGCCATAATGTCAGCAGAATTTGTTTCATAAGCATCGGCTACCGGCAACTTGACACCGGTTGCTGATGCAAAAGTAGGCACATTTTGCCGGAATGAAGGGAGAAAAGCTATTAAATAAAAACAATGAGGCGTTATAAATCCGTATTTTTGCCTCGTTATATGCCTCTAAGCACAAATACCTTACGCTGATAGCCTTGCTACTGCAGCCTGTATGCCTTTTGACAATTGTACTTAAACTCCCCCAACTCCTCTCTTTGAATTGCTTACTGCTTATGGATAAATCATTCAGTGAGGCCGACCAGTTGCACCGGTACCTTGAAACACTGGCCGACCCGAAATACGCCACTTTTTCGGGCAAACTCATTCCCAACCTACGCTACCCGATGATAGGGGTACGCATTCCGGCGCTCCGCAAACTGGCCAAAGAAATGGCACGTACCGATGCTGTACATGCCATGGATGTATTGCTCACGGAACTTAGCTTTGAGGAAGTGCTGCTCAAGGGTTTTGTGCTGGGCTATGCTCATCTGGCATGGACGGAATGGGCGAAGCGGGTGGCTGCCTACGTTCCACTCATGAACAACTGGGCTGTATGCGACATGGTGTGCGCCTCGCTCACGCTTATCCGCAAGCACCGCACCGAGGGATGGGAGCTGTTGCGCCCCTATACCCTATCTGAAGGTGAGTTTGAGCAACGCTTTGCAATGATTATGCTGATGGATCACTACCTGACCGATGATTGGATTGACCATACGCTTGATGTTATTAAAAAACTGCAGCCTGCGGGCTACTATGCAGCAATGGCTGCTGGCTGGGCACTGCAACGCGCCTTTGTCAAGTGGCCCGAAAAGGTTTTCGACCTACTCACCGACTCAAGTATCCGGAGCGATATCCGGCTCATGGCCCGCAAAAAACTCCTGGAGTCGCGCTGCACGCTGCCACAATGGCGCGAACGTATTAAAGCATTGCATCCAGCCTGACGGATTTGACCCTTTGCCTCATAAAATAAGCCGCACCCGGCCTTTGTAAAGGACAGGGTGCGGCATAGTAGGTGAATTAACAGAACCCCGACAGGAGCTTACAGCATGTTTGTTCGTACCAAACGAAAGAACACGAAGGGGGAGCAGACCATACAGCTACAAGCGGTCGATTACAGACTGCACCTCGCTCTTACTTTTGTAGCGGTTACGCATTGCATTAAAGTTATAGTTTATTTTCAAAAAGAATCTGCGTGTTTCGCCATCGCCCTTCTGATAAAAGCGACTGGTTTCCATATTGGTATAAATGCCCTGCGACACACTGTGAAAAATATCTTCGCATCCACATTGACCGTCAGTTGGTCTTTCAAGAAGGAGCGCGATACGCTGGCCTCAACATAGTGCATCATGTTGGCCAACTGGATGTTGTCATAGTGCCCGCGCGTTGACAGATTGTACATCACGTTCAGGCGGAAGCCGGCTGGCAATTCAAAGTAGTTGTTCAAGTTTATTGAGAGCAAGGGGTTGTAAAAGCGCTGCATGCTTCCCAGGGTAGGAAGTTTGAGGAAGGATTGCAAATAGCTGATATTGAACTGCGGACGATACCACCCCAACACAGGCGATGCGGTAACCGAAAACATTAACTGCGAATAGCTGCGGTTGATGTGCGACACGGTTGTAACGGCCGGTTTGTCGGGATTCGAACTTCCCCAATTCAGAATTCCGTTAGTATGGTGTGTAAACATCACCACGCCTTGTAAAAAATTCCACACGGTGGTTGCTGTAACACTATGCTTGATGGTTGGTTTGAGCAGGGGATTGCCTGTTTGCAGCAAAAAGCGGTTGCCGTACGTCACATTATTGGAGAGTTGTTCATAGTCGGGCCGAATGGTTTGAGCCGCATAGGCCAGCATAAACTGTACGGGATGCTTGCCCTTGCCCCAGGCCGTAGCAAGCGAGAGGGAGGGAAATACGTTGTTGTAAACAGGCGATTGGTCTTGACGGAGGCTGCCATTTTGCCAATAATCGTAAACGGCATGTTCGTAACGCAAGCCGGCAGCAAACTGGTAGCGCTTGGCAAAGAGGGCACTATACTGCACAAAGGCAGCACCGTTCTGTTCGCGCTGCTTGGAGCGGGCAGCTCCCACGCCAAAGTTGTTTTGAGGTATCCAAAAGTTATCGTGACGGTTCGTAAAGGTGTATTGCACACCCAGTGCAACCTTGCCGCCGAGCCAGGGCCACTCGTACTGCGCCCTGGCCATGAGCAAGCGGCTGCGCACGCGGTTTTGTGTCCAAAAATCGCGGTCGTCAAATTCGGCACTCTGCTCCACCGTGTGGTCATTGCTACCCGTGTTGCTTGCAAAAAAGTCGGCGTCGATACTCAACTCGCCTTGGCCTATTTTACCCGTATAATAGGCATTGATTGCATGTTGGGGGCGGTTTTCGCCGCTACCACTCAGGCGGTTGTTCAGTTCGTCGTAGGGCTGACCATTGGCTTGTATGCGACTGTCAACAGTGGCCCACCAATCCATTTTGATAGTGTGGTCGAGTTGATAGCGCATTCCTACCGAATGGCTGTTACCCCAATCGTAATTGAAGCCGGTATTGAACGATGCTTGCTGCATTTTCGACTCGGAATGCTGCCCCATAGGCAAAAACCATAAGGTATCGGGCGTGTGAGTAGTCTGGTCGAGGCTGGTGTTCCAGTAACTCCCTTGTGCTGTAAAGCTACCTCCTGCATACACATCGAGCGACTGACGGCGATAGTTGAGTTTGAGCGTAGTGAGGTTGCTCGTTTTCTTGCCTTGATGCAAATTTTCGGTCAAACTAATGCCCCATCCCTCGCCCTTGCGGCGCGTGGTGCGAATTCAAACTACGGCACTGACCGAAGCATCATAACGTACTCCGGGATTCTGGATAACCTCCACGCTTTTTATTTCCTCGCTGCTTAATTGCTTGAGTTCGTTCAGATCGCGCACCTGGCGGCCATTGATGTAGAACAGGGGCTTGCCGCGGCCAATCACCTCAAGGCTACCGGCCTCATCGCCCTTGCGGATGATGCCGGGCACCTGACGGAGCACGTCTTCGGCCGTTCCGGCCTTCGAAAGGGTGGAGTTTTCGACCGAGGTGACTAACGCACCATCCTTCAAACTAACGGCGGGACGACGATAGGTAACGGTGGCCTCGGCCAAGGCGGTCAGGCTGTCGCTACGAAGCGTGAGTGTGAGGTGGCCTACGGGTGTCTGCACCCGATAGTATAAGGGCTCATAACCAACTGCCGTTACACGCAGCAGTTTAGGGTGCACCGCCTCGCCAAACTGCCAACAGCCATCCTCACCACTCAGGCAAGCGGCCACAATAGCAGAATCGGAAGATGCCAGGGCAGCAATGTTGGCATAAGGTACCGGCTGACCGGCTGCATCTACCACCCGGCCTTGGGTTTGAGCGCCGAGAGGCAAAAGCACAAAGAAGAGAAAGACGCATAAAAGAACAGATAGAAAACGTTTCATGAGTATTTGCTGGTTAAAAATGTATAAGCAGGCAGCCCCTCCCACCCTTTAGCCTTGGGTGCAGAAGCATACGCTTTGCCAAGATACACCATTACAAGTGCTATAATACGGGGCCAAAAGGATGGCTGAGGGTTTAAAAAGTTTTACTCAGCTGATGCAGCGGAGTGCTGGCGATAAGCTTCGTTTACCTCGTCAATACTAACTCCGAGCAAGTGCATCTGCCTAAAGAGTTCGGGCAATACCTGATTACGAAACTGCTGCTTACGTTCACAGCGTATCTGTTGCGGGGCTTCGGCTGTTACATAGTATCCCATACCCCGGCGTGCCGCTATAATGCCTTGCTGCGACAATAGTTCAAAAGCCTTGACTATGGTGTTGACATTTACTCCTAAGTTCGCGGAATACTCCCTCACTCCGGGCACACGCCCTTCGGGAGGATACACCCCTGCCAATATTTCGTCGCTCATGCGCTCGGCTATTTGCATATAGATGGGTAATCCGTCTTTAAAGTTCATCTGACTAAGAGATTAAGGGTTAAAAAAATTTGCGACGCGTAATCTGTCTGCGGCAGAAGAGGCGGTAAGCGCCCCACACGAAGAGGACGGTGAGCAGGGAGTGCAATACAAAGCCCCCCCACGCAAAAACAACGGTCGGATTCGCGCGTAATATATTTTCGGGCACAGTCAGCAGAACCGTCATGGCTAAGACAAGAAATCCTATCAAAAAAAGCCACATGATGATAGCGGCCCGCCGTGGGAAGAGGATAGAACCCAAGATAAATTCGGCAATGAAGGACATTATCATGGCATGACCCTGAAGGATAAAGGGCCATCCTTCGTCGGTCAAACTGAGCGTTTCCTTGAAATAGTAGCACACCGAATCCCACAAAGCAGGAAGTACGGATTGCACAGGCATTTCGGTTCCTAAATAAACCAGGATGCGGATGCCATCGGCCAGGACAAAACTTAACCAGGCAAACAACGGAACAAATACCAGGCAGATGAGCAGCCGCGAAAGGTACTTTTCGAGATTGCTGGCCGGTACCATCAAATAACTGATGCGGGCACGCTTATTGGGCAACATGCCAAACACGTTGGCAGCTGCTACCGTCATGAACATGACTAATAAGAAATAAAACACTTCGACGGCCGTATCGGCAAAATTAGAAAAGTTCTCGGTCGTTATTGGGGAATATTTGGCAGCTGGATAGAAGACGCCCAACTGTCCCAAAGTAATAGCGACAAAAACACCTACCATCATGCTGAGGTATTGCTTGCGATACTGGCACAAGTCGTACTTGAGCAAATGCAGAAAACGGGAAGATTTGAAATTATCCATGAGTGTAGAGGATTTTAAATGGAGATAAAAAAAACCGGTTGGTGAGCTATCAAGCTAAGAGCGACGGTGGAAGTTTGCCCGCCTCGGCACAATTGAAGAGCAACTCCAGGTTGAGCGGTGTTTCTATGTCCGGGGCGTCGTTTGGAACGATTACCGCGTTGCCCTGAATGCTGGGTTGTACAAACAGCGCGTCGGCTGTTGATGCACCGATGGGACGTTCCTCAAAGCGAAGAGCCCGGCAAATATCGGCAGTCGAACGGTTGAGCAACAGTCGCGAGCCTTCGAGCATAACAACATGGTCGAGCAACATGTCGATGTCGCGTACCTGATGGGTTGAAATAACAAGTGTACGTTCGTCGGTAAGACAACGAGCTACTACCTTGCGGAAAATATTTTTCGAAGGGATATCGAGCCCGTTCGTCGGCTCGTCCATCAACAGTAAACGCGTATTGGCGGCAAGAGCAAAACTCATAAATACCTTTTTCTTCTGCCCCATGGACAACGAAGCGAGGCTAATGTCGGCCGAGAGTCCGAACATCTCCAAACAATCGCGCAAAATGCGCTCGTCAAAACGTGGATAAAATGGTGCATTCATATGGACATAACGCTCAAGGCTGACATTGGGCAAATCGAACTCCTCGGACACTAAAAACACCTCGCGTAACACTTCGGGCAAACGCTTGCGCACATCAATGCCTTCGAACTGAATGCTACCCGATTGTGCTCTCAGTAAACCACACATCAGGTAGAGCAGCGTGCTCTTGCCCGTTCCATTTTTTCCAAGCAACCCATAAACGTGTCCGGGTGCCAACGACAAAGAAAAATCGGCAAATACGGGTGCCTTGCGCCGCCCGTAGCTGTAAGTAATTTGGCTTATATCTATCATAAGGCAGGGTTTTATATTAGTGTAATATTGTACCAGTACACCGCAAAAGTAGAGGGATTTTTTGATACCTACAAACAAAACAGACAAAAAATGCTCCCAAGTGTACTATTTTAACATTACACCGGAACACATACCCTGAATATGGCAGGAAACCGACGCCCGTATGCCCTATTAGAGCCCCTGCGTATTTTTAGACATTATCAATTTTTCTGCACCGATCATACTGCAGGTACAACAAGGTATGCAAAATGTTATACATGCCGTGTTGAAAATTATACCCGGCATTTTCAAAAATTGAATCGCCGTATCTTAGCACTGGCTAAACGTGCTTAATGAAAAAAACGAGCACCGCAATCATTGAAAACAGCTCATAAAATAGTTTCTGCACACTGCATTTAATTACATTGTAAACCTGAAACACCCGAAAGTGCGTTTGGAATCTCCTAAAAAAGCCCTCAGAAAGCCTATAAAAGCGCTCGAAAAAAAATATTTTGAAAAAAAATCGCCAAAAGTTTGGTGCGTATCGAAAAACTCCCTACTTTTGCATCGTAATCAAAATTGTAATTATTACAACTCCGTTAAAATGGAAACAGCAACGACGCTCGACTACCTCACCCTACACGGAGTAAAGCCTTCTGTGCAGCGACTGGCTGTGATGGAGTACCTCATGGAACACCATACGCACCCCACAGTTGACGAGATATACAGCAAACTCCACCGCGATATGCCAACACTCTCGAAAACTACGGTGTACAATACACTCAAGCTACTCACCGAACAAGGAGCAGCCATCCAGCTTACCATTGACGAGCGCAACGTATGCTTTGATGCCGATACTACCCCGCACGCACACTTTTTGTGCACCCGCTGCGGCAAAGTATACGACATAGCTCTGCGCCACAACGACCTGGAAGCTCAAGCACAACTTCCCGAAGGTTTCCGTACGGACCACTCAGCTCTCTATTTCAGAGGAAACTGCGAACATTGCGCCCTGAACGAGGAATAGCCTCGATGCCCATTAAGGCCAAAGCGCAACAGCGGGGCTCTAATCCCCAAAACTGAGCCCTGCAAACATTGCCGACAGGCAACTACTACTGACAATCAACTAACTCTCAAGAATCTAACAATTTTAAAACTTACTCATTATGAAGAAGAAATTCATCTGCACCGTTTGCGGTTATGTACACGAAGGTGACCACGCTCCTGAAAAGTGCCCCCAGTGCGGCGTTCCTGCATCTAAGTTCAAGGAATTGAACGAAGAGGCTGGCCTTTCGTTTGTTGCTGAGCACGAAGTTGGCGTAGCAAAAGGTTGCGACGAAGAAATGATAAGCGACCTCAACGCTCACTTTAACGGCGAGTGCACCGAGGTAGGTATGTATCTGGCTATGAGCCGTCAGGCTGACCGCGAAGGTTATCCCGAAATTGCCGAAGCCTTCAAGCGCTACGCTTGGGAAGAGGCTGAGCACGCTGCCAAGTTTGCTGAACTCCTCGGCGACGTGGTTTGGGACACCAAGACCAACCTTGAAAAGCGCATGAACGCTGAGTGCGGTGCTTGCGAAGACAAGACTCGCATTGCTAAGCGCGCTAAGCAGCTCAACCTTGATGCCATCCACGACACTGTACACGAAATGGCTCGCGATGAGGCTCGCCACGGCCGCGGCTTCGAGGGTCTTTACAACCGCTACTTCAAGAAGTAATAGTGCTTTTAGGGTAAATCCCTAAGGGTTCAAACGGGCCAATGGCTTCCTGATTTCCAATCTACTTACCAGCCTCGACCGCGGCAGCAAGAGGCTGGATACAGGAAGCCATTGCTCTTTTCGAAAAAGTACAAGCATTTATTCATACCCTAAATATTTCATTCCTATGAAAGAGTTGAAAGGTACCAAAACTGAGAAGAACCTGCAAGCCGCATTTGCCGGCGAGTCGCAGGCGCATACCAAATATCAGTATTACGCTTCGAAGGCAAAGAAAGATGGCTATGTACAAATGGCCAACATCTTTGAAGAAACCTCGCGCAACGAAAAGGAACATGCCAAACTCTGGTTTAAATACCTGCATGGCGGCGATGTGCCAGGAACTACCGACAACTTAGCAGATGCAGCAGCCGGCGAAAACTATGAATGGACCGACATGTATGCCACCTTTGCCAAGGAGGCACGCGAGGAGGGATTTATTGAAATTGCTGCTAAGTTCGAAATGGTTGGTGCCATCGAAAAATTGCACGAAGAACGCTACCGCAAACTGCTGCACAACATTGAAGAGGGCATTGTATTTTCGCGCGAAGGCGACAAAGTATGGATATGCTCCAATTGCGGCCATGTGGTTATAGGCAAGCAGGCCCCTAAAATCTGCCCCGTTTGCAATCATCCCCAAAGCTACTTTGAACTCCGCAACGAGAACTACTGATTGCCATTAAACGGCAATGTGCGTAATCCCCAGATGCATGCTCCATAGCAGGAGACGCATCCGGGGATTCTTTATAGGTATAAGTAAAACGAAGATAACCTGACGCACATATCCGTACCCAGATTATGCCATACATACTCCCATTTACAAGCAAAAGATACATATAAACCGAAAAAAGGTCTGCCGGATTTGTATCTGGCAGACCTTTCGTTTAAACTTAGCATCTTCGACCATAGCATTCGTACTATGGAGAAGACCATAAATTATTACTTCTTGGGAATACGCTCAAGGATGGTTTTAACAAAATCCCAATATTTAGCTACACTGGGAATGTTGCAACGCTCGTGCGGAGTGTGCGGTGAACGCAAGGTAGGACCAAAGCTAACAAGGTCCATGTGCGGACGCAACGCACCAATTACGCCACACTCAAGACCAGCGTGGATAACCTGTACACGATTCTCCTGATTAAAGAGTTCACGGTAGATGCCTTTCATCAACTCTACGATTTCGCTTTGCGGATTAGGCTGCCAAGCGGGATAGTCGCCACTGAGTTCCACCTTCATGCCGGCCATAGCAAATGCACTTTCGAGCGTCTCGGCACAGCACTCACGCATAGAGTCGCGCGAAGAACGAATCAAGATAAGGAAACGCACCTTACCGTCTGCTATCTCTACAATAGCTAAGTTCGAAGAGGTTTCTACAATGCTGGGCACCTCGGGAATGAAGCGCAACACACCATTATGCACTGCGCAAAGTGCATTCACCAAGTTATCCTGGATACCTGCAGGCACAATAAATTCCGGACGCTCAACATCTTCAACCTCGAGTTTAAGGTCTTTCTCTACAAAGCCATACTCCTCTTTAAAGGTTTGAGCCCATTCGGCCACAACTTCCTTGAATGCTTCGACATTCTCTTTCGGCAAGGTGAGCACCACTTCAGCCTCACGCGGGATAGCATTGCGCATATTTCCACCTTTCCACGAAGCGAGACAAGCCTCAAAATTGGCAATGGCATCTTGTACCAAACGGGCCATGGCCTTGTTGGCGTTGCAACGCCCCATGTTAATTTCCAGGCCCGAATGTCCGCCAAGCAAATTCTGAAGCGTTACCTTTACAGCGGCATCTTCGGCATCAGAAGCCTCCTCTTTATATTCAAGGGTAGCGTTCATATTTACACCACCAGCCGAACCGATAATCATCTCACCCTCTGTTTCGTTATCGAGGTTAAGAAGAATATCACCCTGCAAGGTTTCGGCTTTCATATGGTTTACGCCGTACATTGTAGTCTCCTCGTCAGCAGTAATAAATCCTTCAACGGGACCATGTTTAAGCGTATTATCTTCCATAATAGCCATGATGGTAGCAACTGCCATACCATCGTCGGCACCGAGTGTCGTGCCTTTGGCTTTCACCCATTCGTCCTCGATGTAGGTTTGTATGGGATCGGTTTCAAAATTGTGCGTACTGTCTTTTGCTTTTTGGGGCACCATGTCCATGTGTCCCTGCAAGGTCACACACTTGCGGTCTTCCATACCCGGGCTGGCGGGTTTGCGCATTATAATGTTGCCGGCATTGTCTTGAAAGGCCTCAATGCCCTTTTCAGCTGCCCAGTCGAGCAGGAACTTCTGTATTTTCTCCAAATAACCCGACGGACGAGGTACTTGTGTCAGTAAGTCAAAGTTCTTCCAAATGGCCTGCGGCTGCAGGTTTGCAATTTCACTCATGATTATCAGGATTTTAAAGGTTTGGAAATAGTCGGTAATAAATTAACACGTGCCCATCCAAATGCACCAAGCAGCACTACCAACGCTGTTTGTATGGTATGAACTGCCAAAGCAAAGAGGATGGCTTGCGATTCGGCCACCCCATAGAGCACGAGCATCGTTTTAACGGCAAAATGCCAAGGTCCGGCACCGTTGGGAGTTGGAACCAACACAGCAAAAGTACCCACGCAGAATATCAGGAAAGCCTCTGCCGGACCGAAATGCGATGTAAAGCCAAAACTAAAGAAGGCTATATAAAAATGCAGGAAGTAGCCTACCCAAATCAAGCCGCTGTAAAAAAGGTAGAGCGGCAAATTGCTTACCTTTCGCAGCGAGAGTATTCCCTCCCACACCTCGCGGAGCATGCTACGCCCCTTTTTGAACAATGCATAACGCCTCATCAGCAACAGGGCCGCTCCTACGGCAGCCAGCAGGCAGACAAAAGTCACTACATAGCCGGTACCGGTAAAACGGTTGAGAATATCTTCTAAACTGGTGCCTGTCTTATTCAAAAAAGTCAGGAACATAGGCAACTGTAACAGGAAGGCAAATCCCGTAAAGAGCAGCATGAACAAAGAGTCGACCAATCGCTCTGTCACTACTGTTCCCAATGATTTTGTAAAGGAGATACCATCGTATTTACGAAGGGTACCGCATCTTGTCACTTCGCCCACGCGGGGAATTACCAGGCTTGCTGCATACGAAAGGAATATGGCATCAACACAAGTGGTTCGGCGAGGATTCTCACCAAGCGGCTCTAGCGCCATTTTCCAACGCCAGGCTCGCGCCATTTGGGGTAAGATACCGAAGGCAAGCGAGAGGCACATCCAGTCCCAACGCATTTCGTGCAGCACACAGTGGAAAAAATTTGTCCAATCCGTACCGCGATACATCCACCACAGGATACTCAACCCGAGTACGAAGGGCAAAACTATTTGAAGGAATAAATTAAATGTCCGTTTCAAGCTGGTTCGTTACTTTGGTATATTCGCACAACTGCACACAGCAAATCTAAAATAAATGCTTACCTTTGCAGCGCTCGCATAAGGCGAGCCGCAGCGGCAATGCTTGCGCAAAAATAGAAAAAATACTTTAGATGAAGTCCGTACGCCCTAAAAAATTTCTCGGTCAGCACTTTCTGACGCACCTTCCCACGGCACAAGCAATTGCTGACACGGTCGATGCGTGCCCCGGCCTGCCCATTCTCGAAGTAGGTCCCGGTATGGGGGTAATGACCCAGTATCTGCTACCCAAGGAGCGCGAATTCAAGGTTGTTGAAATCGACTTTGAAAGCGTGGCCTACCTGCGCGAACATTTTCCCGCGCTCGAAGACCACATCATTGAGGATGATTTTCTCAAAATGCACCTTGAGCACACCTTCGAAGGCCGTCCCTTTGTACTAACCGGCAACTACCCGTACAACATCAGTAGCCAGATATTCTTCAAGATGCTCGATTACCGCCACCTCATACCCTGCTGTACCGGTATGATACAGAAGGAGGTTGCCGAACGACTGGCTGCCAAGCCGGGATGCAAGGCATACGGCATTCTGAGTGTGCTGGTACAACTTTATTACCACGTTGACTACCTCTTTACCGTAGAGCCCGGTGTATTCAACCCGCCACCCAAAGTTCGGAGCGCTGTTGTACGCATGACACGCAACCAGGTTACCGACCCGGGATGCAATGAGCAATTACTCAAGCGGGTGGTTAAAACTACCTTCAACCAGCGACGCAAAATGATGCGCGGCTCACTCAAACCCCTGCTTGCCGAACTCGACAGCCAGTCAGCAGGACCACACCCCGACCACACCGAATTCCTGGCGCAGGACCTGCTTACCAAACGCCCCGAACAGCTTTCGGTACAAGACTTTATCGACCTGACAAACAGCATCGAAGCTCACTACCAGCCGTAATGCCTGTTCTTAATGCTTCAATAACCTTATTTTATACACAAAGCATACAAGATTCGGGGCGAACGGCCGTTTAATTTTACATCGAACTGCTTTAAAACCACCTATATCCAATGAAAACCTATTTAGTTACCGGAGCTGCCGGCTTTATCGGCGCCAATTATGTTAAGTACATCTTGGGCAAATACAACGATGTACGTGTTGTAGTTCTCGACCTGCTTACCTATGCAGGCTACCTGGGCACCATTGCCGAGGACATCGACAACGACCGCTGCTTCTTTGTTAAGGGCGACATTTGCGACCGTGCCCTCATCGACAGCCTTTTTGCCGAATACCGATTCGACGTGGTTGTTAACTTTGCAGCCGAAAGCCACGTTGACCGCAGCATCGAAAATCCGCAACTCTTCCTGAACACCAACATCTTGGGCACACAGAACCTGCTCGATGCTGCCCGTGCAGCATGGGTTATGGGACGCGACGAACAAGGATACCCCACCTGGCGTCCCGGTGTACGCTTCCATCAGGTTTCGACCGACGAGGTGTACGGATCGCTCGGCCCCGAAGGTTTCTTTACCGAAGATACGCCCCTCTGCCCCCACAGCCCCTACAGCGCATCGAAAACATCGGCCGACCTCTTTGTATGTGCCTACCGCGATACCTACCATATGCCCGTGAGCATCACCCGCTGCTCGAACAATTACGGCCCCTACCAATTCCCCGAAAAGCTGATTCCGCTCATCATCAACAACATTCTTGAAGGCAAAAAGCTGCCTGTATACGGCAAGGGCGAGAACGTGCGCGACTGGCTCTACGTTGAGGACCACTGCAAGGCCATTGATATGGTGATCAACAAGGCTCAGAATGGCAGCATCTACAATGTGGGCGGACACAACGAACGCCAAAACATTCAGATTGTCAAAATCATTATCAAAACCATCCATGACATCATGGCCAACGAGCCGCGCTTCCGCACCTTGCTCAAAAAGCAAGACAAGGACGAGCAAGGCGAAATCCGTATTGACTGGATTAACGACGACTTAATCACTTACGTAAAAGACCGCCTCGGCCACGACCTTCGCTACGGCATTGACCCGAGCAAGATTAAGGAAGACCTGGGATGGTATCCCGAAACCGATTTCGAAACAGGTATTGTCAAAACTATCCGCTGGAATCTGGAACACCACGACTGGATTGAAGCCGTCAGCGGAGACGACTACCAAGCCTACTACGACAAGATGTACGGCAAACGATAATCCCTATTGAATTTTCGACAATATGGCCCATCCTGCCGTACATGCAGGATGGGCTTTTGTTTTACTCCACATATCCTACCGATTGCTACCGGCGGTATGCACACCCCCTACTCCTCATGCCTGTAAAGTTGATGCTGTTATTGAACAAGCGCTCGTTTTGGCTCGTTATTGTTCTGTGCGCCACGCTACTCCTTTATTGGTACAACCCCATCGGAACATTGTTCATGCCTCGTTGCCCCTTCAAAGTACTCACAGGACTTGACTGTCCTGGCTGCGGTTTTCTGCGCGCCACACACGCCTTTCTGCACGGCCGCCCGGCCGAGGCCTGGGCCTACAACCGCTTTCTCGTTTACAGCATCCCCTACCTGCTCATCGTTATGTTTACCGAATGGGGGCTCAAGGGCGAACGCCGGGAGCGCTGGCGCAGGGTTGTCGAAGGAGCTACGGCCATCCGCCTTTACCTGCTGCTCTTTGTAGCCTGGGGCGTGGTGCGCAACATTTACCACCTCTGATACCTTGTATACCACACTTATTTTATGACTTTCTCCTATTACTACATCGATAAACAAAACCAGCAGCAAGGCCCTATAACGGCCGACCGCTTTGCCGAGTTCGGCATCCGGCCTGATACGCTGGTATGGCGTGAGGGCATGCGCTCATGGATGGCAGCCATCAGCCTGAACGAACTGCAGCCACTCTTCAGAGGCGAAAATTTTAACGGCCAGACTACCGGCTACAATAGTATGAGTGACGGCTATAACAACGGATACCAACAGCCTTTGCCCAACTACCAGGTACCGCCTATGCCGCCGCGCCCCATTGGCCACATTATATTGACAGCTATTTCCGCATTTTTATGTTTTGGTACGATTATTCTACTCCCCTTTCCCATTATTGGATTTATCAAGTGTCTCGAAGCTGAAAAAAAATACAACATCGGCTTATACGCCGAGGCCATTGAGGCTGCCCAAAAAGCCCGAAAGTGGAGCCTCATCGGCATCGGGGTCTTCATTGCGCTATTTCTACTCATCATTATACTCTATTTTGTTTTAATTACAACGATGCTGTCATCAAGCGTCTTCTCTTCGTACACCAATTTATAGCTTATGGATACTTTCTTCTACCTTGACTCGCAAAATAAGCAGCAAGGCCCGATTTCGACTTCGCGCTTTGCCGAAAACGGCATCACGGCCCAAACACTTGTTTGGCGTGATGGCATGAGCAACTGGACACCTGCCGGACAAGTTCCGGAACTCCGACACTTGTTCAACGCCAGTAAGGCTACTGATTTCGCCTCAACTGCAAACCAATCGCAACCCGCTCCGCAACAACCTGCCTCCGAAGCCAATCCTTACGGTCAGCAAGGAAACTACAACCAGGCTCAAACAGGATTCAACCAGCCGCAAGGAAACTACAACCAGGCTCAAAACGGTTTTAACCCCTATGCACAGGGCAACCCCCAAATGATGGGTCAACGTCCAAGCAACTACCTCATCCTTTCCATCTTTACCACTATATGCTGCTGCCTCCCCTTCGGCATTGTGGGCATTATTTATGCCAACAAAGTAGACAGTGCCTTCTATGCCGGCGACTATATCGGCGCCGTAAACTACTCGAATACGGCACGTACCTGGAATATTGTCGGCATCCTATCGGGAGTGCTCATCAGCATCATAGCTATTTTTTCTGAAAGTGCCATCTTGAGCAGTTTGATGTTTCTTTAAATACCCCCGCAAGCCTTTTGGATGATTCAAGCAGGCTGTTTGCTGCCAATAATGGCAGCAAACAGCCTTACCTTGTAGTCCTGCCTGAATTTATGTGCCGGCAGGCTAATCAGTATGCCCTTTACAGAATAATACCATCGGGAGGGGATATCATCAAAACACCTCACTGCACCTTTCGTTTATGATAGTTTTTGTTATGCTTGCCACCCTGGCAAGCTATTTTCTGCTTTTACTTTACCTCTCGCACCGGGCCTCTACCCGCGGAGCCACAGGCAACGAGGCCTATTTCCGTGCCGGCCGCCAGTCTCCCTGGTGGATGGTTGCCTTCGGCATGATTGGCGCAAGCATATCAGGGGTAACCTTTATATCAGTGCCTGGCTGGGCCCGCACAACGGGTATGACTTACTTGCAAATGTGCCTGGGCTTTATTGTGGGCTATGCAGTGGTGGCCACCGTGCTGCTCCCGCTCTACTACCGGCTGCGGCTTACAAGCATCTACTCTTATCTTGGCAGCCGTTTCGGACGTCCGGCCCACCGCACAGGGGCCCTGTTTTTTGTACTGAGCAAACTTACCGGAGCGGCAGCCCGGCTTTACTTGGTATGCCTGGTGCTCGAGGAACTGCTTATAAGTCCGTTTTTAGGACAGGGACTCCCCCAATTTCTCATTACCGTATGCATGGTTTTAGGCCTCATCTGGTGCTATACGCGCAAGGGAGGCATGCAAACATTGGTGCGTACCGATGTTTTGCAAACGGCTGGTTTGCTATTGGCTGCAACCGGCATACTTGCTATTACGGCCCACCGCATGAATCTCAGTGCCGGAGGAGTGATTGAAACAATCACCCACTCGCCCATGTGGCACATGTGGGAGTGGGACTGGGGTAGCAAACAGGCCTTTTGGCGGCAATTTTTGAGCGGTATATTTATTGTTGTGGTTATGACCGGGCTCGACCAGGACATGATGCAGAAGAACCTGACCTGCCGCACCCTGCGCGAAGCACAAAAAGACATGTTGAGCTACGGACTGGCCTTTGTGCCCGTCAACGCGCTCTTCCTGGCACTGGGCATTCTGCTCTACACCTTTTGCCAGCAACAACAACTCACACCACCTGCCGCCGGCGATGCCTTGCTACCCTGGCTGGTAGGTTCGGGAGCGCTGGGTAATTGGGTGGTCATACCCTTTACCATTGGCATTGCAGCAGCGGCATTTTCGAGCGCCGACTCAGCACTCACATCGCTCACTACTACAGTGTGCATCGACCTGCTGCGCCTCGAAGAGCGCAATTTATCGAACGAGCAGTCGCTGCACACGCGTCAACGGGTGCATACGCTGGTTGCTCTACTCTTTATAGCATGCCTGGTGGGCTTCAGGGTTGCAGGCAACGACAACATTCTCAATGCCATTTATGTAATGGCCTCGTATACCTACGGCCCCTTGTTAGGGCTCTACACCTTTGGTCTGTTCAGCAAACGCACCTGCAACAGCGCGCTACTCCCGGCTGTATGTCTGGCCTCGCCTTTGGTATGCGGCCTGCTCGACTGGGCAGCACCGCAGTATTGGGGATACACCTTTGGCTACGAACTGCTCATGCTCAACGGCCTGCTTACCTTTTCCGGATTGTGGGCACTGAGCAGCGCGGGCAAAGCATCGAGAGCCCAGCAGTGCTAACGGCTCAGCCGCTAAGGGGTGTTAGTTTTTATACAATGGCTGTAAATTCATAAACACCCAGTGTTTATGAATTTACAGCCATTTACGTTTGTCATGCAGCGTTGTCGACCCGCAGACTTCGGTTGGAAGATAGAATTTATTAACTTAAAAAAGTCCAAAAACCTGATTCGGTTTCTGGAAACGTCGTTTTTACCTCGTTTGAGGTATTAGGTGGATATTCTTTTAATTTAGCTTATCAATAACAAAGGCAGAAGCGCA
>CALCVT010000103.1 GCA_937906495.1 uncultured Prevotella sp.
TCGAGGATGTTGGTATCAACACCGGGGAGAGCCGTAGGAACAACGAAGTTGAAGAAGGGGATAACCTTAGTTTCAGCCTTGTCGATAGAACCGTCGAGGATTGCATCGATGATACCACGAGTATCGCGGATAGAGATGCGCTTGCCGGTACCGTTCCAACCAGTGTTTACGAGGTAAGCGTGAGCCTGGTTAGCCTCCATCTTCTTAACGAGCTCCTGAGCATACTTGGTGGGGTGCAACTCGAGGAATGCCTGACCGAAGCAAGCCGAGAAAGTAGGAGTGGGCTCGGTAATGCCGCGCTCTGTACCAGCCAACTTAGCAGTAAAGCCAGAGAGGAAGTAGTACTGAGCCTGGTCAGAGTTGAGGATAGATACGGGAGGAAGGACACCGAAGGCGTCGGCAGAAAGGAAGATAACCTGCTTTGCAGCGGGACCCTTGCTGATGGGCTTAACGATGTTGGCAATGTGGTCGATGGGGTAGCTTACGCGCGTATTCTCGGTAACGCTCTTGTCGGTAAAGTCGATGTTGCCATCCTTGTCAACCGTTACGTTCTCGAGGAGTGCATTGCGCTTGATTGCACCATAGATATCGGGCTCGCTTTCCTTGTCGAGGTTGATAACCTTTGCGTAGCAACCACCTTCGTAGTTGAACACACCGTTATCATCCCATCCGTGCTCGTCGTCGCCGATGAGCTTACGCTTGGGATCGGTAGAGAGGGTAGTCTTACCAGTACCAGAAAGACCGAAGAAGATAGCGGTGCTGGTTTCATCCATGTTGGTGTTAGCCGAGCAGTGCATTGAAGCGATACCTTCGAGGGGCTTGTAGTAGTTCATCATAGAGAACATACCCTTCTTCATCTCGCCACCATACCAGGTGTTGATGATAACCTGCTCACGGCTGGTGAGGTTGAATACAACAGCAGTTTCAGAGTTCAAGCCGAGTTCCTTGTAGTTCTCAACCTTAGCCTTCGAAGCGTTGTAAACAATAAAGTCGGGCTCGAAGTTAGCGAGTTCTTCCTCAGAAGGACGGATGAACATGTTCTTAACGAAGTGAGCCTGCCATGCTACCTCCATGATGAAACGCACAGCCATGCGAGTCTCCTTGTTGGCACCACAGAAACCATCAACAACGAAGAGGCGCTTGCCAGAAAGTTCCTTCTGTGCAATTTCCTTAACGGCCTTCCAAGCCTCCTCCGAAGCGGGCTTGTTGTCGTTCTTATATTCGTCGCTGGTCCACCATACTGTATCCTTAGACTTCTCATCCATTACGATGAACTTGTCCTTAGGCGAACGGCCAGTGTAGATACCGGTCATTACGTTAACGGCGTTGAGTTCGGTGTTCTGACCAACCTCAAAACCTTCGAGGCCAGCCTTAGTCTCCTCTTCGAAGAGCTGCTCGTAAGAGGGGTTGTGAACAATCTCAGTCACACCGGTAATACCGTACTTGGTCAAATCTAATGTTGCCATAATGATTTATGAAATTAATAGAATGAAAGGGTTTCAGTTTAGGGTTGGGTGAGCATTTGTGCATTTGCTCCCCTTAACCGCAGCAAAAGTACTAAAAACTTACCGCACAGAGAACAAATTAACTCAATTTATTGGGGCTCTTCTGCAAAAGTTTAGTAGTTTGGCTGTACAGAGCGTATGTTGTGTTTGCATTTTTAGTACAAAACGACTATAAAAGTTCTTTTATCAAAACTGCGGCCCCGAACAACCTTTAGGGTTGCGGGGCGGCCGCAGTTTGGGTATATTGCCTTTAGGCAAGGTCTTCGTCGGCCGATTTTTTAGGAGTTCGACACGCATTCCATACAGCCAGTGCAAAGAGCAGAAGAATAATGGTCAAAGCACCATAGGCTACATTGTTAGTGGTTGAAACGCTGGCAGGGCGGAATTCCATAACCACCTCGTGGTTTCCGGCAGGAACTTTAAGGGCCCGAAGCACGTAGTTTACACGGCCTAACTCGGCTGGCTGACCATCAATGGTTGCAGTCCATCCGGGGTAGAATATTTCGGAAAATACTACCACGCCTCCCTTGGCGCTTTGCACCTTGTACTTGAGCTGGTTTGGTTCGTAGGCGGTAAGTTGCACCTTGCCCGAATCAAGCACTGTTCCTTCAAGTTGCTGCTTAAAGCGCTCATCGGCCACGGCCTGATGCTTGGTATCGAGCGTTCCTAGAACTTCCATTTCGGCATCGGCATTCTTTACAAAATGCAGGCTGTTTATAAACCATCCGTTGCCATTGGCATAGGGGTTTGTCACGGCCATTGCCTGTTTGCCGGCTCCGAATATCAAATACTTCGTATTGAGCATATTGAGCACCGGTGCCAGGCTGTCGCCCTGCACTTGGCTCATGTTGCCATTGGCCAAACTGATTGCACCTGCAAACTCCATTATTTCGTTGTTGAGCACACGCTCAATCAAGTCTTGATAACGGCGGAGTTTGGCCGCATGATAGCCACCGATGGAGTGGTGATAATAAGAAGTAGCATTCGACGTTTCGTTAAAGGGGTTGCCTGCTCCTAAGTTAACCACACGGTAGTAGCTCTTATCCTTCAGTATTTGCTCATCAGCTGGTGTCATGGCAAAGCCATCCTGCTGAACAACAGGGTCGGTAAAACTTTCATCGTTAAGGTAACGCTTGTCTATTTGCCAAAGATCGAGCAAACAAACCAGCGCCAAGCACACACACATCATCCAACCCTTGATTTTTTGAGCTGCATAGGCCCAAAGTATCAGAATACCGACCACAATAATCAAAGCCGAACGCAAGGCATCGCCCGATAGAATGGCTTGGTGCATGGAGCTCAAGGACGTGCGGTAACGGGCTACGAAGTCGGGCGGGAAACCATTCTGAAGCATCACTCCGAACGCACTCTCGTCGGCCGCTGACAGGCAACTGCCTGCAACCGAGGGGGCCAGCCAAATTACAAGGCACAAGCCTAAGGTTGTAACTGCTGCTATGGGCAATCCGATACGCTTGCGCCAAGATGCTCCGTCCCACGAGGTCAGGCAAAAGAGTTCTTTATTGCGCATTATCTGACTGAGGCAAAGAATGGCCAGCAGGGGTATGGTGAATTCTGCTATCACCAAGGCCGAACTAACCGTACGGAACTTGGCATACATGGGCATATTGTCTATCAGGAAGTTGGCAACCTCGGGTATATTCTTTCCCCAGGCAAAAAGCAAACTCAACAGTGTTGATGCAAGCAATGCCCACTTGAGCGGACCACGTACATAAAAAAGGCCAAGCATAAACAAAAAGCACACAAAGGCACCAATATAAACCGGTCCTACGGTAAAAGGCTGATCGCCCCAATAGAGCATCACACCGGGAGGGTTAGCTTGAATGCCTGCCTGCTGAAACATTTGCTGAGTCTGGCCTGCACAGTCGTAGAATTCGACATAACCATCAAGGTCCTCAACATCTTTACGATCGAAAATTGAGGTTGAGCCTCCACCTTTATAATCAGGAATGAGCAAGGTTAGAGTTTCGTCAATACCATAGCTCCAAGCCGTAATATAGTCGCGGTCAAGACCATTGGTTGCCTTGGGCGCTTCTTTTTGTGAAGCCGGAGGTGTCAGTTCGGCCTTTCCGCGTATCGATTCCTGGGCATACTCGTAGGTATGATAAAGATTAGGCAAGTTGGCGGCAACACCGAGTAATCCGGCAAAGGTAATAACCATCGTGGCTTTGAGCCACTGGCCAATGTTTTTACGCAGTATCGCATCTATTCCATAAGCCAGAACCATGAAAGCCATGACAAAGAGAAAGTAGTAGGTCATTTGCAAGTGATTGCTCACCACCTGGAATGCCGTAAACAGGGCGGTTACGGCACCACCCCACAAGTATTTGCCCCGATAACAGAGCACCAGTCCTGCAATGGTAGGAGGAATAAAGGCTAAGGTCATAACCTTCCAGATGTGACCGGCAGCAATAATAATAAGAAAGTAGGACGAGAAAGCCCAAAGAACCGATCCGAGTGCTGCCAAATAGGGCTTAAAGTTGAAAGCACGAATCAGAATATAAAAACCCAAGAGGTAAAGAAAGAGGTAGCTGACGGCAGGAAACCACTCCCCGGTCCATAGTCCATAGGTTGCGGCTAACTCCGATACGACGCCGGTGGCACTATAGGAAGGCGCCATTTGATAAGTAGGCATACCGCTAAACAAAGCATTCGACCAGCGTGTAACCTCGCCGTTGTGAGTCTTCATGTAATCGCTTTGCTCTTTACCCAAGCCAACTGCGGCCACACTGTCGTGACCTCCAAGTACAAGACCTTCGCTCAGCGGTGTCAGAAAATAAAACGTGCTGACGAGCAGGAAGATGAGCACAACGAGGATGTCGGGTCCGTACTTCTTGATACTGTTCTGATAATTCATAAGCTATGAGGTGTTGTTTATTGCTTTTGCATTGAGGGGCAAAGGTAATGCATTGTACGCGCATAATGAAAGAAACGGGACAAAAACCTTTGCTCTCAAAGCTTCATCCTTCTGTTATACCCGATATTGTGTTTGCCGCACAACTGTCCGGCCTCGTAAAAGAACAGAACGACTCTCAATAAAAAGGGCCGCATCTGCACGCTCCCTTGCAAGGAGATAAGCAGACTGCGGCCAAAAGTATAACTGGGTGACTGCTGGTTCAGTCTCACCTAACTACTTTACAAAGGTACAGACATACCAAGCGATACATTGGCATTGGTGTTGTTAAGCGGTATAAACTGCTTGCTCACCTTGCCAAAGAACCGGTCGGTTCCAACAAATATATTAAAATGACGGGCATGGAAGTCAATCACCATTCCGCCTGTAACACCTGTGCTTCCTGCAGCTACATTCACTGCGGCCTCAAACCATTTTAACGGGCGGACTGTAGCTGTGAACATACCTTGATGGTGAGAGAATTTTCCTGCCATACGTCCTGAATAAAGAAAACCCAAACGCAACTTGCGGTAAACAGGCAAAGTATATTCGGCACCTGCATTTAAAGTTGCAGCCAAAGTTCTGGCATCCGACTTTTGAGGGGTTTCGTCTTCGTAGAGCGCAAACATATCTTTCAAACCGTCTTGTATTGCATCAAGTTGATCTTCAATCTTATTGTTTCCGGTATCTGTACCACCGGCATAGATATCATTTTCAAAACCCTCAAAACGCCATACTCCAGCCGACGAAGCTTGGTAGGCATTGCTCCAGTTTATGAATCCTAAATCAGTGATAGCTGCGCTCAGTTTGAGATCAGGAAGAAGCTGATACGTTGCACCCAAATCGATTGCTAACCCCCAACCTGAAAGCCCTGGCTTGAACTCATCAATGCCATCAATACGACGGCGATTGGTAAGGTTTCCATGCTCATCTACATAGTTCTTGCTCGGATCCTCATACGACAAAGTACTATTCATAATAGCAGCCGAAAGGCGGGCATCACCATCCACCAACCAGTAATCGTCGCGCAAGTGAAGGTTCAAGGTCTCTACATTCAAATCAGAATAGGCTGCACCTATCAACAATTTAAATTTTCCGCCCACTGTAAGTTTTTCGCCTACTTTGCGCGAGTGGCCCAAACCTAGCTCCAGGTAATTCTCTGTGCGCATACCTAAATTCTTTATCTGATAATCAGGCTTTTCGCCTGTAGTCTTCATAAATTCAAACAAACTCTTAGGCAGCGACAGCGAAGTATTGGAACACAAGTTCAACTCTACCACATTCATACCACCAAAAGCTTTGAAAGCAACTCCTGCCAATTGATACTTTAGATGTAGAGCTAAATCGTTTTGATTATTAAGTTTGTTTAAAAAGGTAGAAGCATCAACGTTGGGGTGCATAAACGTTGTAAGATTACGGCCATCAACCCCATAGCCCTGCCAAGAAGGCTGCATTTTATAAATAAAATTGGTCAGCCCCATATTACCAGTCAATCCCAAATTAAAATTACCTAAAAGCAAAGGCATGGCTATATACGAAGAATCGAGCAATGCCGGATTCATTTCGTGACGATAATTCGACGTCTGCATAAAATAAGACGTACGCAGTTCCTGTGCCATTGTTGCAAGCGATATTGTTGCAGTCAACAAAATTGCCAATATTCTGTATTTCATATTCTCAATTGTAACTTTAACTGGGTTATTAGTTTAAATCGGCAATAATTTGTCCTTTCAAGCGCAAGCGCATATCCTTTACTTGCAGGTATTGCGTAGAATAAAGTTGGTGATTCCTAGTTGCTTCCTCGTCTGTTGCATGAATTGTAAAGTAGATACGATCAACTTTTTTCAGCAATTCAGGTGCATCCAAATCTCCATCTATTTCAATTTCTGTAGTTTCAATACTTACTCCATCTGTACTTGGAGCTACAAGTGCTTTTGTAAAACGCACTCCCGGAATTCTGTTACCCATCACATCTACAGCATAAGCGGTAGCTTCGAGTTCAAGCGGAATGGTGTTCTCGATTTTAGCATTAACCCGAACTCCATGTGCCGCATAATCCTCAACATCTTTATTGAAACTGTTTGTCGAATCGTTATAGACAATAACCAAACCTTGCGAAAACTCAAAAGGCACAAAAACCTTGTAATCAGCTTGCGCCTGATAGTCCTTACCTAAATCGATTGTATACTGTTGGGGCTGTACACGCACCTTTCCATCTTTTAAATCTACTTCTAAAAAGTCTGGCAATACCTTTATAAGCGAGTTTATGTCGGCTACCTGCTGACAGATGGCCCCCTCTACCGTGCCCTCGGGATCATAAGGCTGTTCAGCCTGATGATAGTATACTGTATTATAGGTACGGTTACTCAATGATACTGAAGGAAAGTCAAGTTCACGCTTAAAGCTTTCAGCACCATTCTTTTGCGAAATGAAACGTGCACTGAAATCTATGTCTACAGGGATGTTTTGCATATCGGCCATGAACTTCACTGTGGGGTTGGCGGCTGTAATACGTACATCTTCCCCTTTAAGAAAATCGGGGAGCGACTCAGCAATCTGAATGGGAGAAACTTCAGGATTGATAGCCGGATTGAAGCGTCCAGTAGCCTGTACTACCTGGATACGCTTATCGCCAGCAATACCTAAGGAAAAACAAAGGTCGGTATAATCACCGGCATGCATTGTAAAGGCTTCTGCTGCAACTAGCGACACTTTACCCGAAATATTTGTAGCACGCTGCTCTGCTGGCAGCTCGATAACACCATTTTGAGGTACACCATGCTTACCTAATTCTATGCCGCTGACAACCAACTCACAAAGCAAAGTGTTACGAACAGACAGGTCACCTTTAAACTTCAGGGTCTGTCCATTGAGTGTCCAACCTTGCGGCACAGATTTTACCTGCAGGAATTGGGGTAACTCTATTTGGAAATCGGTTATTTTATTAACATCAAATTTCACCATGGGCGAAGCTACCAACTTCATCTCTAGCGACAATTTAACATCCTCTACACAGGCATGAGTTACAGACAAAATATCTGGGGAGATATTCTCGACTTTAAACTTGATGTTCTCAGCAGCCTCAATCGTACCAGTTACCTGCAAACCTGCCTCAACCGGCAATTCCTTAACAGTTTCGGGCAATCCGTTCTGCTCCAATAAATCTTCAAAAGTAAAGACTCTATTTGATGTGTTTATTGCCGTTTCTTCAAGATTGGCACTCACTTGAGCTACATTAACATTGATGTTAGTTTGTCCGTCTTTAATTAAATAATACAGATTAGCCTTGTCAAGTTTAACGGTTTCGTCAGTATCGATAATCGTTTCTAAATAAATCTTTTCTGTGTTTCCCAATTTTACGCTCAGACCATCACTACCCAAGCCCATCGTAAGGTCTACACGATCTAAATCATAATCACTATCTATACAACTTGAAGGCACCAAGAGGGCTCCCAAGCATACTGCTCCGACTCGAAACCATTGTTTCAAGAGTTTGTGTGACGTCATATTCACTGCTATTATATTAATTAAACTTAGAAAATAAACTACGTTCCCTGTATAGGTTCTCCGTAAGGATTACAAAACTTTAATACCATTCTATATGAAATGGCGCACGCATTATAAAATCATATCGCCACATAAGAAACAATATCTCTACAAATGAAGTTTTTGTCAATAAGCCTATTATACCTTAAAAATAATAAGGTATTCATCTATATTATAAACTTTCTTCAGATTCCAAAAACAGAAAAGCACATAAATATCGACACTAAAACTCAAGAACTGGTTCTACCGTAATTAGTGTAAATTAACTATGCTCATATCCAGACCTCCGTAA
>CALCVT010000104.1 GCA_937906495.1 uncultured Prevotella sp.
CACCTGACTGTTAATCAGGGGGTCGTTGGTTCAAGCCCATCCTGAAGCGCACTTGAAAGGATTGTCCGTCATTTCGGTCAATCCTTTTTTTGTATTTATTCCTGTACAAGACATTGGCAAATATAGGGGTCAGCGAATATGGGAATCCAGATCTGGCTCAGGTGCAAAATCTGATGGCAGATATTCCACAAAGAACATTCCTCCCTGAATAACACCTCACATAGTTAACAGACAGCTTAGCAGGTTCGCTTTGAACAAATATAAATGCACCAGTTTACAACATATTTACCTAATTAAGAACCCGCGAATCCTATCAAAGTAATAGAACTCTTCACTAAAAGCCTTTACAACAAGCAATGAGCTACAAAAAGGGCAGGCGAAAAATTCGCCTGCCCTTAAATATTTTGTGGATAGAGTTTTACTTCTTGATGAACTTCACAACCTTCTCGCCATTGGCTACCTTCACCTTGGCAAGGTAAGCGCCATCAGCTAAATGCTCTACATTAACAACTGCCTTGCGCGAAGTCAGCATAAGCTGACCCGAAGCGCTGTAAACAGCCAAATCATAAGCATTGTCAGTCACGCCACCAACATAAAGTTTGCCTTCGCTGCAGTTAACGGTTATATCATCAATTGCAACTGAGCCAACTCCACCAATCACCGTTTCGAATGCGGCTTCGAGCTGTACGTCAGCATTGATTTCGAAGGTATAGCTACCCTCTTCAAGTTTCGACGTGAGATCCATGGGGAAGCCCAATGTAAAGAGAGTAGCCTTCTTTATCTTGAAGCCTTCTGCCGGTGTAAAGACTGCTGTTACACTGGTTGCATTGGTAAAGCGCGAACCACTGGGATAGGTCTTATCGCCTACCTTCAGTACGATATCGCCCTCGCCTTCCTTAACCGAAGTAGTTACTTCGTAGGTAGCTGCATACGAAGCCGTAATCATAAAGTCCTCTGTTACTGTAAAGGTATAGCTATTATTCTGCAAGTCGCCAAGGATTGACTTATCGTTAATCTTAGCCTCCTGGAGCAAGCTATGCTCAGCAGGTGTAAAGGTTACAGTAAGTTCTGTTCCTTCAGTAACAGGAGTTCCGGCTGCGTAGCTGTTCTGCTCGCTATCGGTTACTGTAATTGTACCCTCACCATCACCCTCGATGTTCCAACGCATCATGTAGTTCTTAACGGGAGCCTTCACAAACGAAACTGCGATGTTAGCATCTGCCGTTACTGTGTAAGTATTGCCACTGGTAAAGTCAGTACCATTTACAGTCAGCGCCTCGAGCACATAGCCCTCTTCGGGAGTTGCTGTGATGGTCAGCTCTGTGTTAGCTTCAACTTCGTTTTCACCGGCAACGAGCGCCTCAGTTCCGTTCATAACAGCCAACGTACCATGTTCTACGTTAGCAGGGAGCGTTACGGTATACTTAGTAGTAGCACTCGGGTCTACAACACGGAGCGTAAAGTCTACGATGTTACCACCATTATCCTCGAGTTTGTTACGACTTTCACCGGGATGGCCACAGGGATCAAGATGACACCAGTCAATCTTAATACGTACGCGGTAATCACCGGGAGCGAGATTTGCAGGCAGCGTAAACGAGGGAACATTATCGAGGCGACTGTTATTTTCAGTGCGATCACCCTTACTGTTCTGACCCCACTGCGCATCACTGGTGCTATAGAAGGTGTATGAAACTACTTCGCTGTTAGCCTCAGGATATTCGTTCTCGTCAAGCATAAGGTCGAACTCACCATTCTTATCATAGTCAATATAGAGGTAACCATGCATCCACTCGCCTACCCAATTGATAACGGGCGAAATTTCAGTACCTGCAGTGGCCTCTAACACCTCAGCTGTTTTATCTACATAGATTGCCTTACCTGAGGTTGAGTGAACATCAAAGCTGAAGGCCGACAAACCACCATTCATGGTTACTTTGTTTAAGTAGCGCGAACCGTGCTTAGAGTTGCCTTCGTATGTACAATAGTTAGGAACAAACTCTTCAAACTCGGCAGCCACTGTAGTTGCGGCTGTAAGCGTAAACTTGTTGACGCCCGATTCGAGAGGCTGATCGTTTACAAGAATTTGTTTCAGCACATAGCCAGCAGCGGCCTCAGCCACAACTGTCAGTTCGGTATTGGCACGTACCTTCGAACCACTTACAACCTCAGCCTCGCCATTCAGCACTTTAAGTGTACCTTGTGCAGCATCTGCAGGAGTAATTGTTACAGCGTATGCCTTGGCAAATGTTGCCTTAATATCGGTAGCTTCGGTCAACGTAAAGGTATAGGCATTGTTTTGCACCTTATCCATTACCGAAACACCATTAACCTTCACATCGTCGAGTATGGCATCTTCTGCCGGAGCAAAGGTTGCAGTAAGCTCAGTATCCTCTTCAATTGATGCGCCCGACTCATAGGTTTTCTTATCAGCATCAGTCAGCGTAATCGTACCTGTGGCATCGCCTTCGGCCTGGTAGGTTACGTTGTAGCTTTGCTTGTTCGAAATTACGCGGAGGGTAAAATCTACAATGTTACCACCATTGGCAGTCAAGAGATTTTCGTTTTCATTGGGATGTCCACAGGGATCGAGATGATTCCAGTCTACTTTCAAGCGTACACGATATTCGCCTGCAGCAAGATTTGCCGGTATCGTAAACGAAGGAACATTATGAAGGGCTCCGTTATTTCTTATACTTTCGCCTTTACTGTTTTGTCCCCAATCGCCATTTCCAGTAGCATTATAGAAAGTGTATGAAACCACTTCACTATTAGCCTCAGGATAGCCATTGGCACCAAGCATAAGGTCGAATTCACCATTCTTATCGTAGTCAATATAGAGGTAGCCGTGCATCCACTCACCTACCCAATCAACAACAGGAGTAATTTCGGTGCCTGCAGCTGCTTCGAGCACATTGGCAGTCTTATCTACATAAATCGGTTGTTTGATAGCTGCGTGCACATTGAAGCTAAAGGGCGAAACTCCGCCGTTCATAGTTACCTTGCGCACATAACGACCTGGATGGGTTGAGTTGCCGGGATATGTACAATAATTTTGAGTAAATACATCGAACTCAACCGAAATTGTAGTTTCGCCAAGGAGCACAAATTTGTTTATGCCTTGAGCAAGGGGCTTGCCGTTTACCACAATTTGCTTAAGCATATAGCCATCTGCAGGTTCGGCAATCACGGTCAACTCTGTATTTGAAGGAACTTGTGAGCCATTAACTACCTCTTCATTGCCGTTCATTACTTTTACAGTTCCTCTTGCAGGATCGGTAGCAGCAAAGTTTACGGTATAAAGTTCGGTATAGTCGGGGAAGTTAACCAATGTAGCATTGTGACCATGACCCGAAATATCGGGGACCTGATTGCCCGAAAACTTTTCAAAGTCGTAGGCTGCCACCAGATTGGCTGTATTTTCATCTACCGTGTTTTTCATATCGGCCTTGATTTCATCTATCGTCAAGGCTTTGTTGTAAAAACGGAGGTCGTCCATCTCTCCTTGCATAAAGTAGGAGGGTTCTGAAGGAGAACCATTGTTGTTGGAGTAACCAGCACCTACAAGGATGGGGAAGTTATTGACCATCGACATTGATTGGAACTCACGAGCCAAGGCCTTTCCCTCGCCCAAAACGCCATCCACATAAATGGAGGTTTTCTGGCTCTGGGTGTCGAATACCCAGGTTAAGTGTGCCCAGGTATTCTCCTGGAAGGTCACCCCTGTACCATTTCCCTTGCCACCCCAAGGTGAACCAAGAGGTGAGAGGTTGGTTGAGAAGCGAGTGTTGTAATCTTTATCGCCCCACAATTCCCAGCCACAAGTCTGAGAGTTGTCGGTACCTTCGTACGAACGCTTTGATACAAAACGACAAGCGCTGCCGCTAAAGGGCATCTTTACCTTACAAGTAACAGTGAAGGATTGGCCAATGCCGATGTTCAACTCATCGGCATTGGGAATGCTCATATAACGGTCGGTTCCGTTAAATGCAATCGTACCTTCTGACAGTACGGGAGGCTTGGGAGCCTCAGCCGTAAGCCAGTCGTAAGTAAAGCGGTAGAATACGAGGTTAAAACCGTCTTCGCCAGGGAGATTTCCATCCCACTTGCCTTCTTCTACCAAAATACCAATTGAACCATCTTTGAGCACGGTCATCGACGAATAAGCCGAATAGCCATTAACCAAACGCTTTTTGACAGGCCAGGTTTTACCGTTATCTTCGCTCAGATAAATGGTTACATTTTCGCGGGTTGTTGCGCTTTCGGGCAATGAATGGAGCAAACAGGTTGAACCATCGGGCTTGGTGTAGCGGATAATATCGCCGTTGCAAGCAGGATCCTTAAGGTTGCTGTTGCGTTCGGCTGTAGTCCATGTACGACCTCCATCTTTCGAGGTGCTGAACATACGGCTACCTTTCTGCGGGTTGCGGATGCTCATCAAGATATCGCCATTTTCAAGTTCCACTACTTTAGCCTCATCGCCCTGTGTAGTAGCTGCGTTCTCAGAGAGTTTCCATGTTTCGCCATGGTCGTCTGAGTAGATGGCATAGTTGTGCAAAGGAGGCTGCTGAGCCGATGTCGGACGAATTGCCAGCACAAACATCAAGCGGCCGTTTTTAGTACAGAGTCCATGGCCTGAGCCTGCAAAACCAGCATACCAGTCAGTATGATCGTTATACACCTGGTCAGTAATGCGTTTAGGCGAAGTCCAGGTTTGGCCATTGTCTGAACTCTTCGATACATAAAGGTTCTGGCGAGCCCAAGGGGTTGAATCCCACAGACCTTTATCGCCTACAAACATACAAACCAGTTCGCCTGATTTTTCGTCGAGTACTACGGCGGGGTCGCCATAGGTTGCACCATAGTCATTGGCTGCTGCCACTTCAACAGGATTAGACCACGTTACACCATTATCGGTACTTCTTACCGCCATAATGGAGATTTTGTTTGGCAAGTCGCCCAATGCATTACCGCGCTTGTCAACAACGGCTACCAAGGAGCCATCGTTCGCTGTAACCAAAGCAGGGATACGCCAATACTTGGAACCGTGGTCGTTCATCTGAAACAGAACCTTACGCACGGGCTCCTCTGCTGCTGCCCAAACGTTGGCTACAAACGAGCACATCAGGAAAAGCAACAAGAATCGTAAACCTTTTCTCATAATAATTAGATAGATTGATGATGTTTTTTTAGGCTAACCGAGAATCAGGTTTTGTACACCTTATTTCGGCAAGCCGGCTATTTTATTTGATGGAATTATCAAAATACATCGGTTTGGTCTTTCTGCTGTGATGTTATCTACCAGAAACATCCTACCCTCTCGGGGATTAACTATACGAACACGGAAATGCTCCGCAACACCCACCGCATTTACGAGGTAGGCGCACGTTAATTTAAACTGCACAGAATGTTCTCATACAGTTTGCTTTTTCGAAAAGTATGGTTCGGTTTACGAACTTCATAGTTCCGAAGAGCAAAAATCCGTCACGGACTTTTCGTAGTATTAGGTTGCTCTTTAAACATTACACATCTCAAAGATACATGGGCAAAAGTACAATAAAAAACTCGTTTCGCACATAGTATATTTTGTGTTTCTGCATTTTTTTATATTCATTAAGCAAAAACGGCACTCATATACGTATAAATGGTGCTAAAAAATAACTTTTCGTTTTTCATTATCTCCAAAAAACAAGTTGCCTTGATAATTCGGGATTCTTCATTTCCATTTTTATAACGATTAAAAGCATTCTCTCTTTCTGCTAAACCTGGAGCAAGCAGCTGGCAATGCGACCTTCGTATGGAGCTACTCCACTCCCCTAAATGCTAGCCGCCTGTATGCAAAAAGTACCGATTCGGGAGAACCGAATCGGTACTTTTCAATAAACACCGGGCAGCTAATGTTTAATCGACTGCAACTTATGTTTTAATGCTTACGAATGTAGAAAATATTACACTCGATGGATAATAATTTAGTACTTGTGTGAATTTCCTTGCATATCCTTGCGCGAAATTCCCCCTAAGTCGATGGCACGCCAGGCATATACAATATAAGCTAACACAAATGGAATCAGTAAACTGACATAAGCCATGGTGCGCAGGGTAAACTCGCTCGAACAACTATTTTGCAGACAGAGCGATGACTGCATATCAACACTCGAGGGATAATAGGCCGTGTTGTTCAAACCAGCCAGCAACAACAAGCAAAGAACTGTGGCTACCGTTCCGATACCACTTAGCCAAATTCCGCGTTTTGAACCTCTGAATAATGTACGCCCTATACCTGTTAGTACCAAAAGTACGCCTAACACAAAACCTACCAGCACACAAGGCATGGCCATCAGATTATGCAAATACTTATTGGCCTCCGGGGTGAACGTTTGGGTATCGGGATTATAGGTTAAACCGGTTGCAGTGAGCAAAAAACCTACAAAAGCCAAAAAAAGCAGCAAGAAGGGTACGGTATCGACCATGACCTGACGGCGTAAACGGGAATACAATGACTCGTCGTGCAAATTGTTTATTAAATAAAGCGAACCCAACACACGAGCCAGGAAAAATACAGCAAGTCCGAGCACCCAGTTCCAAGGATTGGCCAAGGCATCAAGACCATGCCAGGCATTGGCCCACTGACTGCTTACAGGCGAAGCTGACAATGTATCAGTAACCCCCATAGCACCCAAATTGACGGTAAAGGCAGAACCGGTAAAGAAAGTTCCTACGGCAGCTCCTAATACAAATGGGCCTACAAAACCATTGAATACCAAAAAGCGGCGATACATGGTACGCCCCATTACATTGCCGGGCTTTGACTGAAATTCGTAAGCTACGGCCTGAAGCACAAAACTCACCAATATCAACATCCATACCCAATAGGCACCACTAAAACTGGTGCTGTAAAAAAGTGGGAACGAAGCAAAGAAAGCTCCACCAAAGGTTACTAAAGTTGTAAACGTAAACTCCCACTTACGACCGGTAGAGTTTACAATCATGGCACGCTCTGTCTCGTCCTTACCTATACGAAATATTAAGGTGTTGGCTCCTTGTACAAACATTAAAAATACAAGCAGGCCGCCCAATAGCGAAACCAGCAGCCACCAATATTGCTGAAGAAAATTGTAAGTTATCATAGAAAATGGGGATTATGTAATGGGCAGTGCGGAGGAGCAATCGTTGTACTTTGATTCCCCCGCACCGGCTGCGGTTTATTGCTGATGGTTGCGTATAGCTTTGCAAAGTATTTTAACCTCTGCCGCAAGCAATACGGTAAATATAACCAGGAAAAGAACGAATGTTGTAATTACACTCGACGAATCGAGCTGCGACACGGCAGCATTAACCGGAAGCAAATCTTGAATGGCCCAAGGCTGACGGCCTACCTCTGCCACAATCCAACCGGCCTGGCCTGCTAGGTAAACCATCGGGATTGCTGCCAATCCGAGCCAGTGCATCCAACGCGCATGCTCAAGCTTATTTTTATACTCCATCCACCACGCTACTATGAGAAAGAGGAAGAGGAAGGAACCAAAGCCTACCATAATGCGGAACGACCAGTATACAAGGCCAACCGGCGGTACCAAATCTTCTTTATGCTGAATGTAACCATAGCCAAAGTAGGGCATATGCTCGTTCAACTGCTCACGCGCCTGAGCAGCACGCTCAGGATTGGTCAGACGGTGCTCTCTAAATTCTGTAAAGGCAGCGATGGCCTTGCGTCCGCGCTCCATTTTTTCGTCGGCCGAGAGATGGACGGTTCCATCGGGATGAGTGTAACCATTGAGTAGATTGTCAATGCCGGGCACATAACCATCTATATCGTGAGTGGCTAAAACCGATAACACACCGGGCACTTCAATACCCGGAACTACTGAAAAGGGAGCTTGCTGACCGCCTTGACGCAAACCTTCGGCAGCAGCCAACTTCATTGGCTGCTCTTTAGCAATGCTTACACCGCTCTGGTCACCTGTGCCAAGCACGGTTAATGTGGCAAGGACACCCGTAATACTTGCAATCTTAATTGAAGCAAGAGCCATTTGCTGGTTACGTTTCTTGAGCAGGAACCAGCAACTTACGCCTACGACAAACACGGCACCGGTCATCCAGCCGCTCGAAACGGTATGGAAGAATTTAACGACAGCCGTAGGCGAAAATGCTACGGCCATGAAGTCGACCATTTCGTTACGCACGGTTTCAGGATTAAATTCCATACCTACAGGATGCTGCATCCAGGCATTGGCTACAAGAATCCACCAGGCTGAAAGGGTGGCACCTATACCTGTGAGCCAAGTTGAGGCCAGATGGAAACCCCTACTTACCTTGTTCCAGCCAAAAAACATGACTGCAATAAAAGTTGCCTCCATAAAAAAGGCCAATATGCCTTCTATGGCTAAGGGAGCACCAAATATATCGCCTACAAACCAGGAGTAATTGCTCCAATTGGTACCGAATTCAAATTCAAGTATCAAACCTGTAGCTACACCTATGGCAAAGTTAATGCCGAAGAGCTTCATCCAAAACTGTGCTGTGCGTTTCCAAAACTCATCGCGCTTAATGTAGTAAAGGGTTTCCATTATGCCCATTATCAGGGCTAAACCTAAAGTCAGAGGAACAAAGAGCCAGTGATAACAAGCCGTCAGTGCAAACTGTGCACGCGACCAGTCAATGGTTCCGGGGTCGAGAATGGTTAGTAAATTCATGGGGTTGAAATGATTGGATAGGAATTGATTTGTTACTAAGGTAAAGTGTCGAACTAAGACTGCTGAGCACACTACTTGCAAGCTACAAAGTCTTTAAGCGAAAAGCATTTTACTTAACGACTCAGGTTATTGCCAACTACCTCGCTCTTTTGCTCCTCCTCGAGTCCGCCAAGTACGGGCTTAAAAAAGAAAACACGCAAAACGGCAAACATAATAAAGAGTTTAAGCAGGATGATTATCCACAAGGTGCGGCCCCAAGTCATTGAACGGAAGCCTTCACGATAGAAACACCATACCTTTCGAACAGCGTTAAAGAGGGTGTTCATAGCGGCAAATATAAATATTTCTCTTCAAACACACGTAGCCTTACCCCCATTTTTGCCTGCTAAAAAATGTGCATTGTCTGGAGCAAACGCTCAATTCCACAACGTATTGAACGTAAACCAAACTGCGAGGGTTCAAGTGCCTTGAGGGGTATCCACAGGAAGTCGGCAGCATCGTCGTGGGCTGCTATGCTGCTTTCGTTACTTAAGGTACATCTGAAAAAGGCGTCTGAGGTATGCACCTCGTGGCCTGAATAAGGATAGATGTTAGGAATGGAAAACAGGAAGTCGAAATGTTGAACATCACCATTCACTTCTTCTTTCACTTCGCGCACTAAACCATCGGTAATGCTTTCGCCCGGATCGACAAAGCCTCCTGGCAAATCGAGGGTTCCGCGTGCAGGATTGCGGTCGCGCCTGACGCAAAGCAATTCATTACGACTGTTTATTATTACAGCTACTGTTGCTGCCGAAGCATTAGCATAAAACACAAAGCCACAGGTTTTGCAACACTTACTGTAGGCATCATTAACTGCAAATGTGGCTGCACCACAATGCGGACAATATTGAAAATCGCTAAGAGGATGTTGAGACATGGGTATAACTGGATTAAAAAAATAGAAGTCTTATATAACGGATACCGATATGAATGAGCCAAAAGAGGGCCGGTATCTCAAAAAATGAGATGCCGACCCCCTTAGGTGTTATTGGCTTTAGGCGTTACTTACGCTTCGCTCTTTCGGCCTGGACGGCGATGACGGCGCTGCGGCTTAGACTGGGCATTTTTCCCTTCTATATGGCCAGCTGACTGTGCATCGGTTTTAGCCTTTGGTTGTTGCTCCTTGGCTTTAGACGTATTGCGCACCGCATTTTCGGTTTTCGCACCTTTGCTTCGCACAGAGGTTTTTGCCGTTTTTACCGAAGTTTCTTGCGTTGCAGCCTCTGCTACTTCCGAGGGCTTTGCAGTCGGCTTGCGACGTTTACGACGCGGTTTCCGGTTTTTAGGCATTTGAACTTCGGCTTCGTCTGTCTGAATGTCTGCGTTAGCACCTTCGCTATTCATTCCAAAAACGAAGTCATCCAATGACAAGTGGCGCAATTTAGGCATCACCGCGTCGGATTGCAAAGAGCAGGCTGCTTGCTTGCGGTCTTCATCCCGTGGCGAATTGAATTGCTCCGACTCAACAGGAATCAAATCCTTCGTAATTATAAAATCCTGCTGCTCTATTTTTTCGGAATGTGTAACAACTGATTCGGGCTTAGAATTTGCAGTCATTTCTGCTGCAGGTTCTTCCTTTGCTGCATCTGCATCGGATGTTGGCGGGCACAGAGCTGATCCGCCCATACAAATATCCTGACTTAAGACATCTTCTTCAGAATCGGCAGGAATTGTGACCTGAGTAATGGCCAATGCCATAGGGGTATCTTCACAATCGTCGTAGTCCGCTCCATTACTTATTTCAACCTCAGGAAGTGCAGGGCTTGAATTTTTACAAGTTGATGTTAAAACATTGGCAACTCCATCTTCTGCATCTTCATTTACCTCATCTATGGGGAAAGAGATTATTTGAGTATCGGATATCAACTGACTGGCTATAGCATGGAATTCTTCGTCCTCGGGAAGCCCGGCCGTAAGGTCGCAAATGGCAGTAGTCGACACGTCATCAGTATCGTTTACTGACTGCTTTTCGGGCACGGCAGCTTCTAAAGCAGGTTGCTCACCTTCCTTACTACCCCGCACGTCAACCTGTTCGGTAAGAACTTCAGTCAATTCGGGCTTAATGTCTTCGGCTTCGGTCTCAGCAACTTCTTCTACCTGATTAGCTCCGGCAGTTTCTACATTTGCTTCACTTTGCTCTGTTTCCTCCATTGCAGGCTCAGAAACTTCATCTGCAGGTTCAGAGACTTCATCTGCAGGTTCAGAAACTTCATCTGCGAGTTCAGAAACTTCATCTGCAAGAGTAGTATCCGAGGGGATATCTGCATCTTGTTCGGTTGAAGAAACTGCGGTTTGCTGCTCTACAGAAGTTGTTTGCTGCTCACGTTCTTCAGCCTTAGCCGAAACAGCTGCCAATAAGTAAGACAAGCAAGGCTCTCCTTGAGCATTATCGGGGGCTTGCACCGTAGCAAATGCTGTCTCCGAAGCTTGACGCAACGCATCTTGAAGTACTTTTTCGGGAAGTGCCGTTTGATTTTCCGAGAGATGCTCTTCACCTGCCGATTGTAAAATTTGAGCAGGTTCGTTTACTGAATCAATCGGCTGCTCTTCTTTACGAGTTGAGCACTTAGCAGCTTCCAAAGATTTTTTGGATTTTTCAGCAGGCTGATTTTCAAGTTCTTTCCTCAGAATTTGCTGCTGTTCGACCTCTCCTTCAACCTTAGGTTGCTGTGTGGGCTTAGCCTGATTATCCTTCTCTGCAGGTTGAGTTACCTCTGATTTATTTACCTGAGAATTGACTGATTGTTTGGCAGGCTGTTCCGCATCGCTCCCTTTCTTTTTAAATCCTTTGACGGCTTCGTTAACGGTTTTGGGTGCATGACGCTTGCGACGCGAAGCTTTTTCCCTCTCTTCTGCCGCCTCAAGTTCGTTCTCCATCGGCGGAGCTGGAATACCTTTGGCTTCATAGTCGGCAGCAGTGAGGATATGCTCAACAGGAGGCGCATCGATTACTTCGAAATCAGCATTTTCATCATATGCCGTATTATATGCCAAATCCGACTCAAGCGCAGCCCGGTTACCTGCAGGCTTTTCGAGCACCGGTGTATCGGTGTTTTTACTTCTGTTGCGCTGTATATCCTTACTGATAGAAGCCTCTATCTCGTCGATTTTAGGCAAAGCAAACGACTCTTCGGCCTCCATGGCTGTACGCTTCTCCTTAGCCCGGAAAATGCTGTCGTATACTTTTTCATCACGACGCATGCGTGTTAAAGCTTCTTTGGATGCTAGTTGCTGACTTTCCTTTTTAGAACGTCCGGTACCATGTCCCAAACTGATACCTTCGAGGGTAATGATTGTACGGAAGCCTTTTTCGTTACCATCGTTAGCCACATCGCGAAAGTTGATATTGATGCGGTTCTTTTGGCTCCACTCCAAGAGTTTGCTTTTAAAGTTTACTTCTTTTTGGGCTACGTTATCCAAATCGACAAAGTGACCTATAACGCGGTTGGATATAAACCAATGACAATACTGGAAGCCCCGATCCAGATAGATGGCTCCCATAAGTGCTTCAAAAGCATTTCCGCCAATGTTGGTATGCGCCATGCGCGTGCCTTGCGCTGCTTGTATAAGCTGTTCGAGCCCCATTTCGGCAGCCAGTCTGTTCAGTGCTTCGCGCTGTACAATTTTGGAACGCGTTGAAGTTAGGAAACCCTCGCGCTTGTTAGGATAATGACGAAAAAGGATGTCGCTCACAACGGTTTCGAGCACGGCATCACCTAAATATTCGAGGCGCTCGTTGTTAAGTGGCTTCGAAGCATTATCGCTTCGCTGCTTACGTTCCCGGCCTTTACGGTCTTTATTGACGTTTTCATTACGGTATGAAAGCGATTTGTGCGAGAAGGCTATGCGGTACACCTCGATATTATGCGGATAAAAGCCGAGGATATTATAAAGAGCCGTCAAGAACTCCTTGTTCTTGCGGAATGGGAGTTTCATGCGGTCAAATAAGTTCAATATCATAGCATACTTACAGCAAAGTCCCTTCCCAGCCCAACCTTTCCTATAAGGGAACGGGCAGAAGGAAGGGACTTTGTCTCGTGTTTAGGCGTTATACTTCTTCACGATGCAGCAGGCATTGTGACCACCAAAACCAAAGGTGTTGCTAAGAGCAGCACGAATGGTGCGGTGCTGGGCCTTGTTGAAAGTGAAGTTTAGGTTGTAGTCGATTTCAGGATCTTGATCATCGTCTGCGTGGTTGATGGTAGGCGGAACTACGTCTTCCATTACCGAAAGGCAGCAAATGAGCGCTTCAACACCACCGGCAGCACCAAGCAGGTGACCGGTCATCGACTTGGTAGAGCTGATATTAAGTTTATAGGCATGCTCGCCAAAGAGTTTGGTAATAGCCTTAACTTCTGAAATATCGCCTACGGGAGTTGAAGTGCCATGCACGTTGATGTAATCAATATCTTCGGGCTTCATGCCTGCATCCTCGAGGGCAGCAGTCATAACCAGGTGCGCACCAAGTCCTTCAGGATGAGATGCTGTAATATGGTGTGCATCAGCCGACATGCCCACACCTGCAATTTCGCAATATATTTTAGCACCACGAGCCTTAGCATGCTCCAATTCTTCAAGTACAAGAATACCTGCGCCCTCGCCCATGATAAAGCCGTCGCGGCTGGCGCTAAACGGACGCGATGCATGTTCAGGATCGTCGTTGCGGGTTGAAAGTGCGTGCATGGCATTGAAACCACCTACGCCACAGGGCCAAATAGCAGCCTCAGCACCACCGGTTACGATAGCATCGGCCTTGCCTAAGCGAATAAGGTCGAAAGCATTGGCAATGGCATTGGTTGAAGATGCACAAGCCGAAGTGGTGGTGTAGTTCGGACCATGGAAGCCATACTGGATTGAAATTTGTCCGGAGGCTATATCAGCAATCATCTTCGGAATGAAGAAGGGGTTGAATTTAGGACCATTCTCCTTGTTCACGGCATAATATCCAGCCTCCTCTTCGAAGGTGTGAATACCACCGATACCAACACCAAGGATTACGCCGATGCGGTTTTTGTCGACCTTTTCAAGATCCCAGCCACAGTCTTTGATTGCCTCCATAGCTGCAACCAGAGCATACTGTTCGTAAAGGTCCATTTTGCGGGCTTCTTTACGATCGATAAAGTCGGTAGCCTTGAAGTTTTTAACTTCGCAGGCAAATTGAGTCTTGAACAGAGAGGCATCGAAGTGAGTGATAGGGCCAGCGCCACTTACACCATTCTTTATGTTTTCCCAGGTTTCGGATACATTGTTGCCTACAGGGGTCAGGGCTCCAAGGCCCGTTACTACTACTCTTTTGAGTTCCATACGGATGTTTGTTGAATATTGCGGCCGTCCTCGTTGAAGCAAAGTTTACTGACACACATTTAGGAGATTAGTATGCCTACAGCTATGGGGTCCTACTAATCTGCTAAATCAAACCGGTACCGGTTAACTTTACCCCTCGGAGTGCAGCATTGTGAAACAATTGCGCGGGGAATAAATGAATATTAAACAATTAACGTTTAACGCACCAGCCATCATCACTATCCACAAGGGTGTGACGCAGACGCGGAACGTTAAACGTTAAGTGTTGTGCTTAGAGTGTCGTAGAACAAGAATTACTTGTTGACGTTCTCTTCGATGTAAGCGATAGCGTCACCTACGGTAGCAATCTTCTCAGATTTGTCATCGGGAATAGTGATGCCGAACTCCTTCTCGAACTCCATGATGAGCTCTACAGTGTCGAGAGAATCTGCGCCAAGGTCGTTAGCGAAGCTGGCTTCGTTCTTAACTTCTGACTCGTCAACACTCAGCTTGTCAACGATGATAGCTTTTACTTTTGCTTCAATATCAGACATAGTTTCTTGTTTAGATATTAATGATGATGTTTCTTCTTTCGACTGCAAAAGTAATGCTTATTCCTAACACGAACAAACATTTAAGCGAAAAATGTGGGTATAAATGCACAACTTTAGGCTTTATGTGCGAACTTATAGGCTTGTTTGACTACCTATGGTATCAGTTATGTAGTTACCCGATTCGTTTTTTACAGCGCACGCCATGAAATGCAAAGTTGTTTACGCCCTCGTGCTGAATATTTACACAGCGTTTTTGGTCACATACACGTGCCAAAGGGATATGCAGTCAGAGGCTTCTTACTCAAAATCCCCAGTTACCGGGTATGAGTTGGTCTTCGATGCTTTCTTCCTGCTTGGCTGGCAAATTGGGAAAGAAGTTAATTCCCGTAAGTTCCTCAAGACGATTGACACTCACTGCGTGCTTTTTTATAACCGACTTGGGGGCTGGCTTTTTATAGGTATAACCATACTCCTTATGCTCCATCCAAAAGGCTATAGACGAATAGGTATTATTCTTTACCTTGAGTAAAGCCATGTAATAATATTTGGGAACTGCCACTTTCTTGCCGTTAGGACGACTCACCCAGTTACTCACCTGATGATTGGCTATAGTTCCGCCCTTTACAACATAGAGTGTATCTGAAAACGAGGCATTGCGCCCTAAATTTTGTACAACACCTTCGAGAGTTATCCAATAACCTTGGTTGAAGGATGCAAGTTGGGGCGACATGTTGCTCATGTAAAAGGTATTGTTGTTGGCCTCGCGGGAATAAAGACGGTCGGCCGAGGCACAAAGATGTCCTCTATTATATGTTCGGCCAAACCCTGACGACCCAATCTTGAGGTCGGACGAAAGTTGAGGATCATCGGCAAAGGGCTCGTCGGAACGGCTCACATTTTTTGCACGTGTATCTCCGTCAAAACGAAAAGCAATCCAGCGTGAATGGAGTTTGTTACGATCATACTCGAGCGAGTAAGTCATCACTTCACGGCCATTATTCTCGGTCGTGAAATGCGATACCAGAACTGTCGAACCATCGGTCAGCACCTGGGGCGTTTCCATACGGCTGGTTATATTCTTACCGGGGTTAACTACTTGTCCCCCACCCGACTGACCAAAGTTGATATCATCCCCGCTATCGCACGATACCAAAAGAAAGCCTACAGTACAGACTACACCAAGCAGGCTGCTGTAGATGTATTTACAAAGTGTCATAGTCAAAATAATCGTCACCGAGGTTGACCCCGATGACGATAGATAATATGGTTTGCGAATATTTACTTAACAGTTACATTCTTTACTTCCCACGTACCTGATGAAGCTTGCTCCGACTTGTAAACAAAGGCAAACTGAATTTTCTTTCCTTTATAAGCTGCAAGGCTCTGAGTAGAGATAGTCCAGTCAGACCAACTGGTTCCCGAAGAATAGGTTGCTATGGGCAGTTGCTTCCACTCGCTGTTTTCAGCTTTTACATAGAGTGTCAGTTGCTCGCTCATCTTGTTTACATCTCCTTTATTGAACACATGCTCGAACGAAAGTTCGGGGGCAGCACTCTTGCTGAGGTCTACAACGGGCGATATGAGCCAACTTTCACTCTGGTGCGACTCATTGTTGAAGAAAGCCGATGCTTTCATGCAGCTGTAGCGTGAGTCGTGGTTCCAGATGTATTCCAGATTTCCGGCATTCACCTTGGTATCGATTGTAAAATTGCCTTGTCCGCCTGCAAACGACTCGGTAAAGATTGCCTCGCCGGGGGTGGGATCGGGCTCGGGCTGCGACGGGCCTTCGGCAAGTCCGCCATCGGCCGTTGTAACCGTAAAGTCGTCAATCAATTTGTCGGATGCTTCAGCAAAATTGCTCTTCTTGGGGTTCATCACCACGAAGTTCACCTTGGTCTGCTTGTCAAGTTTAAAAGCATAGGTCACCTGAGTCCATTCATTGGCTGTTGACGATGCATGTTCACCGTAGATGTATCCGTTCTGACTGGGAATTTTACCATCTTCGCCCACCAGGCAATAACCGGGACGCACCTGTCCTTCACCCTTGACATAGAACGACATAGTGTACGAACCGGGCTTAAGAGTATATTCCTTTGAGGCCAGACGCTTATTCAGCGTTTCGTGCGAACCTACCAACACGGCATATTTTCCACCATGTGCATCCTCGCTTTGGCTAAGCTTGGCAGAGCTTGCAGTAGTGGTCGAAATCCATGCCTCGGGCTGTCCGGCAGCGGTCCAAAGTTCAAAGTCACTGTTTTCCAGAATATTGTTACCTCCAACGGGGGGAGTTTCGGGGTCGGGGGTAGCACCGGGCTTGTAGTCACCGGCTCCCTTTTCAACCTTGAGGTTCTTTACTTCCCAGGTAGCACCCTTGCTCTCTGCACGATAGCGTAGCGCAATAGTTACATTTTCCTGTCCGATAAATTCTGCAGGAATATCAATGTTTCCCGACTTGTACCAGGTATCCCAGTCGGAACCTTGCTCTTGGTTGTACTCCAATGCTGTCCAGTTGGCATCTGCGGGACGGCCGCTGTAATCCTTACTGATGAGCAATTGATAGAAGTCTTTGAGTTCGTTGGCATTGGCATAGCGCAAGATATACTCGAAACTGATGTGGGCATTCTCGACCTTCGAAAGGTTCATATGGGGCGAGATGAGCCAACTGTCGGCCGGATGGTTTTCTTTTACACCATCGCCATCTTTATCAACATACGAGGTGGTTTGCACACAGCCAAAATTGCAGTTCCAAGGGAAATCGCCAACGGTACAAATGGTAGAGAATTCGCCAAGCGAGTTAGAGAAGGTCTCGCTGAGAATGGTATTGCTTTCAGTTTCCTCACCATTGATTTCATAAGGAGCCGGAACATCTTCGCAGGCTGTAAAACCAAGCGTCAGCAATGCTGCGGCCAGTGAAAGAACATACTTTTTCATTATAATTGCATTTGTTATTGTAAATACTACTTGATGTCGTCTACCGAACGGAGCTGTATCTGCCAGTTATTATAAATACTGAGCAATCCGGTATAGCTGTGTTCGCCCTGAGGCATGATGGTAAAGGCAATGTCGTTCTTGGTCGAAGTACGGATGGTTACCTTTGTATTATTCACAGCATTGGTCAGCGTGCGGTCAACACCATATCCGGCATCCTGAAGTTCTTCGGGTGCAAAGATGGCTTTGCCATCAGCTTCGGCAATCGTGCCTTTAACGGTTACAAGCTGCGGATAATTTTGCGGAGTTTTGTTTTCTGAAGCACGCAGCCACTCGGGTGAACGCTCAATGGGCTGACACTCCGCACACGAAGGCTCGGGTTTACCTACCAGTTCAATGTTTGTTTGACAAAGTTGCAGCAAAATCGGGCCCAATCTAAGGTTACCGCTGCTGGTGTAGTAAGGCTGACCTATTTTAGGCAGTTTTGAATACACACCAATATAAAGGCCTTTAAGGTTAACCTTGATGCGTTGTCCCACGGGGAAGTAAGGGGTGAGCCAGGTGTGCTTAACAGCCAATACTATGGCCTGATCGCGACTGGGATCATCGGCAGGCTTATTGGTATCGATATGGCGGATAAGCAAGGTTTGGTAGAGGTTTCCTCCACAATCGTTGGCTGCCACTACTCCCTCGAGTATAAGATCTTCCTTCACCTGTTCAAAGGCGTTGGTCTGGGCAAAAAGGCTGCTTTTATCCTGTTTAAGTTTGGCTATGGAATAATTAACTTCGCCAATAGACGTGGGGCTCGTTATCAGATAGTCGTCGGTGTTGGGTTCGTCATAATCGTCCATACACGCAGTAAGGCTTCCGAAGGTCAGCACTGCCACCATAAATTTGAGGAACTTGTTCATAATTTGTATTCAGGACCCTGTCTTTGTGTCGGGTGCCTTCACAAGGCACGCCGGCACATTGACTGGATTGTTTTGAATGATTGTTGATGTTAGCACGTTGCCGCAAACTTACACCTCGGCCCTAAGCGGCGTTGTAAGCAGCGGTTCGTTTGCCGGTAATCAGAACTTGAAGCCAATATTCAAGAAGGCGTTAAACGCATTGGCGTAGTAGTACTTAGAGTTCTTAGAGAAACGATAAGCCTTGGCAACGCCAGTCTGATAGTAGTCATCGCGGTTCTGCTCATAACCTCCGGTGCGCAAATTACGGTTATTTGTTATATTCTGCATCGAGAGGTTAATGCTCAAGCTCTTGCCTCGCTTCAAACGGATGTACTTACCTATTGAGGCATCGAGCATAAAGCCACCATCAAACTTTTCCTGCTTGGCTGCATATGCATCTACCACATTTCCCTGCTTATCGTACAATACGCCACCATTCTCCTTGAGTTCAGCCTTAGTAACGTCGTAAGTAAGGTTCGGCTCGGTACTCGAAATATAATACTTCGAGATATTGCCTAAGCGGCGATACTCCGAAAAGTCAACATATACGCGATCGTAATAATTGAGGTTGGCTTCGAAGAACCAGCCGTTTGTATTGTACGAAAGGCCAATGCTGGCAGCAGCAAGGGGAGTTCCGTTTACACGCATGCCATTAGCTATTACACGCAGAGGCATGTTTTCGCCGGTTACGGGGTTTTTCCAAACGTTGAGCGCTTTGATGGTCGAGCCTTTCATTCCTTCGTAATTTACTTCGGCCAAGGGATTGTTTACATACTTAGCTTCGCCATAAGTACCTGTCAGGTTGATGGCAAAGTTTGAAGTAATGTTATACTTAAAGGCTGCTTCCACACCATAATGTTCGCGGTCAATGCCACTCATCGTGAGGTAAGTAAAGCGCGACTGCTGGTCGTTGTAGAAGGCTGTTTGCTCTACACCATTGTTAAAACGGGTGTAGTAGCCCGTAACCTTACCCGAGAAGTTACCAAAGCGAAACTGGTAAGAAGCCTCGGCATTGAATATCTGCTCATTGGTAAGATTCTGAACAAAATTGTTCTGCATACGCGGTGCCACGAAACTGTTTCGTGCAAGCGGAGCGTTGCTTTCCATACCAAAGCTGGCATTCAGGATGTGCGAACCCGAAGGACGATACGTCAGACCAAAGCGTCCGCCTCCGCCCAGGAAGTAGGCTTTTCCGCTCTTTCCGTAAGAGTTTTCGGGAGCACGGCCATTTTGCATCAAGCCCTCGCGCTCCATGGTTGTACCCTCGGCAAAAGCGCTGAGATTGTAGGTAAAGTTACCTTGTTTAAGTTCGTAAAGTCCGTAAAGTCGGGCCTTGTTTACAAAGATGTTGTAATTATATCCAAACTTGTCGTCCACGCCGATTTTACGGTTGGGGTGGCGCAGGTCGTTTTGGGCTTCGATGCTGTTAATACCGTAGTCGCTTGCCGCAAACTTGTCTATATCGGTAAAGGTATGTCCGCCCAAAAGGTCGGCCATGGTTTTGTAATGCATACCCTTGGTTGTATTCAGCGAAAGGCCGAGGGTATATTTCTGGTTACGGTTAACCTCGTGATTTAATGCCGTATTAAAGGCAAATACCATTTGGTCGTTATGACGGCGCTCTTGATAATAGAGCGTTTCACCGCCTGCAGCCTCGTTTTGGCGGTTTACAAAATACATGCGGTCCCAGTTTATCTGTCGGTTGGCCTTTGATGCAAGCCAAAAGTCCTTGACGGTGTTATACTGCTCGAGCAAGTAAGGATTTTGAGCCAGATATTCGGGATTATTCTTTTCGGGATCCCACACATCGAATATAGAACTGGGCAAGTTTTTGTAGTAGTCGGGGCGCGGGTCGTAGGCATCACCGCTCCAGCTCAGAGCTGTAGAACTATACATGGAGTACTTGAATCCGGCAGCCGTAGTGAGTTTCATCTGGTCTTTAATCTTCCAGTCCCAGGTCAGGATAGCTGTTGGTTCGAAGTCGTTCACCACGCGTGCATTACGTTTTTCTCCGCCCTGATATCCCCAGTTGGGGTTATAATAGTGCGAGTTAGCTAACCAATAAGCCTCCTCAGTCGAAGCACCTTGCTGTGCACGTTCAGTAGGAGAGCCAAAGGCTACGAGCGAAAGGGCATGCTTGTCGCCAAAGCGCTTTTCGGCCGAAAGGAAGAAAGAAAGCGAGTTATAGAATGTTCCTTCAATTACGCCCTCATTGGCCCAGCGATACCCGATAAGGCCGGCAAAGGCCCAACCTGAGGGTAACAAGCCTGTGGCATGCGTAAACATGCCTCGAGCCACGTAGTTGCGGTTTGTGCCCGAGAGTGTTAGTTTAGAACCTTGTGCAAACTGACTGGCACGTGTGTTCACACTGGTGGCCCCACCAATGCCTGCCATACCAAAGTGGTTATAGCCATAGGCCGTAACACCTTCCTGGTTACGCACAGCATCGTTCATACCGCCCACCATGCTATAACCAAAACGTCCGAGTTCCAGGTCATTAAGCTGCAAGCCGTTCATGTAATAGTTATTATACATGTTGTCGTAGGCACGTACTCGGAAGCGCATCGGACTGAACAGATAGCCCACCTCTGAAAGGTAAGGGTCGTTTTTAGAACCGGTAATAGTTGATACCGTTTGGGATGCATCATTGTCCTCGTCAAGCTGCGACTCCGTGAAAGTGAAGTCTGCGTTGTCCAGCACTTCCAGGGTGTCAACGGGTGTTTGCGCCCACGAGGCCGAAGCCATGAGCAGGGCACCCGCCGTAAGTAATACACCTTTTGTCATATTGGGATTTTGATTTTTGGGTTAAGGGGACGAAAATACAGGGTTAAAAAGTAGTTTCCCCACATTGTTTGGCTTACGTCGGGGAGGGGCTTCTCTTTAATCCTTCTGTCTATTCCGTTTTAACCGCTATAATTATTTTCGATGCAAATGTACGAAAAAAAGCAACGAACCCTTTGACAAATGTATGAATATTTAATAAGAGTGCACAGGATGTCGTTTTTTTTTAGGAAATTTGCGCCGAAACATTCTAACGCTTTATGAAAAAGTTCTTTTTACCCTTAGCGCTAACCATCTTGGCGCTCTGCTCGTTTACTACGCTCAGCCCGTTAACCACACGGGCACAAAGCGAGCAAACCAAACGCTATGCCCTTTACGGAGTGGCCTTTTATAATTTGGAGAATCTCTTCGATACCATCCACGATGCCGGGAAAAATGATTACGAATACTTACCCGATGGCAAGAATAAGTGGAATAAAATGAAGTATGAAGCCAAACTGCACAACATGGCTCGTGTGCTCTCTGAACTCTGTACCGATAAATTGCCTGCAGGGCCGGCTGTAATCGGACTTTCGGAAGTTGAAAATCACCGAGTGCTTGAAGACCTGCTCAAGCAGCCGGCTCTTGCCAAGCGAGGCTATAAATACATCACCATTCCGAGCCGTGACCGCCGCGGTATTGAATGTTCTTTTTTTTACAATCCGCGCTTTTTCAAATACGAAAACTGCATGCTGGTGCCCTATTACTATGCTGAGAGCGGAAAGGTTGACGATCCACTGCTCGGATTCTACACCAACAACGATGGCAAGGTATGCGCCTACGATGACCTCAAAGGCGACACCACACACATTACCCGCGGTTTTCTGGTGATGGAAGGTAGATTGGCTGGCGAAAAGATGTTCTTCATCGTAAACCACTGGCCCTCGCGTGGTGCAGGCGACGAAATACGCCAGCGTGCCGGATTCCAAGTGCGCAAACTGACCGATGCTCTGCTCCAGCAAAATCCCGAAGCCAAAGTTGTTATTATGGGCGACCTTAACGACGACCCTGCCAACAAGAGCATTGCCGAACAACTGGGATGCAAAAACGACATGAAAAAGGTTAACAAGCCAACCGACCTTTATAACCCCTGGCATCATACACTTTACAAGGTTGGACAAGGCACCTTGCTTTACAACGGGCAGTGGAACCTTTTTGACCAGATTATTGTTAACGGCAACCTTATAGGCAAAGACCGTACGAGCCTTAAGTTCTACCAGCACGCCATCTTTATGCGCGACTACCTTTTCCAGCAAGAGGGGCGCTACAAGGGCAATCCGCTACGCACCCATGCCGGCGGGGTTTGGCTCAATGGCTACTCTGACCACTTGCCAACACAAATTTACCTGATTAAGGAAATGAAGTAAATACGCTCACTTCGGGTGCGGCAACTGACATTATGTATAGCCGGTTGTTGCACCCGTTTGCTATAATACACTTATCAGCTGCAGTTTGCTGCAGCTGATATAACCATAAAGGACGGATTCGGTATACACGTTTGCATACCGGATCCGCCCTTTATCAAACCGGCAATCAGAGCCGTTATTCAAAAGCCTGTAAAATGTTATTTGCTGTTTCCTGCATTGTTTCGGTCGAAAGCTGAAGTTTGGGTTTTCTAAAATCCATATCGCCTTCGCTATGAAGAGGCACCAGGTGAATGTGTGCATGATTCACTTCGAGCCCGAGCACAGCCATACCCACCTTAGTGCAAGGATAAGCCTTACGGATGGCTGCAGCCACACGTTTGGCAAAAATAACCATATCGGCAAGTTCCTCGTCGGTCAGGTCAAACAAATAGTCAACTTCGTGTTTAGGCACAACAAGAGTATGACCTTGTGCCAGCGGGTTGATGTCGAGAAAAGCGTAGAACTTGTCGTTCTCAGCACACTTATACGAGGGGATTTCGCCCGCAATAATTCGCGAAAAGATAGTCATAATGCGATTGGTGCTTATGGGGGTTAAAGTTTGGTTATTTATTAGTTATTACAAGCCGGAGGCAGCAAACTCGTTTGTACGTAGCACACCCTACTGCTAACCTACCGAAATGTTGAGGATTTCAAGGTTGATTATACCCTGCGGTATCTTTACCTCTACAATATCGCCCACCTTTTTGCCAAGCAAGCCCTGAGCAATAGGAGTGGTCGACGATATTTTACCCTCACGCAGGTTTGCCTCGCTTTCGCTTACAATGGTATATTTCATAACCATACCATTCTTCACATTTTTCATTTCTACGGTCGAGAGTATCTGTACGATATCACTACGCAGCTTGGTGGCATCGATAATCTTAGCCTCGGCAATGGCAGCTTTAAGGTTGTTGATTTTCATTTCAAGCATACCCTGGGCTTCTTTGGCTGCATCGTATTCGCTGTTTTCTGAAAGGTCGCCTTTGTCGCGGGCCTCTGCAATAGCTGCCGAGGCGGCAGGGCGTTCAACTGATTCCATGTGACGGAGCTGGGCTACCATTTTATCGTAGCCCTCTTGAGTCATGTAAGCCATAATTATTGATTGGTATTATTTCTGTTTTCCAGTCTGTTCGCAGCGAGCGTAACAGATAAAAAAAAACCGAAAGAACTCCTGCGCTGAATGTGCTGGAATCCTTTCAACATGCTTTTTCTATGTTTTATCGACAGCAAAGGTAGACCTTTATTTTGAATGGGCAAAATTTTTTGCACGATTTGAAAAAAAACTGCTACAGCCATGCACTTCCTGCATTTTTGCAGTTCAACGACCCGATAGTAAAGCGTTGATTTACAACAAGGCATACCCATTCCGCAAGCCTTTCAGCAACGGCATATCGCTACCCTTTCGAATCCTATCAACAACGGGTGTTTAAAACTTTACACATGGCTGCTGACTTTTTTTACATCCGGCTATGCTATCAGCAGCATCGGCCGCGCCCATCGGCTCAGCCCCCACCTCACCACCTTGAGGCTTAGCCTGCAACGAAGCTGCCTGTTTTGTTTTGCCGAATGTCGGGCTTCAGCTACCTTTGCAACATGAAAGAATTACGAAACATACCTGTTGAGAAACTGGCCCTTCAACTGGCCGGACGTTCAGATATCGACGTTGCTTACGTGCTGCGCCAGGCTGAGGGCTGGCAACGCTTGCGCCACAAGGTACCCACCTGGGCAGCCATCGACAACCTGGTCTACCCGCACCGGCTGGCCCTGGAACAATGCTCGGGCGAGCAAGCTGCTCGCTACAAAGCCGGAGTGGTAAAAAAACTGATGGATGCTCTGCCTGATCATCCATTGTCGATGGCCGACCTTACGGGCGGCCTGGGGGTTGACTTCTCATTTATTGCCCGCCACTTTGCCCACGCTGTTTATGTAGAACAACAAGAATCGCTTTGCGAACTGGCACGCCACAATTTTCCGCTGCTCGACCTTAATCAAGCCGAAGTGGTATGTGCCGACGGGGTAAATTATCTGCATACCATGCCTGCAACCGACTTGCTGTTTCTCGATCCTGCACGCCGCGATGGTGCCGGACGCAAAACTGTACTGATTGAAGACTGCGAACCCGACGTCTGCACACTTAGCCCACTACTTTTGGAAAAGGCCTCGGTAGTCATGCTCAAACTCTCTACCATGCTCGACATAACCGGAGCCATCCGTTCGCTGGACTGTGTGGCTCAAGTACATGTAGTTAGTGTAGGCGGCGAATGCAAAGACCTTTTGCTGGTACTTGCACACCCTGATTTATGGGCTGCGTTGGGCAAGCAGTTTGCAGGCAATGCCTATAATGGTTCGGAACCTTTGATTATAGCACACGAGGGAGATACCTCTTTATTATTTACCGAAACCGACGAAGCCAAGGCTCAGCCACACTATACCGCCACCCCGGAAACCTACCTTTACGAACCGGGGCCTGCCGTACTCAAAGCCGGAGCATTTAAAATAGTTGGCCAACGCTGGGGGCTCGACAAACTGCATCCCAACTCACACCTTTATACCTCGAATAAGGCAATTCCCGATTTTCCCGGACGTTCGTTCTGCATAGAGTCGGTATACAGTTTTGGAAAAGCCGACCTACGAGCGCTCCGCTCTTCAACTCCTCAGGCTAACCTAACGGTACGTAATTTTCCGGCTACAGTCGATGCGCTGCGCAAAAAACTGAAACTGCGCGAAGGGGGCAACATCTACCTCTTTGCCACCACGCTTGCCGATGGATCGCACGTGTTGCTGCGCTGCCACAAAATTTAGCCTGGATATTACCGCAAGGGAGGGCTAAAAAAAAATCGAAAAAAAAATGTACTTCGGCTGTAACTTTATGCCCCTTAAGCCGTCTACCATTTAGAGAGTTCCAATGAAACAGATAGATTTCCGCCAAGACCTGCTCCCGCTGAAGGACAAAATTTACAGATTGGGCCTTCGCATCACGCTCAATACGCAGGAGGCGGAGGACCTGACCCAAGACACGCTTATTCGCGTGTGGAACAAACGCAACGAGTTAGGAAACGTAGCAAACCTCGAGGCTTACTGCCTGACCATTTGCCGGAACATGGCACTCGACCGCCTGGCACTGAAGGAAAATACAAACCTTCCGCTCGATATCGACGGTTCCGATGCTCTTGACAATGCCCGCACGCCCGAAGAGCAACTCGAACACAACGAAAAGTTGCAACGCGTAAACCAACTCTTTAACGCCTTGCCCGAAAAAATGCGTACAGCCTTGCAGTTGCGCGACATTGAAGGCAAAAGCTACCAAGAGGCCGCACAGGTAATGGGAGTGACCGAAGAGTCGTTCAAGGTAACACTCCACAGAGCCCGCAAAGCCATTCGAAACCAATACGAGAAAATAGAGAACTATGGACTATAAGTATATTGAACAACTCCTGGAACGCTATTGGGAGTGCCAAACCTCGACCGAGGAAGAAAGCATTCTGCGAGCATTCTTCAGCCAAAAGGAGATACCCGCCCCACTGGTACGCTACAAGGCCTTGTTCGTATATGAACAGCAGCAGGCCCAAACCAGACTTGGAGCCGACTTTGACAACCGCCTGCTCAAAGCTGCAGGTATTGACAACGAACTGCAGCCAGAGCTTCCCAAAGTTGTTAAAGCCGAAAAGGTGACTTTAGCCATCAGGCTACGCCCCCTTTACCGCGCTGCAGCAGCTGTAGCCATTGTTACACTGCTCGGAACAGCTGCACAACACTCCTTTAGTGTAAGTTCAGAAAATGAATCGGCTGCCTGGGACTATAACCAGTCGGCTTATAAAGATTCCTATCAGGATCCGCAAAAAGCCTACGAAGCTGGCATGAAGGCGCTCCAACTCTTTAAGGAAGGACCACAGACGGCTGTTGCCGATTCAACAATACGCAGCAAATACGCTGAACGAGGCATCAAAACATCTAATCAGGAAAAATAAACATGAGACACTGGTTAGCAACGCTCTTCGTCTTTCTGACAGCACTGAATGTTCAGGCGCAAATGGAAGAAGATTTTGCCTCGCGTTTCATGGCTCTACATGCTGAGAAACATGCACTGGAGTGTATCACCGTAAGCCCGCTCATGATGGAACGGATGCTCAAACTACCATCGGTCGAGGAAGACGGACAAACTAAAAAGGTGCTTTCGCAACTCAAATCAATACGGATGGTTGTGAACAAAACAGCAGCCGATGCCACCGAATGCTACAACAAGGCGGCCGAACTGGCTAAACGCAATCCTCAGCGCTATAAACTCTACGCACACAATGGCCAACGCATGCTCTACATGCGGCGACACGGTGGGCATGTTGTAGAAATTGTGCTGTTTATGCAACGCGAACAATTCTGCCTTATTAACTTAACCGGAAACATGACCGATAAGTTCCTTGAACAAGTGCTGAACATCTGACCAACGAAAACAATCAATAACGCTGATATAAACCATCTTGAGTGTCGAACGGCGGCACTCGCCTTTAAAGTAAAACAATCGCTCTTTTAAACACTCATGCTGTGACCTTAGGCTGCCGGCTCTTCATTTTGCCTTTTACCGGAGCCGGATGCCTTAATCAGGTTTCAGTTCTCTCTCATCATCCTGTCCGGCGGGACAATACTGTAAATATCGGGAAGTTTTCCGGCTTTAACGGATTAAACTTCCCGATATCTTTTTATTCGATTCGGTAAGACAGTAAATTATAGAGCATAATTGCACACAGCCCCATGCTACACTTTATAGTGTTAGCCGACGGAGCAGCAAAAAAGCCCCCGCGCCTATGAACTTATCAATATAGCGCGGGGGCTTGCATATTTAAGACTAAGGCCTAAACCTTATTTCTTACCGTGATTCTCGGTCATATCGGTAGGACGCATCGAAACGGTTACGCAGTTGTTCTGTTTGAGGAGCACCTTCTTGGTAAAGTCTTGCACATCCTTCGAGGTGATGCTCTTAACAATTTGCTCGTAGCCAGTGTGCTCATCCTTGTTCCAACTTACCTTGGCATTGATAAGGTTCATCCAGTAGCCGTTCTTCTTCTGTGCATCAGCATAGGTCTTGAGGTTGAACTTCACAACCTTTTCAAGTTCTTCGGCAGTAACACCCTTAGCAGCGATGTCCTCAATGCCTTGCTTCATGAGCAAGAGGGCTGAGTCGAGTTTTTCGGGCTTCACGGGGCAATAAATCTGCATGGTGTACTGATCGCGTACGCCAAAGCTGGCCTGACCCGAAGCACCTACACTATATGCCATACCGCCATCCTCGCGAATGCTCTTAAGGTAACGCTGCGTCAAGATTTCGCCCAACGTGCTTACTACGAACGACTCCTTCAGCGAATAAGGATTGGCACCAGTCCAGATTTGTACCAATTGAGCCTGCGGAGTTTCCATTGAACGATAGAAGTGGTTGTTCTTAACACCTGTAACAGGATATACCTTGAGGTCAACATACTTTTCGCGGCTCTTTACACCCTTGAGCGGAGCAATGTACTGCTCGGTAAAGGCACGGAGAGAGTCAACATCGAATGCACCGGTAAAGAAGAAGTCGAAATCGCCTGCAGCGTTGAAGCGCTCACTATAAAGACGGCGGATTACGTTGTAGTCGGCCTTGTCGAGGTCTTGCAACTTGAGGTTAGCCTTACGAATGTTGTGACCCCAGAGTGTAAGGTTAAGCGAATCGCTGAAAGCCTTCTGGGGGTTTTTCTCGATGTTTTCGAGTGTTGACTTGAGATAAGCAATGGTATTGTTGTAAGCATCAACATCGTTTGCCGGAGCCTGGAAGCGGAGGTAAATCAACTCAAAGAGCGTACGCAAGTCTTTAGGAGTAGAACTACCCATGAGGTTTTCGGTAACAGGGCCCAATGCTACGTTGCAATTAGCCTGCTTACCAGCAAGCTTCTTCTGAAGTTCGGTTGAGGTAAAGTTACCAATACCTGTGCTGCCAATGATATCGCCCATGAGTTTCATGTTAACAATATCCTTGTCGGCAATTTTGCTTTCACCACCAAAGCTTGTAGCTCTGAACTGTACTTCAGAATCGTTAAAGTCGGTCTTCTTGAAGTAAACGCGTGCGCCATTCTGAAGAGTCCAGCAAGTGTAACCAAAGTCGGCCTTCTCCTCTTTTACAATCTTACCCTTAGCCGGGAGCGAGGGAACGAGGGGCTCATTCTTAACATTGTCTACATAAGCCTCGAGTTTAGCAGTTTTGGCTGCAGCAACAGCCTTTTTGAACTGGTCAACAGTAGGAACAGTTACACCTTCCTTGTCGGGATACATGGCCATACATACAAAGTTGGTGTCGGTGCTGGCTGCATAAGCCTTGACAACCTGCGAAGCTACGGGTGCAGTCATTTGCTGCTGAGCCATCATCTGTGCCATCTGCTTGTAGGCATTGAACTCGGTTTCGAGGTCGGGAATGGGGTCGCCTTCAAGGAAATGACGTACATACTGCGGCACATAGAAACTGTTCTTCTGCTTGTCGCGGTTGTTATAGATAGTTTCGATACCACTGATGAACTCATCGCTGGCACGGCTGATTTCGGTTGCAGTGAATCCAAAGCGTGCGGCACGCTCAATTTCCTGCATCACGGCTTGAACAGCTTCGGCATCCTTGCCGGGTTTAGGCAAAATAAATACACTGAATGCATCCTTCGTCTTCGACATGATGTAGTTGCCATACTGAGTTCCTGCACCAAGGAAGGGGCAGTCGGCCTTCAGGCTCAACTCGTTGAGACGGGCGTTGAGGCTGTTGCAAACAAGGGTATTGATGTAGTTCATCTGCAGGTAAGCCGGCGTATTCTTGAATTCGTCGGGCAGAGGATCCTGCTTGAACATAATCTGCACAATACCAGTGGTCTGCTCCTTATCCTTGTCTATAATATAAATAGGTGTATTGTTGTTAGGAACGGGATAATGTTCGTAAGCAACGGGATTAGCGGGCATTTTGATTGACGAGAAGGTAGCCTTAATTTTAGCCTCAACCTTGTCAACATCAATATCGCCTACTACAATAATACCTTGAAGGTCAGGGCGATACCACTTCTCATAATAAGCACGAAGTTCTGCCGGCTTAAAATTGTCAACAACACTCATCAGACCAATCGGGAAGCGGAGTCCATAACGTGAACCGGGATAGAGAGCAGGAAGATTGCGCTCGAACATACGGTTTGAGGCACTGGTACGCATACGCCACTCTTCATGGATAACGCCACGTTCCTTATCGATTTCCTTGGGGTCGAGGGTCAAACCATCCGACCAGTCGCGCAAAATAAGCAAGCAAGAGTCAACATTGCTTTCGGTTACAGGCACATCGTCGATGTTATAAACAGTTTCGTCGGTAGCCGTGTAAGCATTCAAGTTCTCGCCAAACTTCACACCGATTCTTTCGCAGAACTTCAGGAGTTTATCATCGGGGAAGTTGTCTGTACCATTGAAACACATGTGTTCAAGGAAGTGAGCAAGTCCTCGCTGACTTTCCTCCTCCTGCACCGAGCCTACTTTTTGGGCGATGTAGAAGTTTGCCCGGTTTTCAGGCAATGCATTGTGGCGTATGTAGTAAGTCAAGCCATTGGGCAACTTACCATAACGCACACTCTTGTCCATCGGCAACTGAGGGAGTTGCTGAGCCATTGCCGGCAAAGTAATCAATGCCACCAACAACAGCATTAAGGATTTAAGTTTGTTCATGTTGTTAGGTTATAATTAAATAAAGAATTGTTTGTTCATGATATAAGACACGACACACCACTGTTTTGCTACAGCAATTTACCAAAAAAGAGCATTGGGCATCGGCCTATATGCTGCAAAAATAGCTATTTCTTGAAATCTGCTGTGTTTTTTCGAAAAAACATTTGTAGTTTTGCAAAGAATTTAAGCGACACCGCGATGATACGCAAATTTGATTTTCTTGTAATAGGTTCTGGCGTGGCCGGAATGAGTTACGCCCTCCAGGTAGCCGCCTCGGGCAAAGGTAAGGTGGCTCTCGTTTGCAAAACTAGCATTGAAGAAGCCAATACGGCTAAAGCACAAGGCGGTATAGCCTCGGTTACCGACTTGAAAGTTGATGATTTTGAAAAACATATAAAAGATACGCTCATTGCTGGCGATTACATTTCTGACCCCCGCGCTGTCAAGCAAGTTGTATACAATGCTCCCGAAGGAATTCGGAGGCTTGTAGAATGGGGTGTACACTTTGATAAAAAGCAGGATGGAAACTTCGATTTGCACCGCGAAGGCGGCCACTCTGAATTCCGCATTTTACACCATGCCGACGATACTGGCTTTGAAATACAACGTGGCCTTATTGAAGCCGTGCGCATGCATCCGGACATTACCGTGCTCGAAAATCACTTTGCAGTAGAAATCATCACACAGCACCATTTAGGAGTTGAAGTAACACGCCGTACTCCCAATATAGAGTGTTTTGGCGCTTACGTGCTCAACCCCGACACCAATAAGATAGATACCATCCTTTCACGCGTTACTGTTCTTTGTACCGGAGGATGCGGAGCTGTTTATGCTACAACTACCAACCCGAACATTGCTACGGGCGACGGCATTGCCATGGCCTACCGTGCCAAGGCCACCGTGCAGGACATGGAGTTTATACAATTCCATCCAACTGCTCTTTTTCACCATGGCGAAACACATCCGGCATACCTCATTACCGAAGCCATGCGTGGTTACGGCGGCATTCTGCGTTTGCCTAACGGCGAGGAATTCATGCAGAAATACGACAAGCGCCTCTCGCTGGCTCCACGCGACATCGTGGCACGAGCCATTGACAAGGAAATGAAAATTCACGGCATTGACCACGTATGTCTGGATGTAACGCACAAAGACCCCGAGGAAACCAAACACCATTTTCCTAATATCTACCAAAAGTGCCTGAGCATCGGCATTGACATTACCAAAGAATACATCCCCGTAGCTCCCTGTGCGCACTACTTATGCGGGGGCATTAAGGTTGATTTGAATGCCTGCTCATCCATCAAGCGGCTCTATGCCATTGGTGAATGCTCCTGCACCGGACTACACGGCGGTAACCGCTTGGCTTCGAACTCGCTGATTGAAGCCGTGGTATATGCCGAGGCTGCTGCCAACCACTCGCTGGAACATATCGACGAATATGCCTTCAACGACCTGGTGCCCGAATGGAACGACGAGGGTACACTCTCGAACGAAGAAAAGGTGCTCATTGCACAAGATGCCAAAGAAGTTGGACAAATCATGTCGGCCTACGTGGGCATTGTACGCTCTGATTTACGACTGAAACGTGCATGGACACGCCTCGACCTACTCTACGAAGAGACTGAAGAACTCTTTAAACGTGTAAAAGCTACCCGCGACATCTGCGAACTGCGCAACATGATTAACGTGGGATACCTGATTACCCGACAGGCTATGCAACGCAAAGAAAGTAGAGGACTACACTTTACTACCGACTACCCTAAGCATGCATACGACCAAAATTAAGCAGAAATACTGCAACAAAGGCTACATACCATCTTAGCCCAACCTACACTCATTACTCTAACAACAACCAACGATATGACCAAGCTAAAAACCCTTTTCGGCTCACTCTTGGCCGCAGCTGCAGTGGCAGTACCTGCCTCGGCACAATATACCCCCGCAAAGGCAGATAAATCGGAATACCCTCACATGTTTATTGGTTTGCAAGGGGGTGCACAGATAACCTTTACCAACTATCAAGCAAGTAAACTCATTACTCCGATTGGAGTATTCAACGTAGGTGGAATGCTCACACCGGCTATTGGTGCACGCATCAACGTTAGCGGATACAAAGCAAAAGGTGGATTGGCCAAAGCCAACCAAACCTATGACTATAAGTTCGTAAATACAAACTTTGACTTGATGCTTAACCTTTGCAACGTGTTTGCCCCCCATAAAAACCACACTATCAATGCTTACTTAATTGGAGGTGCCGGATTTGGATATGCCTGGGACAATGAAGCAATGTCTGCTGAAGTACAGCAGAACATCGAGAAGGAAACAAGAGGCAGATGGAACAAAGATCGCTTTGTACACAGTTTCAGAGTAGGCATGCAGCTCGAAGCTGAACTCGGACGCAACGTAGGGCTTAACCTGGAAGTTACAGCCAACAACTTGCAAGACCGCTTTAACACAAAACTTAACGGTAAAGGCGACTGGCAACTCCAAGCTATGCTCGGACTGAACTTCAAGTTTGCACATAAGAAAAAAGCTGTCAAACAAACAGAAGAAGTGCCCGTACTACCCGAACACAACGAGCAACCTGCTCCAGCACCCATGCCTAAACCCGAACCTAAACCCGAAACGGAGGTTCAACCCCAAAAGCAAGTGGTGACCAAACGTATTGAAGTTTTCTACAAAATAAACAGTTCAAAGCCTTCGGAAACTGAAGAGAGCAAGCTACGCAAATTGGCAGAATGGCTCAAACAACATCCTGAAGCTCAAGTTGAATTGGTTGGATATGCCGATGCCGGCACCGGAAACGCATCAATTAACATGCGTGTGGCTCAACGACGTGTAAACGAGGCTGCCCGCCTGCTCACTGATAAATATGGTATCGAGGCTGCCCGCATTCATACCGACTGTAAGGGCGACACCGTACAACCCTTTGCAAACAACAACGACAACCGAGTTGTGATTGCTGTGAGCCAGGCTGAAGAATAACACTCCATTTTTATATATGTAACGAGGGTGCAGGATTATAGACCTGCACCCTCGTTATCTTGTTAATATCAACCCCTCAATCATAATTACCGACCACATTGAACACCTACGCTAAAGCCTAAAGCATAATTGGTCTATAAAATCTTACTGTTCGTCTAAAAGATTTGGCATTTATATTAGAAGTCATCTAAACTAATGAATGCTTAACATTTTCTTAGGAGCAGAACGACAAAA